>CAZVHE010000136.1:0-917 GCA_964627705.1 uncultured Chthonomonas sp.
GGCTGGTCTTTAAGCACGCGGGCTGGGAGGGCAAGGTTTTTGCCTACAACGAAGATGGTGAGATCCTCGACCTGGGTGACCCGGATGCCACGTTCTGCATGATGCAGGCCGGCAAGGACCTAGACGGTGCCCCGGATATGGAAGCCCTCAACCAGTTCAACTGAGATTCGCACTGGGTGCGCGCCTACGCCAACGATGAGAGCGAGATCTTCGTCGAGATGGACATTGAACTCAGCGGCGGCATGACCCAGGTCAACCTGAAGCGGACGGCCCAGAACTTCATCGAGGCAGTGGACTCGGCCGAAGCCGTTTTTTTCGGCGAATAACCTCCCGCCCACACAAAAAATTCCCGCACGGGCCAGTCGCCCGGCGGGAGTGAGAAGCGAGAAGCAAAAGCGCTTACGGCTCGATGAACGACGGGGTCCAGCCCTTCACTTGCACCGACGAACCACCCTGCGTGGCCGGCGGCCAGATCAGGAAGCCCGCGCCGCTAATGGTCGGGTGGGGCGCACACTGGTTGGAGGGATTACCCCAGGCTGTCTTGCGCCACTTCACGTGGCCGTCCAGGTAGGCGATGGTGGTGCCATCGTTGTTGCCGCCTATGGGGGCGCGACCGTTACCTGCACCGATCCAGCCGCCCACCGGGCAGGACTGCGTGCGGCTGTAGAGCTCGTCCAGTTCGTCGCCTTCAATTTCGGAGTCTGTGGCTTCCAGGATAAAGAAGGATTCCGAGGGGGCTTCCCAGCTCGTCATCACCGGGCCTTCGTCCGCAATGTGCTCGTTGTAGGCGTAGGTGGCGTAATAGGCAAACGCCGGGCGGCCTTCGGGATCCACCGTGCGGGTGAGGCCCCACGAAACATCCCAGCCCTGGGCTTCGGCGAAGGTGACGCGCGGGTTGCTGCCGGATTCACTGAGGT
>CAZVHE010000136.1:956-5795 GCA_964627705.1 uncultured Chthonomonas sp.
CACACAGATGCCCTGCTTGCCCGTGATGTGGCTGCCCGGCTTCTGCTTGATGTACGGCGTGAAGTGGAACATCCAGTACCAACTGCCGTTGCTGATGGCCTTGCCATTCCAGATGCCGCCGTTGGCCGGCAGCGTGTCATCGTAGTCGGCGGCGTACATCATGCCCGCCAGGCCGATCTGCTTGAGGTTGCTGACGTTGCCCGCCTGCTTGGCCGCTTGCTTGGCAAACACGGGGAAGAGGATGGAGGCCAGGATAGCGATGATCGCAATCACCACCAGGAGTTCGATGAGAGTAAACGCGCGGCGCACGTCTCCTACTCTGAGCGCGGAATGTTAAGAAAACTTCATGGCGAGGTTAAGACTTGGTTAATTCCGCTTTTACAACCCAAAACCGGGAGTCTTGCCGGGCTAGGCGGGCGGGGGCGCCTCGCCGGGCAGGGCAAAGCGACCGTATTCGTCGTCGGGCTCCACGTGCACCATCACCTTGGCGATGAGGGGTAGCTCGTCGCGCACCCGCTCGTGCACCGCGTGGGCCAGGTCGTGGCCCTCGCGCACAGTCAGGTCGCCATCCACCAGGATGTCGAGGTCCACAAAGTAATCGAACCCGTGCCGACGCACCCAGCAGCGGTGGGTGCCCCGCACCCCCGGCACCTGGGCGGCCACCCGGCGCACATCCTCGCCCAGCTCTTGGTAGGGCACGGCATCGGTGAGGTCTTCCCATGCCGAGCGGAGGAGCAACGTGCCATTGACGGCAATGACCGCCGCCGCCACCAAAGAAGCCCAGTCATCCGCCGTCGCGTAGGCCGGGCCGCCGATGAGGGCGATGGAGATGCCCACAAACGCCGCCGCCGAGGTGAGCGCGTCGCTCTGGTGATGCCACGCATCGGCCTTCACGGATTGGCTGTCCACGGCTTCGCCCACCCGGTGGGTGCGGCGTGCCAGCAGAAACTTGACCAACATCACGCCCAGCAGCACGACCAGCGTGTAGGGCGCGGGCACGGCGTGGGGGGTGCGGATTTCGTGGATGCTGGTGACGGTGATGCCCACGGCGGCGGCCAGCAAAAGCAGCGAGATGGCGGCGGCGGCTACCGTTTCGGCGCGGCCCCGGCCGTAGGGGTGCTGGCTGGTGGCGGGGCGGCGGGCGACCTTGAGCCCCATCAGCACAAAGAGGCTGCCGAAGACGTCGGTGGTGCTTTCAATCGCGTCGGCGATGAGCGCTTGCGAGCTGCCCAGCACCCCGGCCACCCCCTTGATGAGGGCCAGGGTGCCGTTGGTGAGGATGCCCAGCCACGTGGCCTGCCGGGCTTGCTCCAGGCGCTGGCTCCGGTCTCGTTGCATCGGCTTGATGTTACTCAGCGGGGGGTGCGGCGATGAGTTCGATGAAGCGCGCGGCGGCCGGCGGATGCTTGAAGAAAAAGAGCGAGGGCTCGATGAGTTCTAGTTCGCTGATGCGCCATTGGCCCTGGGCGTCCTCCATCAGATCCAGGCGGGCGTAGAGCGGGGTCTGCGGGAGGGTGGCGAGCGCGCGCTGCCACAGCTCGGTTTCGGCGGGGTTGGGGGTGTCGGGGCCGGTCACGGATTCGTAGTCTTCGTCGAACCGGGGCATCTTGATGACGACATGGCTGGGTTCGCCGCCCAGGCAGACGAGGGACCGCTCGCCCACCGTGCGCACGCTGGAGAAGAACGGCTGCACCATCAGCGGGCGCTCGGCCAGGATTTGGTTGGCGAATGCTTGGGCTTCGTCGGCTTGGTCTTGATGGAAGAGGCGAGTGAGCTCGCTGCCAGCGGAGATGGCGGGCTTGAGCACAAACTGCGGCCAACCCCGCGTGAGGTCGGGGAGGTGGACGGTGGCGCCGCGCTCCGCCCAGCGGGTGGGGACCACGGGCAGACCGTGCCGCTCCAGGTCTTGCAGGTAGCGCTTGTCCAGATTGTCGGACACCATGTCGGCGGGGTTTTGCAGGGTGCTGAGCGGGGCGATGCGGGCCAGCCAGGCGCGGAATTCGTCCACCCGCCCCGGGTAATCCCAGCAGGAGCGGAGGATGATGCGGTCGTAGTCGGCCCAGGGGATAGTGGGGTCATCCCAGGCGGCCATGGTGGCCTGGTGGCCTGCGGCCTGGGCGGCGGCGAGGAAGATGGGCTCGTCGTGGTCGGGTTCGGGGAGCGACAGGCAGGTGACGAAGGCGATCCGCACGGTTCATGCTAGCGCAAGACTCCGCATCTCGACCCGGACGTGCCCCTGCAAGTGGTCCATACCATGGCACACAAAATTCTTCTTTCCGTGAGGGGTTGCCACACTTCGCCTCCAACTGATTCCCATAAATGCAATCCTTGAGCGCGCTCAGGAAATCTGCAAGCAGCCTTTAGTCTTTCAGAAGCTTTACACTTGTCACTTTGCTGTTCAAAAAATGAATTTCAAAGCGCTCTTGGGTTCCTAGCATTCTATAGTAAGTGTAACTGGAGAATCGATCATTCTGGGCAGACATCTGAGGTCTTCCGCACACGGATTTCACGTCGGCAGTGGTCATGCCTATTCTAACGTTTGACTTGCACGCTGTATATTTCTGATCAATTCGGAAATTAATTACAAATATAACGCCGAAGTAGGCAAGAATGAGCAAGCCAATAGTATATAAGGCGATAACTAATGTTCGATTCATGCTTGTTTCACAGTTCGAATCAGCGCTCGTCGTTCAGCCAGGATATTGGTTGGTTGTGTATGCCAAGTTCCTTAGCTTGTCCGTGGGCTAGTTCACACTCCCGAGAGTCTGCTACACATGGAGTCAACAAGCTGCGTCCGTCTAACTCCACAAGGCGTCCATGCATAGATGCAAGTCCGACGAGCATTGACCTCTCGCCAATGTGCCACCCGCTTGCCTGAAAAGTCAAGCCCAGAAACGGGGACTGATCCTCTCCTTGCTCCCGCAGCCTGCATCCCTCTCCGCCACGCCACCGTCTCCATAAGTGTGCGCCGAATCCTCATCTGGTTGATGCTGCTGTGCCTGCCGCTGGCGGCCCGGGCGGAGGCTTTCTTCATCAACCAGTTCGATGTCGACCTGGACCTGCAAAAGAACGGCGAAATGCGCGTGACGGAGAACATCCAGGTCGTCTTCACCGCCCCGCGCCACGGCATCTTCCGCACCCTGCCGGTGGAGATGCCCACCCCCAGCGGATTCAAGCGCCTGGTGCTGGTGGATGACATCCAGGTCAGCGACACCACCGGCAACAAGAGCGGCATGAAGGTGGACAAGGAGGGCAGCAACCTCAAAATCCGCATCGGCGACCCCGACGCCTACGCCCCCGTGGGGCCGGTGGTGACCTACACCATCCGCTACCGCGTGACGGGCATGCTCAACCGCTTTGACCCCTCGGGCGGATGGGGCCGCAATGTGGAGCTGTATTGGAACGCCCTGGGCACCGAATGGCCGGTGGGGATCCAGAAGAGCCAAGTGACCGTGCGGTGGCCCGAAGGCGCCCAGCCCCAGGAGGTGCGGGCCGTTACCTTTTGGGGCAATTACGGCAGCCGCACCCAGTTCCAGCAGATCGGTGCCGGCACCACGGTGGAGCCCACCACCGGCATCAAGATGGAGCTGACCCCCACCACCCTGCGCATCACCAATCCCCAGCCGCTCTTGCCCTACCAGGGGCTTAGCTTTGCGCTTTCCATGCCCTCCACGCTCATCGATATGCCGTCGTTGTGGCAAGAATTCCGGCTGAAATACGCCCACCTCATGGGGTTCTTGGTGCCGCTGGGCATGGCGGTGGTGTTCTTCGTCATCTGGTTCATTTGGGGGCGCGACCCGGTTCACAAGCGCGGCGAGCCGCAAGCCGAAGTGCCGCACGAGCTCACCGGGGCCCTGGCGGGCGCGCTGGCCGATGGCCGCTTTGACGAGCACGATCTGTCGGCGGTGTTTGTCTCCCTAGCCAAAAAGGGGAGGCTGGTGCTGAACCCCGGCGGCGTGGGCGAGATGCTGACCCTGACCTCGATTTCCTCCACCCAAGGGCTGGACGACCTGGAAGCCTACGTGCTGAACCTGCTGCTGCCCCACGGCCCCAGTATCTCCAAAACCGACCTGACCGAATATGTGGCGCCGCACCTGTGGCAGATCAAGGCGAAGGCCTTTGGCGAGCTGGTGAAGCGGGGCTATTACCGCAGCAACCCGCAAAGCGTGCAGCTGGCCTGGGGCATCATCGGCCTGGTGCTGCTGGTCATCGTCTCGATGGTGGTGTGGTCGTTGGCGCCCTATTTCTCGCGGGATGTGGTGCTGCTGGGCTTCTTGTTGGGGCTGGGCGGGCTGTATCTGTTTGCGCGGGCCATGCCCCGGCTGACGCGGCGGGGGAGCCGGGCCTATGCCGAAGTGCAGGCCTTTGCCGAGTTTTTGGATGATGCCGGCCTGCACCGCGCCAAGCTGAAGGGGCGCCCCATGGATCAGACCCTGTACGAGGATTACCTGGACCACGCGGTGGCGTTCCGGCGGGTGAAACGGTGGGGGCACGCCTTTTCGGCCCTGGACCTGGTGCGGCCAGGCTGGATCACGGGGCGCGGATCGGCGCACGACCTGAACAACCTGGGAAACGAGCTGGGGGGCTTTGCTTCCGAGCTGGGCAAGGCGGCCAGCACGCCGCCCAAGAGCAGCGGTGGGGGCGGGGGGAGCTCCGGGTTTAGTGGCGGTGGGGGGTTCAGCGGCGGCGGCTTTGGCGGCGGCGGCGGGGGCAGCTGGTAGGGGGCGGCGCGCCGGTGTCCATATTCCGGGTTTCGATGACGTTGCCCAGGGTGTCGGGCATGAAGAGCGACTTGACCCCGCCTCGGTCCTCGTGGAGGATCCGTCCGTTCACGGTCGT
>CAZVHE010000137.1:0-5663 GCA_964627705.1 uncultured Chthonomonas sp.
TCGGCCCGTTCATGGGCTTGGACCGGATTCAAGGCTTCTCGCGGTTGGCCAAGAGCCCGACGGCCGTTGAATCCTTAATTCGTCGATTGGAAACGAGCGCCGAGGCTCGCACAGACTAAGCCATGCAATATTTAGACTCCGGCAAATTGGGAATCCTGGTGACGCTACTCATCGTCGCCTTCATTCTTTTCAATATCGCCCGTGCCAAAAACCGAACGGACCTGTTCATCCGGCGGATTCCGGGATTGAACGCCCTGGATGATGCGATTGGGCGGGCCACCGAAATGGGCCGACCCGTGCTGATGGTTCCGGGCATTGGTGGTCTCGACGCGGTTTCGGTGCAGGCCGTGACAATCTTCTCGAACGTCGCCCGCACCGCTGCCCAGTTCTCGACTCCGATTCGAATCTGCTGTGCGGACGCAGCGGTTTACACCGTGGCGCAAGAAGTGATCCGCGACGTTTACCAGCAGGAAGGGGTGCCGGAGCGCATGGACGCCCAAACGGTGCAGTTTGTGAGCGACCGCCAGTTTGCCTTTGCGGCCGGGGTGCAGGGGATGATCCTGCGCGAAAAGGTGGCTGCAACGTTCCTATTGGGTGCGTTCTACGCCGAGTCTCTGATCTTTGCCGAATCGGCCAACAGCATTGGCGCGATTCAGGTCGCGGGTTCTACGCAGAACACGCAGACCCCATTCTTCATCGCCGCCTGTGACTACGTTTTGATCGGCGACGAGTTCTATGCGGCCAGTGCTTACATCACGCGCCAGCCGGTGCTGGTGGGCTCGCTGCTCGGCCAAGACTGGGGCAAGATGCTGATCATTGGCAGCATCTTCGCCGGGATGCTGATGAACTCGGTCGAGCGAAACCAAATGGTGACGATGACCCGCCAGGATTCCACTGTAGAAGTCCGCGGTGGCCAAGAAGCAGTGGCCGAGATGGTGCCCTACGAAGGGGAACCGCGCAAGAAGAATGCGACGGAGACCACGATTTACCGGCTGTTCCACCCCATGTACAAGGAGTCTATGTATCAGATTGAGCGTCAGCCGAAGCCGGATGTGAAGCCCGAACCCGCGCCCGAGGAAGGCGAGGTGACGCTGTGACGAATCTGCTGGCGTACCAGCCGACCTGGTGGACGCTGAACCCCCAAGATAACGGGCGCTACTGGGTGCTTCTGGGTGTCTTTGTGGCGGGGATGGCAATGTTCTTTGCCCTCAGCCGAGTGCCGCACAGCGCGCGCCGCCCGATTGTGGTGGGTGTGACCTTCTTGGCTGGTCTCTTCTGGGTGCTACGCTACCTGTGGCCAGAGCCGATCGCCTTGCGCGAAAACGAGATGCCGAATGGGTTTGTCGAGAAGACGGGTCAATGGCTGCAAACCTCGGTGCCCTTCGTGAGCAACATTGCGCAAGTGATCACATCCTTCCTTTTGGGTCTGGGGATGTTCTCACTGCTCCGGGTGCACTTCACCAAGATCACTCGCAAGCAGAAGGACTGGCAGTTCAGTGTTATCTTGCTGGTCTGCATGGCCCTCATGATTGCGGTCGGTTACACCGACTGGCTCCAGCGCGAATTCTGGATCAAGGAGAAGATCACCGACGACACCACCACCTGGACCAACATCAATGTGGCATTCAACGTGTTGTTCGAGGGTTTGCTCCAAAACATGGACGCCGCGATGTTCTCCATCATTGCGTTCTACATCTTCAGCGCGGCCTACCGAGCGTTCCGCATCCGCTCAATGGAAGCCACATTGCTCATGTCGAGCGCCCTCATCGTGATGCTCTCCCTGATGGGCGCGGTGACCTCGGGTTGGAATGGGGCAATAGATGAAATGACTCGATCGAACCCTGCAAACCTCTTGAACAACTTGAAGCTGAATGAGTTGGCTGGTTGGCTGCGCAACGTGGTGCAGGTGCCGGCGCTCCAAGCCCTTGAGTTTGGGGTGGGTCTCGGTACTCTCGCCATGGCGCTACGCCTTTGGCTTGGCCTCGAACGTGGTGGGGTGACGGAATAATGTGGAAACTGCTGGCCGACGCGCAAAAGATTAAGCGCGAGTATCTGTTCCTCGTTTTGGTGATATGCCTGTCAGCGACGCTGATTGGGCTGAAGCGGGCTTTGCCAACAATCCCCGATTCGAACTCCATGGACCTTTACGCTCTCATGATGAGTTCGGACCCGAATAAGCCCGTATTTATCCAGAGCGATTGGACGAACTCGACGCGCGGCGAAAGCCGGGGCCACTTCCAGGCCTTGGTTCGCACCCTCATGGCCACAAATCGCAAGTTCGTGTTCTACAGCGTGGCGGACCCCCAGGCTCCACAAGTCGCACGTGATGCAATACGCATGATCAACCAGGAACGAAAGAAGCAAGGTTTGCGTGAATACAAGCCCTGGGAAGACTACCTTGACCTGGGGTTGTTCCCGAACGCAGAAAACAGCCTGAACGCCTTCAGCAACAGCATTAGGTCGGCGTGGGGCACGCGACGCGCCAAGGACAGCACCGGCCGCGAGCGGCCGGTATTCGACAGCCCAGTTCTGCAGGGCGTCACGAAAATTGAAGACTGCGGCGCGTATTACGTGGTCAGTGCTTCCAACTCCATTGATATTGCGATTGAACGCCTGGGCACGAAGGTGAACATGGGCGGCCTCGTCACCGGGGTTATGGGCCCCGGGATGCTACCGTACTACCGTTCCGGTCAGCTCAAGGGTCTCGCGATTGGCTTGGTTGGAGTTTATGACCTTGAATACATGATGGAGTACGGCGTAAATACCCCCGACGCAGGAGGCAATGTTGCCGTTAAGAATCGCACGAAGCCTGAACAAGTGGTTCCCAAAGTGCCAGAGGGCACAACCTTTGGACAAGGGGCTACCAACAACTTAGCCTTGCACATCGCGCTCACGCTCATGATCCTGGCCATTGCGCTCGGTAACGTCGGCATGCTCGCCAAGAAGAAACTGGAAGGAGGGAAGAAGTGAATCTCGAAGATTTACAAAGGATAAATTACACCCTTGGTTCACTAGCCATTATCGGGCTTTACTCGGTGCTGTGGAGGGAGAATAAGGTCTACCGCACGGTGGAGCACATTTTCCTCGGGCTCGCCGCTGGCTATGCTATCGTGGGCCTTTGGAAGGACACCCTATACATTCAGTGGTGGCAACCGATGACCGGGAAACTGACTGAAGACGGCAAGTTTGACTCGCCGGGCTTTTGGCCGTACATGTTGCTGCTCCCCATTGGTTTGATGGCCTACACGGTCTTCAACAAGGAGAAGAGCTGGATGAGCCGCATCCCCATCGGCATCATTCTGGGCCTATGGTCGGGTCAGCAGATTCAAATCTATTGGAACAAGTTCGGTCCGATGATCGAGGCCTCCATGGTGCCCCTGATTCCGACGGCCACCGACTCGTTCTTTGCCGTGCCGACGAACCAACTCGTCGATGGGCGCATCGAACAGAAGGCCAATGCAGTGCAGATTCTCGCGAATCTGTATCCGACCGAAGCGATCAACAACCTGATCTTCTTGGTCACGCTGCTCAGCGCTCTCGCGTACTTCTTGTTCAGCGTGGACATCAAGGGCAAGGCAATGCTCGGCTTTAACAAGCTGGGCCGCTGGATGCTGATGATCGGCTTTGGGGCCATCTTCGGTTCCACGGTGATGGCGCGCTTCGCGCTGGTCATTGACCGTCTCGCCTACATCTGGCAAGACTGGCTCAAACTCGGCGTCTAACGCGGTGTCACTCGAGGTCACCTCGGAAGGGATTGTCATTCGGCGGTCGGATTCGCAAGAATCCGACCGCTCGCTTGTTATCCTCACCCGAGATTTCGGCAAAACCCATCTGGTCGCCCGGGGCGCGCGCAAGAGCGGTTCCCGCCTCGCTGGGGCCAGTGAGCCTCTCACTCAGGCCCGATACACCTGGGCCAAAGGTAAGGTGCGCCAGTTTGTCACCCAGTGCCAGCCTCTCACATCGTTCCGTCGGCTCCGGGAAGATTACGAAAGGCTGAGCGTGGGCCTGGCCATCGCCGAGATCATTGACCAGACGGTGCCCGCGGATAGCCCGTGCGAGGACATTTACGACCTATTGGAGCGCGCCCTCGAAGCCCTCGGCGATTCCAACAATCCCGCCGTGGTGCTGGCGTGGATCCACGTGGGGCTGCTGGTGTGGGAAGGGGAGTGGCCGGACTGGACGGCCTGTGCGGTGAGCGGCGAGCGCATCACAAGCGACCCCGCCGATGTCAGCGCCACCGCCGGCGGTGCCCTCCAGCATCAGTTTGCCGGTCACTATAAGGATGCGTTTGCCGTGCCGTGGGCGGCTCTCGTGGGCATGAAGCGGTTGGCCGAATGCGAAATGCCCCCGCCGCAAATGAAGGAAGCGCAGGCCGCTGCCCGGTGCCTGGCGGTGCTGGCGCAGAGCCGATTGGGCCGGCCCCTTCCGGCCCATGCGGCGCTGTTTTCCCTCTGGGATTTGCAAATAGGGTCAAAATAGGGCATGCGAAAGTGGGTGTGGCCCCTCGCGGCCCTGGCATTGATTGTGGCCGGCGGATGCAGTACTTCCGGCGGCGGCTTTAGTGAACGCAAGTCGGAGCAAGCCGCAAATGTGCTGCGCTACCCGATCCCGAACAATCCGACGACGATGGATCCCGCCATGGTGCAAGATGGTGACACCATTGATCTCCTGCAGCAGGTTTACGAAGGCTTGGTAGGTTGGGGCACCAACAACGAGCCCGTGCCCCTTGTGGCTGAGAAGTGGGAAGTCAGCGCCGATGGCCTGACCTACACCTTCACCATTCGCGGCAACGCCACTTTCCACAACGGCAAGCCAGTCACGGCGGATGACGTCATTTTCAGCCTGGAGCGAGTGACCAATCCCAAGTTGGCCAGCCCGGTCGCCACGGCCTACCTGGACGATATCCAAGGCGTCGTCGAAAAGTTTGAAGGCAAGGCTGCCACGATCAGTGGCCTTAAGAAGGTGGACGACAAGACGGTGAGCATCACGCTCAAGCGTCCCACGCCGTACTTCCTGGGCAAGTTCACCTACCTGGGCAATGCGATTGTGCCGAAGGAAGGCACCCCCGCGGATGCCACCTTCACCGAAACGAGCCAAATGATCGGCACGGGGCCGTTCAAGGTCAGCGAAGTGCTGCCCGAGCAAAAGGTGAGCCTGGTGGCCAACGAAGCCTATTGGGGCGGCAAGCCGGCTCTGGACGGCATTGAGCGCCTAGTCATCGGTGACGCCCTTACCCGTCTGAGCAAGTTCAAGAACGGGGAAGTGGACATGGTCCAGCTGGAGCGCCAAGACGTAGAGGGCCTCAAGAACAGCGAGTTCAAGGACCAACTGGTGTACCTGGATCGCCCAGCGATTTGGTACGTGGCCATGAACCAGCTTCAGTACGAACCGTTTAAGAAGAAGGAAGTGCGCCAAGCCTTCGCGATGTCCATCAACCGCGAGCGCATCGTCAACGAAATTCTGGGCGGCATCAACCAGGTCGCCAATGGCATCGTGCCCCCGGGCGTGCCCGGCCACCGCGAAAACGCGAAGGTGCTGCCGTTCGACCCCGCCAAGGCCAAGCAAATGCTGGCCGCCGCCGGTTACCCGGACCCCAGCAAGATGCCGGCCCTGACGTTGACCTTCCGCGATGAGCGCCCGGACATCCGCCGCGCCGCCGAAGC
>CAZVHE010000138.1:0-2029 GCA_964627705.1 uncultured Chthonomonas sp.
GCCGCCCTTGATCTGCAGACCACCGGCGTGGAAATTGTTGGCGAGCCCGTAGATGTCGGTCACGGTCACGCGGCCATCCGCGGACCGCTCGGTGACGCCCATCCCTAGGGCAAACGTGGCGCCCGGCACCAGGCTGAGCGAAGCGGTGGTGGCCGAGTTATCCCCCGTGAATCGTCCGGTTTGGGCCTTGGTAGCGTCGTACCGGTAGCTGACCCGCAGGCTGTCACCCTGTTGCACCGGCACCAGCAACACGATTACGCCTGCGGCGTAGTCCAAGGTGTAATCGCGATCGCGTTCGAGGATGCGACCGCCCAGATCAAGCCGCTCACTGAGCGACATTACGTGGCCGCGCCGAAGCGGAACGCGGGTGGAACCCGGGCGAACCGGGATCAATTCGAGAGCAGTGAGGCCCCCCACGGCCTCGGGGATCATGGATTCCGCCGCGCTGCTGGCGCGCAAATTCGGAGCCGCGATCGGGAGAACGTTATCGGAAGTTTGCGGATTTTCGGGCGCAGTTTCCTGAGCTATCGCGAGACTCGAGATAGCGGCCGTCATGGCAAGCGTCATGATCGACTTGGAACGCATTCGAACTTCCTTACTCTTCATTATGGGCCATCCTGGCGTCAAACGGAGGGCAAATCGAGGCCTTTTGGGGGCCTCTTTCCCCCTACAATTACGTGTTTAACGCCCGAAATGGTGCCGGGTTTCATGAATTACTGATAAAGCCGCTGAAAAAGTCACCAATTCTTCATCTCATGGAAGCGCGCGAAGGACTGGTGGTGGCCATTTTTCCGTACAACCAAGCCTATGAGCTCCTGATGCGCTGCCTGAACCATGCGGACGCCGATACCCCGGAGTTCGCGGCAGCGTTGGAGACCCTCGCAGAATCCATTCGGGTAGCCATTCGCGAAAGCGATCCCGAATCCCAACACGTCTACGATCTCGCAGCCTAAGTCGGCCCGGAATCCACTTCAATCCACGTCCTGGACGCGGCGCTTCGTTCGACCGCTTCCAGGACGCGTTGGTTTTGGAGACCGTCTTCGAGACTCGGCGAGATGGGCTGCCCGAGGGAGAGATTTGTGAGGGCATCCTTCAACGTATTGATAAAGGTGTGCTCATAACCAATCACGTGACCGGCCGGCCAATAGGCGGACATAAACGGATGACAACTATCGGTCGCTTGAATGGTACGCCAGCCACGAGTTTCGGCGGGGCCATCCTCGAAATAGACTTCGAGTTCATTGAAACGCTCGAGATTAAAGGCGAGGCTTCCCTTGCTGCCATTGACCTCAAATCGGTTGTAATTCTTGCGACCCGTGGCAAAGCGTGTGGCTTCAAAGGTTCCCGTCACACCATTAGCGAATTCGGCCAGCCACATCGCGATATCATCCACATCGACCGGGGCCATCTCGCCGCTACCAGGTAAGGGACGCTCTTTCGTTATGGTCTTAAGAAAACCCGCGACTCTTGCCACGGGGCCAACGAGATGCTGAGCCAGGTCGGTGATGTGAACGCCGATGTCGCCGAGCGAGCCGCTGCCCGCGATTTCCTTCTGCAAATGCCAGCCCCGGGGTGCCTGCGGGTCCACCAGCCAATCCTGGAGATAGGTGGCGCGCCAGTGGCGAATCTCGCCCAACTCACCGCGTTGCAAAATCTGATGGGCCAAGGCAATGGCCGGCACCCGGCGGTAGTTGTGCCAAATCAGGCTGGGGCGACCGCTGGCGCGCACCGCCTCGATAAAACGCTCCGCCTCGGCTAAGTTGCGGGCCATGGGCTTCTCGCAGAACACCACCTTCCCGGCCTTCGCGGCGGCAATGCCGATCTCGGCGTGTGAATCCTGCGGCGTGCCGATGTCAATGATGTCCACCTCGGGGTCGTCAATCGCGGCGCGATAGTCGGTGGCGTAGCCTTCCCACCCAAAGCGGTCGGCAGCGGCGGCCACCCGGTCCTCTCGGCGCCCCACCAGCGTCTTCATCCGCACCTCACACGGCAGATCGAAGTACCGGCCCACTTGGCGATAGGCGTTGCT
>CAZVHE010000138.1:2051-5578 GCA_964627705.1 uncultured Chthonomonas sp.
GTATCCGATCATGGCTACGGTGAGGGTGGGTTTCGACATCGTCGCCCCCCATTCTAGTCGAAGAAAATGAGAATATGCTCGTGCCTTTCGGGAGGATTAAACAGCGGCGGCGGATAGCGCTAGGAATTCGCCCAAAAGGTCATCGAGCTCCTGCAATGAACTCACGCGGGAGAGGCGGGCTCGCATTTGGCTGGCCCCGGGCTCGCCCTTGATGTACATGGGCAGTTGCCCACGCAAGCGGCTGAGCGCCCGCAATTCCACGGCCGGCGAGATGTCTTCCCCACTCTCCACGGCCTCAAATTCCACCATGCTACGGGCGTGTTCGCGCACCACGTCAATGCGTTCCAAGAGCGTCGGCGGGGGTGGAGCGGCTTCGCCTCGCATCTCGGCCGAAATGGCGGCCAGCGCCCACGGATTGCTGATGGCGGCGCGGCCCACCATCACGCCATCGCAGCCAGTGTCGTCGCGCATGCGGCGGGCATCGGCGGGGGTTTTCACGTCGCCATTGCCAATGAGGGGCACGGTGACGACCTCGCGCATCCGGCGGATGAGATCCCAGTCGGCTTCGCCCTCAAATCCCTGCTTGGCAAATCGGGCGTGGAGGGTGATCATCTGCGCCCCGGCATCCTGGAACCGGCGGGCCAGGTCGGGGGCGGCGAACTGCGAGTAATCCCACCCGGCACGCACCTTGACGGTGACGGGCACCTTCACCGCGTCCACCACGGCGCGGACGATGCGCTCGGCGGTGTCGGGGTCCTTCAGCAGGGCGGCACCGCTCCCGGTGCGGCACACCTTGGGCACCCAGCAGCCCATGTTGATATCAATCATGTCGGCCCCGGCATCGGCGCAGATGCGGGCGGTTTCGGCCATCACATCGGGGTCCGCGCCGAAGATTTGGATGCCCAACGGGCGCTCCTCGGGGTCAATCCGAAGCTTGCGGTACGTCTTGCGGGCGTTGTAATGGATCGCCATCGCACTGACGAACTCGGTGAACATCAGGCCCGGGCGGCCAATCCGCTTGGCGATGACGCGCATGGGCAGGCTGGAAACATCTTCCATGGGGGCCAGCACCAAGGGTGTCTGCACCTCCACGTTCCCAACTTTGAATCCCGGCCACACCACGGCGAACTCCAATAAACCTAGTTGCGGCCGGGGCGGGGTGGGACGCCCCGCCGCGCGACCTACTTCGTGCGCAACGACCGGAACCCGTCCGCCCGATCCCACGCCGGCGACATGGGGGTGCGGCCCCCTTCGGCGGCGGGGGCATGGACTTGGCTAGCGGCCTGCACCAGGGCAGCAAGTTCCTCGGGCCACTCGGTGGGGGGTTGCCAGTCGGCAAAATGGCGGCCCAAGAACCCGGTGTCAATGTCCCCGGCCAGGAACCCGGGGTGGCGAAGTACATCGCCCAGGTACGCCACGTTGGTGGCCACACCCAGGATGTGGGTGTCGTGCAGGGCGTGGACGGTGCGGCTGACCGCTTCATCACGGGTAGCCCCGTAGCCGATGAGCTTGGCGATGAGGCTGTCGTAGTAGCGCGTGACCTCGCGGCCTGGTCCGAATCCCGTATCGAACCGAATCCCTGGCCCCACGGGCGCGGCCCACCCGCGCAGATAGCCAATGCTGGGCATGAACCCCTTGCTCGGGTCCTCAGCCACGATGCGGCACTCAATAGCATGCCCCCGGATGGCGGTGCGGTCCCCATTCATCAGGGCCGGAGCCAAGGCCAGCGGTTCACCCTGGGCGATGCGGATTTGCCACTGCACCAGGTCCACGCCGGTGATCATTTCCGTGACCGGGTGCTCCACTTGCAGGCGCGCGTTGACTTCGAGGAAAGCGAACGACTCCGTGTGGGGGTCGTACATGAACTCTACCGTGCCCGCCCCGGTGTAGCCCGCCGCGCGGATCAGGCGGGTGCAACTTTCGCGCAAGGTTTGCCAGTGGGCGTCGGTCATCACGGGGCTGGGGGCTTCTTCCACCAGCTTTTGGTGGCGGCGCTGCAGGCTGCACTCGCGCTCAAAGAGACAAGCCACTTGCCCGTGCTGGTCGGCCAGCACCTGGACCTCGATATGGCGCGGCTGGGTGATAAGCCGCTCCACCATCATGTCGTCGTCATCAAAGGCTTGACGAGCTTCCTCGCGGGCGAGGCGGAGAGCACTCTCCAATTCGTCGTCCGTGAAGACGGCGCGCATACCGCGTCCGCCCCCCCCGGCCGAAGCCTTCAGCATCACGGGTAGGCCCATCTCGCGGGCGGCCTGCAGGATGCGCTCGTCGGAAGCTCCGGGCTCGAAGAAACCAGGCGCGATCGGCACGCCGTTCTCCACCGCGAGGCGCTTGGCGTCAATCTTCGCGCCCAGGCTACGCATGGCGGCCGCCGGTGGGCCGATGAAGATGAGCCCGGCGGCCTCCACGGCCTCGGCGAACTCGGCGCGTTCGCTCAGGAAGCCGTAACCCGGGTGGATGGCATCGGCACCGGTGGCCTTGGCGGCTTCGAGGATCGCTTCGGAGCGGAGGTAGCTCTCACGGGGTTCGGGGCCGCCGACGCACACCGCTTCGTCCGCCCACTGCACGTGAAGGGCGGTTTCATCCGCTTCGCTGTACACCGCCACGGTCTTGATGCCCATCTCGCGGGCGGCACGGATAATGCGGATTGCGATTTCGCCGCGATTGGCAATGAGAATCTTGCGGATCACTCCTTGGGGCCCTCTTCCACAAAGGACGCGGTGCGCTTGTTGAGGAACGCGGAGATGCCTTCGCGCCCTTCGTCACTCACGCGGCGTTGCGCCAGCAGGCGGGCGGCGGCTTCGGCAGTCAGCGGGCCGTCGGTCACCATCATCTTGCAGGCGTGGACGGCTTCGGGGCCGTTCTTCAGGATGTTCTGGATGACGCTTTCGGCCACAAAGTCCAACTCGCCCGGGTCAGCCAGCTTGTGGACGAGGCCAATGCGGTGGGCTTCGCGGGCATCAAAGACTTCGGCCGTGCAGAACAAGGCCCGCGCGTGGCCCGCGCCGATTTTGGGGAGCACATAGGCACCAATGGTGGCGGGCACCAGTCCGAGTCGAGCCTCGCTGAAACTGAACTTGGTATCCACCTCGGCAATGGCGACATCGCTGGCGGCCACCAGGCCGGCGCCCCCACCAAAGGCGGCCCCATGAACGAGCGATACCACGACGGCCGGACACGTGGCCATGGCGCGAAAGAGTTCGGCCAGCCGCAGGCAATCTTGGTAGTTCTCCTCTTCGCTCACTTCGGAGGCGCGGCGCATCCAATCGAGGTCGCCCCCGGCGCTAAAGGTCTTGCCATTGCCGCGCAGGACAACGACACGTACCCCTTCGGGCAACTGTTGAAAGACCTCGGTGAGGCGGGCAATCAGGTCTTCGTTAAAGGCGTTCCGGACATCCGGGCGGTTCAAAGTCACCGCGTATCGCGCCCCATTGCGCTCCGTCAACAGCATGCTGTGCAGTATGCCCCGCCGCGCCGGGGTGATGGAGCGGGACGGGTGTCAGTCCCATGTCCGTCTGTGCCCGGGG
>CAZVHE010000139.1:0-5517 GCA_964627705.1 uncultured Chthonomonas sp.
CCTGACATCAGCCGCGCAAAGTCTGCCGCGTGGATGAGTGCCCAGTGCTTGTCCGGCATGGCTGGCATAGTGGTGAGTGCGTGCCTGGGGAATCAAGCCCCTGTTTTGGCGGTCAAAACCCTTCCCACATCGCGTCGTCCGCCGCCAAGTCTTGGACGAGGGCGGCGCGGCTGACCAATAGCGGGGCCAAGGGCGCCAGTCTTCGGGTTGGCCGAGGGAAAAACCCTCCGGCGCTTCCCCCCGGGCCATGCGCTCGGCGGCGGGCGCCCCGCGGTCGGCGCGGGCGCGCATCGCACCACTGCTCCTCTTCGGCTTCGGTCATTTCGTCTTCGAGTTCGTCTTCGTAGTCGCTCATGGAAATCTTCTCTCCCCAAAGCTTTTCATAAATCGAAAGCCCGGAGGCGTGAGCCTGCGCAACTTTGATCTAGTATCAATCACCCTCCAGGTATCTCCTTTGGCTTCACCGAAGGTGCTATTCTCCGATCAGAAATGGCCAAGGAATCAAAGGACCGGTGTGTCCGAGCATACGGGCCGCTACTTGACGCGCTCCGGGAAGCAGGGGGCGAAGCTCCTGCCCGCGAGATTGCTCGAAAAGTTGCGGATCTGTTGGTAGGAGGCACAGCAGAGAGGGATCGTGAACTGAAATCAGGCGTGAATGCGGCCGAAAACGAAGTTGCCTGGGCCAGAAACAACTTGAGAGCCGCTGGACTCATCGATGGATCGACCCGTGGCATTTGGCGACTCACGGAACTCGGCTGGAAAACCCATCTAACACTAGAGCAAGCACGAGAGATAGGCCGGCACGACAAGATCGTCGGGCGTCAAGCACTGGACGAATCCGAACCTCCCGAGGATGATGCCGAGCAGCACGATGGCGATGCAACCCAGCAAAGCCTAAGCTTGATCGAAACGATAAGGGAGTTGCCTCCGCGAGGCTTTGAGCGCTTTTGTCAGCGAATCCTACGTGAGCTCGGATTTGCCGAAGTCGTGGTTACCGGACGCTCCGGGGACGGGGGTATTGATGGGCATGGAGTCCTCAAGGTCAACGAGCTTGTGTCCTTCCAAGTGCTCTTTCAATGCAAGCGATATCAAGGTTCGGTCAACGCCGGCGAAATCCGCAACTTTCGCGGCGCGATGAGCGGCAGGACCGACTTGGGCATCTTCTTGACCACTGGACTATTCACTTCGGACGCTCAACGTGAGGCGGTTCGGGATGGCGTCCCTACCATCGAACTCGTGGATAAGGATCGACTCATTGCCCTCATGGAAAGTAAGCAAATCGGCGTAAAGCCCAGAACTGTTTACGACGTAGACCACGAGTTCTTTGATCTATTTCGAGAAGACTAACGTGGCAAGCGGTATTCGATTTCGAGATTCGGGCCTTTGCCACTAGGTGGTTGATAGATAATCTGATCGAAAGGTTGCTTCAAGTCAACCATCGCAGAGCAACATATCGGCATTCGATTGATGTTGCTTGATTCGCCATAGATCTCGGCATGTAGATCTCCTGCCCTTATCGTCACGGAGTCATGACCAAGGTCTTCAGCGGCCTCAAACTTGGCGCGAATCGCGTCCCGAAACTGCTCGGTAAAGGTCGTCCTCATGCGAGATAGTTTGCCCGCACATCACTCCAAAAATGCAATGGAAACGGCGCAGACCTTAGAAAATAACGGGTAACGCCTTAGCTCTCCAACCGCTCCACGAACAGCGCTTCCAGCTCCGGCCGCGCCTCGCGTAGGCGCTCGTACAGCGTCAGCTGCACCATCGCGCGCACCCGGTTCAGGTCCGCCGGGTCTTCCTCGCCCAGCATAAAGTAGTTATCCCCGCGCAGGTAGTCGGTCAAGAACCGCAGCCCCAGCTCCAGCGCAATCGCCTCCACGGCGTCCACCATCAGGGCAATCTCTTCGCGCTGCGGCGTGGTCGCCGTCGCCAAGAACCCCCGCGCCACCGCCGCGTAAACCTCGCGGTCCACCTGCACTTGCCGCAGGTCGCGCTCCTTTTCGCCCGCCACGTTGCACAGGCTGCGCACACAGTCGCCCCAGTCGGCCAGCCAGGTGTAGGGCATTACCGTGTCCAGGTCCACCAGGCTCTTCACTTCCAGCGTCGTCCGGTCGAACAAGAAGTTGTCAATCTTGGTATCGCCGTGGATGGCCGTCTTGCGCAGCCACCCCGCGCGCACCCCATCGGCAATCATCAGGGCCTGGCCGCGCGCCTCTTGCACCAGGTCCAGGTACGGCCGCAGTTCGGGGTCGTAGCGGCGGGCTTCGGCTTCGGCATCGCCGATGTTCGCGCTCAGCCGATAAAGATGCTCGGTGGCGCGGCGCACTTCGGCGCTCTCGGGCAGGTAGGGCTCCACCGCATCGGCGTCGCGGTGCATGCCCAGCACGGCATCAAACTGCGCGTAGTAGCCGTAGGTGTCGCGGTAGCCCGGCAGGCTCACGTCCATGGCGTGGGCGTCCAGGTCCGAAGTCAGGTCGGCGGCCAGGGCCAGTCCGCGCCCCACCTGCTCGGCCAGCGCCAGTTGCGCCGCCCGCCCGGGCACCTCGCTCAGGCTCTTGAAGGTGGTGGAGTTCGGGATCAGCACCATCAGGCGCCACACGTTGGGGATCCCCGCCACCCGGAAATCCAGGCACGAATCACCATCCAGCGTCGGCACCAGGGTGATGGGAGTCCAATTCAGTTCGGGGCGTTTCTCTAGCGCTCGGTTTTGCGCCTGGAGCCAGCTCACCATCGCGTCCATCACGCGGTCGGGGTAGGCGAAAACGTCGGTGTTCAGGCGCTGCAGCAGGTAGGGCTGGCCGTCTTCGGTCACCACCGAAAAGGTGTGCAGATTGATGTTGCCGCGCTCGCGGAACCGCTCCACCGTGGCCACCGGCGGGATGCGGAACTGGCTGGCGATGACGCGGGCAACCTCAAGTTCAGCCCCGTTGGCCGGGTCCTCGGTCCACGTCTTTACCACCGCGTGGGTCGCCATTCGCAAGCCGCAATCCATAAGCCTGAGGCTGAATCATACCAACTCCGGCCCCCTGCCCCCGGGGCGTGTTAAGAAAGGGAGGGGTTATCCCCGGGACTTGGCCTCGGCAGCCAGCTCTTCCGCCACGCGCCGGTAGGCATCCCGGAACGACATGCCCTCCTCTGTCACGTACCGGTTGGCCCGCTCGGCGGCGTAGAGTCCGGGGTCCATCGCGGCCTGCAACCGCGCCGTATCGAACTCAATTCCCGGCACCGCGCGCGCCAGCACCGCGCTCATGCCCGCCACTTCGTCAAAGGCGCGGAACAAAGGTGCCTTGATCTCCTGCAGGTCGCGGTGGTAGCCGCTCGTCATCTTCTGTGTGATAGCCAGGATGTGGCCCAGTTGCGCCGCGACCCCCACGCTCTTGGCGCGCAAGAGCTCGAACACATCCGGGTTGCGCTTTTGCGGCATGATGCTGGAGCCGGTGGTGAACGCCGCCGGCAACCGCACAAACGCGAACTCGCTGGTGGCAAACAGGCACAGGTCGGCGGCCAGCCGCCCGTAATCCTGGGCGAGCAAAGTGAGGGCAAAGACCGCTTCCGCTTCGGCCTTGCCCCGGCTGAGCTGCGCGGCCGCGTGCGGCCACTGGGTTTCGGCAAAGCCCAAGGCCTGGGTGGTTTGCTCCCGGTCCAGGTTCACACCCGGGGTGCCGTAGCCCGCCGCCGAGCCCAGGGGGTTTTTGCCGGCCCGGCGCTGGGCGGCCCGGAGCCCCTCGGCGTCGTCGCGGATTTCGCTGGCAAACGCCCCCGCCCATTCGACCACCGAGCTCGGCATGGCCCGCTGCATATGAGTGTAGCCCGGCATTTCCACGTGGGGGTTGGCACGTGCCAACTCGTCCAGGGCTTCGGCCACGGACTCAGCTTGGTCAGCGGCGGTGGCCAGGGCTTCGCGAAGGTAGAGCCGCAGCGCGGTCAGCACCTGGTCATTGCGGCTGCGGCCCAGGTGCACACGCTTGCCCGCCTCGCCCAGGCGTTCGGTCAGGTGCCGTTCCAGGGCAGTGTGGCAGTCTTCGTCGGCCAGTTCCACCACCCATTCTCCTCGCGCATGGGCCTCCCCCAGTTCGGCCAGGCCCCCCCACAGCGCCTCCGCATCCGCCGGCGCCAGGTAACCCTGCGCCGCCAGCATCCGCACGTGCGCCTGGCTGGCCTGCACGTCATAGGGCACCAACCGGTTATCCAGGATGTAATCCTCGCCCACGCAGAACGTGAACACCAGTTCGTCCGTGCTTTCGCCCTTATCCCATAGTCTCATGCCTTTGTCCCTCCTGTGAGTAGCCCCGCAAACGCCGCCGCCCAGCGCACATACCACGCCCGTGCCGCCAAAATCTCCGATTGCAACACAAATTCATCCAATTGGTGAGATCGTTCGGTTTTGCCGGGGCCACACTTCACCGCCGGGAACCCGCGCATCCACGTCAGGTCGCTCATCGTCGCGCTCCCCACCACCCGCGCCTGCGGATTCGTGGCCAGCCCCGCCTGCACAATCGCGTGATTCTCATCTACGGCGTAGGGTTCCAGCCGCTGACTCCTCACCTCCACCCGAGATTTCACCACCGAGCGGATGCGGGCCAGCCACTGGTCGTGGCTCATGGTCGGCACGCTGCGCACGTCCACTACGGCGCGGGCCTCGGCGGGGATGGCGTTGCGGGCCTCGCCCGCCTGCACCACCGTAGGTTGATAGCTGCTCACACCCAGCCAGGGGTCCTCGGGGCCGCGATCCAGCGTCTGCAGGGCCAGCAAATCTTCGGCCAGGGTGTGAATCGGGTTGCGCATCCCCAGCCGCTCGGCGTGGGCGGCGTGACCCGCGTCGCCTTCCGCCACCAGGTCCAGCACCATCAGCCCCTTTTGCCGCACGGCAATGGTGTGGTCGGTGGGTTCACCCACAATCCCGCCATCGGGCACCCCGAACTTGGCCAGCACCTCCGGTACCGCCCATTCCGCGCCTCGGCTGGTGGTTTCTTCCTGCGTTGTCAGCAGTAGCACGGCCTCCACCGGCCCGCCCTGCGCGTGAATCTCTAGGAACGCCCCCACCAGGGCCGCCACGCTCGCCTTGGCGTCGTTGCTGCCCAGCCCGAAGACTTGGTCACCCTCCACCGTCGGCTGCCACGGCTCGCGGGTCCACCCCGCCCCCGGGGGCACGGTGTCCAGGTGCGAATTCAAGAGCAGACGCGGACCCTGGCCCGAGCGGGCGACCACCGTGTGCAGATCCCAGATTTCGGCGGCCACTCCGTAGCTCGCCAGGGTCTGCACCACCAGCTCGGCGGGGGCGCCAAACGAGTCATAGCACTGGTAGAGAATGTCGAGCTCTTCCGGTTTCGCATGCTGCGGAATCAACAGAAAGCCGCCAACTTCCGTCAGCACCACGGGCTGTCCCCGGTAGCGCGAGTCTTTCATAAACAGCGACTTGTTGTCCGCCCACACCGTGGGCGGCAACTGGCCCTGAGCCAGCGTGAGATCGTAGCGCGCTCGCAGCTTTTCGGCGGTCGGAGTGTAGTCATGAATGGC
>CAZVHE010000140.1:0-5451 GCA_964627705.1 uncultured Chthonomonas sp.
AGGTGTAACCTATGTGTCCGGAACGAAATGTCACCCATGTGTCGGGTATGGACAATTCAGGGGATGGTGGGCGATGAGGGACTCGAACCCCCGACTTACTCCGTGTAAAGGAGCCACTCTACCAACTGAGTTAATCGCCCGCGAGGACGTGATTCTACTCGCTGGCGGCGCGGCGTCGTCGTCGCACCAGGGCCGCCAGGCCCGCGCCCATCGCTAGGAGGGTCACCGGCTCTGGCACCGGGGAGTTCAAGGATTGCAGCGCCCAGTGCGCCACGTTCCTGCCCATGGCCAAGCCAGCCGCATTGTCGAATTCGAAGTGAATCCCACCGTAGATGCGGCTCTTCCCGGCTTCGGCGGCCGCCTGGCTAAAGGAGTTGAAGTGCCGCGTGGCCGTGATGTCTTCGCTCTTGGCATCAAAGGCAACGTCGTCCGTGCCAAAGAAGTTGGCTAGCGCCGTGGCCGCCGCCCCGCTAAAGGTGGAGTGGCCGCTGACATAGCTGGGGTGGTTCGGGGTCGGGATCAGCGGACTCCAGTTCGGGTCCCCGTCCGTCGTCACGTTGCCATCCAGGTCGCCCTGATGGATGGCCGTGATGGGCCGCCAGCACTGATAGGTGTATTTGGTGTCCCAGGCGCTCACGCCCGCATCCGCCAGCGAGAAGTTGAGCAGCAGGAACATGCGGGCGTTGTCCTCCAGGCTCAGGTTCCGGTCTTGGGAGACTCCGGCCGCGATGACGTTCCATTGTCCCGGAGGCGTGGCCGTCCCCGATCCACCAATCCAGAACATCGCAATCTCGGTCTGGTCCGCCGTGCGGGCGAGGCTGGTCAAGCCGCCCAGGGCCATCACCTCATTGTAGGCGGCGGCGTACTCTTCGGAATCCAATGCGGGCATAACTTCCGAGCGGAACTGATCCGAAGAATTGAGCGTGAAAGGTCGCACCTGCGACCAACCCGGCAACGCCCCGGAGGCAAAGTCGCTAGGGGTGGGACGCCACTTGCCCAGGTCGTTGCTGGCTCCGTCCGGCACAGTTCCGGCCGTGGAGGATCCGTCATTGGCGCGCATGGCCAGAGCCGCAGCGGCGGTCTTGGCCCCCAAGGCCATCCCCGCATCCCGGGCGGCCCCCGGCGTGATCTGACTCATCTGGTTGTCGTAAAGCGTCTTAAAGCGACCCGCCTGAGTGGGATAGAGCGCCCGCAGGGTGTCGTATTGCGCCTGGATGGCAGCGGCTTCCTTGCTGGCACCCGCGTGGCCCGCGCCGGTGTAGAAAACGTTGCGGTAGCCCGAATTCGAGATCGAGTTCACGGCATCAAAGGCCGCTCCCGAGACAATGGCCAGATTGCGCGCGGCCATCGGCGGGGCCGTCTTCGCCGTGCGAATGGCCTGCAGGGCTTCGGCGTTCCAATCCAGAATCGCATCGGCCTTGGCCTGCCCCTTCAGGGTCAAGACCGCTCCAATCACCACGAGAACCGAAGAAATCCGCACAACAAGATTGTGACGGGCAATTCTCGGGCCAAGTACGTAACAGGCACTTATTCTTGAACGTTCTGGTATTATCAGGGGGACCTCATGAGGAGGATAATGAGTACCTGCTTGGCGCTAGGGATGGCGCTGACCCAGGGATACGCGCAACAAGCGCCCGCCACGCCTACGGCCGTGCGGGTGAATTACACGTTCCAAGGCGTTTCGCCACACGATGGATATCGTGTTGGCGATCACTGCTTCATCCCGGCCGACATGATGCGCCGTTGGGGCTGGGACGTCAATGTTCGAGGCAATGAGACCATTGTGAAGGCCGAGGGCCGAGAAATTCGCCTGGAAACTCGCACCATTGCCGCCAAGCCAACCGTTGACCTTGGCACGATTGCCCAAACATTGGGGGGACACACGATGTGGGAGGGCAACACCTTCCGCGTGCTTAGCGAAATCCGCAACGTGGAGACGACGGCCGAAGGCTTCCGCATTGACGGCACGATGATGGTGCGCATGCGCGCCTTCCGCCTCGCCGCTCCCGATCGTTTGGTGGTGGACCTCTTTGGCGCGAAGCTCAATTCGCGAGTGAACGAAGAACTGCCCAACCAAGTGCGCGTGGGGCAGTTTGCTCCGGACGTCGTGCGCATTGTGGTGGAGAACCCGCGCATGGCCGAGCAGCCGATTCCTTCCCTGCTTCCCAGCCGCAAGTTCGAAATTGACCTAGTCCACGTGGGCACAAGCAACGTCGCGGTAATGCCCGCGCCGGTGCCGCCCACCACTCCCCCGCCGGCCAACCAGACTCCGGTAGTAGATCCCGTGATCGTTAGCGAACCCAAAGTGGTGCGCGAGACGGCCACGGATGCGGTTTATACGTTCCAGCTCTCCAAGGCGATTGACAGTGCCCCCTCGGTCTCTTATGTGAATGCCAACACCATTCAGCTGCAGGTGGCCAAGGCGCAAACCGTAGTGAGCCGCGAAGGTGCCCTGGGTGCAGGCGAATTTGTGACGCGCTACTCCATGCAAAACGCGGGGAACGGCTTTGTCAACGTGGTCTTTGCCACCAAGCGGGCCTTCGCGTTCTCCGCCAGCGTGAGCGGCCAAACCATGACGTTGCGGCTGATCAAGCCGAGCGGCTCCAACGGAACGCTTGCTGGCAAAATCATCGTGATTGACGCCGGCCATGGCGGGCGCGATCCAGGCGCTACGGCCGCGCAGGTCAATGAAAAGACCAACGCACTCAAGGTCGCCCAGCAAGCCGCGAAGGCACTGACCGAAGCCGGAGCGAGCGTGATCTTGACCCGCAACGACGACCGGTTTATCCCGCTGGGTGAGCGCTCAGAGATTGCCAACCGAAGCAATGCTGACCTGTTTATCAGCATTCACTTCAATAGCAACACGGTGGCCAATAGCCGCTCGGGCAGCATCATGTTCCACCACAAACAGAGCCCGCTTGGGATTCTCTTGGCGAACCTGATGGCCGAGGAGATCGGGAAAGTGAGTGGATTGCCCAACCTCGGCGTGCGCAGCGACCAAACCATTTACGATTCCGGAT
Organism: uncultured Chthonomonas sp.; assembly: GCA_964627705.1. GTDB lineage: Bacteria > Armatimonadota > Fimbriimonadia > Fimbriimonadales > Fimbriimonadaceae > JAHBTC01. The sequence continues at coordinate 3,021 of CAZVHE010000140.1, forward strand.
TTGCCGTGTTGCGTCTCTCGAAAATGCCGGCGGTGCTTCTTGAACTCGGGTTCATCAACCACAGCCGAGACCGAGCTCGCATCCAGGAGTCCGAATTCCACTCTTCCGTGGCGAAAGCCATCACCCAAGCTGTCAAGAGGTACTACCAGCAATGAGCGAAACGAAAAACTCTGCCTCCAAGAAGGCACCAATCTTTGTCTTGGGGCTGGCCGCCGCTTGCTTCGGTGCCCTGGCCTGGTACATCACCAGTCGCCCGGTAACACCCATGACGAACACCGAACCAGTGGTCACCACCAAGGTGCCGACAGATCAGGAAGAAGCCCCGAAAGGCGGTGAGGTCACGACGCTGACCCCCACGTACACGGGCGGCCAGTTCGGCACGAAGCCCGACACCAAGGAGCCTCCGAAGGGCCAAGACCCCATGGTTTTTGCGTTGAATGACTACTTGGACAAGGTTCCCGCCGTGCCCAAGGATGCCGATGTGAAAACGGTCACTGTGAAGGAAGGCATTGCGACGATTGACTTCAATGAGAAAATCTATGCGGGCTACGGAGCCGAAGATGAGCAGATCATCGTTCGGGGCCTCCTACGCGTGATGGCGCAATTCCCTGAGGTCAAGAGTGTGCTCTTCACCACCGACGGGCAACCGCTCGATTCACTCGGCGCTATTGATCTGAGCTCGCCGCAACCGGTCGAGAAGTCCTGACCTTCACCCAATGCGCATGGGTGGTGCTCACCACCCATGCCACAAAGGCCCCGCAGATCCAACCGAGCAAAACCTGACTCGGATAATGGACGCCGTTGTAGATCCGGCTCGTCCCGGTGAAGAAACTCACCCCCAGCCACAGCCACCCCCACGGGGATTTGGTGTAGAGCAAGCTCACGGCCACCGCCATGGTGTTGGCGGCGTGCGCGCTGGCTGTCCCTGAACTCGCCGTATGCGGCACCCGCAGGATCAGATCAGGGTCGAACTGCATGGCAAGATCGCGGGCCATCCCTCCGTCGAGCGCCCGCGCCACCACGGCGCAAGGGCGATCCATCGGAAACCCAAACTTAATCGCATCGGTGAGGGCGTTCGTCACCGGGAACGCCACCAGTCCCCGCAACGTCGCCACCCGAGTTGGCTTGTTCCAAATCAGATAAATGGCGAGAGCCAGAAAGAGCCCTCGCACCCCCCATTGCTTGTTCCCTTCGCTAAAAAACCAGAAAAATGGCTCCCACTCTGATGGCCAGTGGTTGATCCACCGAAAGATCATGTGGTCAATGCCCATTGCCGTGAGAGTACCAGTGCGGATTCAGGTAAACCCGACCCGCTAATGAGCGAACGTCGAGTGGCCATGGTCATGGCTTCCCTTGCGGGGGCCACAATGGGAGCCCCGCACGTTCGACGCCAGGAATTTGTCCCGCTCACTGGCTACGAACCTGTCCCCTTCCGGATGGCCCCGGCCGGCCACCAAGATTTAGCCATAGTCTGGGCCTATCACCTTCGCCAGTCTCGGCCCCACACCAACCTCAGCGGCACTTACCGCGCCCACTGGAATTCTGCCGAACGCGGGGACGCCTATGCCTTGGCAAACTTGGCCGCGGGGTTAGGCTTGCCCCTCAGTGGGCAGTTTGGCAATCCTGCCAGCCAACGCGCCACCGGCTTGGCGCGCGCACTCTTCTGGGGAATTCGCGGGGCCGGAAAGCCCGAACTCGCCAGCGTTTGGGCCGCCACTGACATGAGCGTTGACCACGCTGGCGATGCCCTGTGGGTGGCCGCCTGGGTGGCCGCTGCTGCCGCTACTGCTGCGAGTGAGAACGGAAGTTGGGGCGCTCTCCTCGGCCTCATTCCCAAGTACGTCCCGGCGGGGCATCCCGCGCTGGCCAAGGTGCCCGAGATCCTCGGCGCAGGCATCTCGCAACCCGCCAGTGTTTCCAGCACGATTCCGAAAGATTTCAGCCCGGCCAGCAGGGCCTTCCTCCACATCCTTGCAGCGCTCTCCGGCTGCCAGGGGCATGCTTCTCGCGCCATGATCCTGGCCGCCAGCCTGGGGCATGCCGCTAGTGACACCGCCGCCATTGCGGCTGCGCTCGGGGCCGGCCTCTACGGCCCGCTGGAGCCCGAGTGGACCGGCCCTCTGGGGCAAACCTACGTCGCCACGGGCTTCCTTCAGGATATTGATCCCCCGGCGACCCTCGCGGCCTATGCCGAACTCTTTGACGGCGACCTGCCCGAGGCCAGTGCCCTCGATCTCCACAAACACTCCGCTTACGCCGAAGTCGGACCTTTCCAACTCCACGTCCACTACCCGCAAGGTCCGATTTTCCAGGAAGGCCGCCACGCCGAGGTCGAACTGACCCTCATCAATCGGGAGCCCAACCCCATGCGGGTCTCCCCCGAGTGGGTGGTCGGCGCGGGCCTTGAAGTGTCTTCGGATGCGAAGCCCGA
>CAZVHE010000141.1:0-5386 GCA_964627705.1 uncultured Chthonomonas sp.
TGTAACCTATGTGTCCGGAACGAAATGTCACCCATGTGTCGGGTATGGACAGAGAGGATTTGGCCCGGGCGGAGGGACTCGAACCCCCGACACCCAGTTCCGAAGACTGGTGCTCTATCCACTGAGCTACGCCCGGCCGGAGTGCAAATTTACCCGAGGCTTACGATTCCTCAGGAACGACGGAGGCAATTCGGGCCAGTTGGCGGCTCACGGAAGCCCCTCGCTTGGGGTCCATTTCCCCCACTAGGGCGGCCACTTTCTCGACCTCCATCTTGCTCAGCACCAGGGCCAATTCGTCGTCCTTGAAGGTCGCGGAAACCGCCATCAAGTCCTCGGTGGAAAGGGCATTCCAAATCTTGGCCAGCTTCTTCGCGCCGAGTTCGGGGTCCAGCACGGGCTCGGGCTTCTCGGGCTCCTCCTCCGGCTTCTTGGCCACCGGCGGCGGAGTGGGCTCGATGGGCTCAACGGTTGCATCAATCTTCACCTCGGTGTCGGCATCGGGGGCATAGAGGTCCGTTCCTTCGCCGTAAAGGTTGGCGGCCAATTTGGCCTTGGGCGTGATCCCGGGAATCTTGATGACGCCCATGAACGCGGCGCCGCCTACCCCACCAATGAGGAGCACGGGCACGAGGATGACAATGGCTTTCTTCATGGTCTTCTCTAACTGGCTCTATCCATTTTGCCAGCGGCTCATGATCCGGCTGACGTAGTTCTGAGTTTCACGGTAAGGCGGGATGCCACCGTGGCGGCGTACGGCCCCCGGCCCGGCATTGTAAGCGGCCAAGGCCAGGCGGGTATCGCCATTGAATTCGCGCATCATCTGCGCCAGGTACTTGGCGCCTCCGTTCAGGTTTTGCACGGGGTCCATCGGGTTGGTGACGCCCAGCGCTCGCGCCGTGGCAGGCATCAGTTGGGTCAGCCCTATGGCACCCACCGGCGAGACCGCATGCGGGTTAAAGCTGCTTTCCTGTTCCACCAGCGCCGTCAGCAAGCCGACATCCACGCCGTGGCGGGCGGCGGCGGCGGCAATCTCAGTGGCGAATTTGTTCCCGGCCACCACTCGACTCCCGGGCTGGCCAATCGCGCCGGTGAGCGAGACTCCTGCCGACATCGGGTTGAACGGGGCGTAGCCCATCGGGTCGCTGGCACCGGCGGCCACGGAACCGGGCATGGCTCCGGGCTGGCCGGTTTGCGAGGCGATCAGCTGATCAAACTGGCTCGCCGTACCGTTGTGGGCCGGCCGAAACCGTTCCACCCGCGCCTTCAATTCTTCCATCCGTTGTCGGGCGCGTTCGGCTCCCATCGGTTGCAGTCTCATGCCCATCTCCGTTGCGTGGCCCATTCATCCAGGGCCAGGTTTTCAAGTCGGTCTTCTTCGGCCAGCCATTCGGCGTAGCGCTTTTCGCGCAGTCGCTCGATGGCTTCGGCCTCTTGCCGCGCCAGCAGGTACGCCCGCTGTGCTTCCTCTTCTTCCATTACCAAAAGCGAAATCACCGTCTCCTGCGAGCTCACATCGTCTGTCAGCCGCAGAATCATGGCGTCCTGGCTAAACCGGTCGCTCAGGTCCCGAGCAGGGAAGCTGGCGATCGCCGCCAGGCGCTGCTGGATCTCGTCCCGTTCCGCTTCGGCCTGCACGCGCCGGGCAATTGCCTCTAGGTAAGCGCGCTTGGCTTCCTCGCGGGCGCGGTCACGCACCTTACGCACCGTTTCCAGCCGGAATTTGAACTTAGCCATTCGCCAGCATCTCCATCATCTGGTAGCTCTCGGTGGGCTCCGTCCACTCCTTCTTGTCTTGCTTCAAGAACGCATTGATGCGCGGCCACTGTTGCACGGCAAGATCGGCGGCGGGGTTTTGACCTTCTTTGAAGGCCCCGATGTTGATGGGGTCCTCGAGCGCCAGATAGTCCGACATCCGTTGGCGCAGGGTCTGGGCGGCGCTAACGTGGCTCGGGCTGGTGACCATGGGTTGGACACGGCTCAGGCTCTGGGCGATGTCAATCGGCGGGTAGTGCGCGCGGCTGGTCAGGCGGCGGCTCAGCACAATATGGCCATCCAGGATAGATCGCGCGGCGTCGGCAATCGGCTCGTTGGTATCGTCGCCGTCGACGAGCACGGTGTAAATCGCGGTGATCGCGCCCTTGTCGCTGCATCCAGCGCGCTCCATTAGGCGGGGAAGGAGGGCAAACACGCTGGGGGTGTAACCCTTGGTGCTGGGAGGTTCGCCCACGGCTAGGCCAATCTCGCGCTGGGCCATGGCAAATCGCGTGACCGAGTCCATCATCAGCAAAACATTCTTGCCTTGGTCACGGAAGGCCTCGGCCATCGCGGTGGCCGTCAGGGCGGCTTTCAGGCGGAGCAGAGCGGGCTCGTCGCTGGTGGCGCAAACCACCACGCTCTTGGCCATACCCTCCGGTCCCAAATCGTTCTCCATAAACTCGCGGACTTCGCGTCCACGTTCGCCCACCAGGGCGATCACGTTCACATCGGCACTGCCCTTCCGGGCAATCATGCCGAGTAGGGTGCTCTTACCGACCCCCGAACCGGCGAAGATCCCGACCCGCTGGCCAACGCCCATCGTCAAGAAGCCGTCAATGGCCCGAACCCCGGTGCCGAACGGTTCTTCAATCATCTTCCGCTGGAGCGCATTGGGCGGGGGAGCCACATTCGGGTAGGTGGGCAGGTCGCCCAGGGGGCCTTTGCCGTCCATCGGTCGGCCCAGCGCATCCACCACGCGCCCGAGCAAGGCTTCGCCCACCGGCACGCGCAGGCAACCATCGGTCGGTCGCACGGCACTGCCCGGGCCAATCCCGTGCAAGTCACCCAGGGGCATCATCAGTACGCGATCGCCTCGGAATCCCACCACTTCGCAGGGCACACTTTCCCCGCCCGGGGTGTCCACCGTACACACGTCACCGACGTGCGCCATAGGGCCACGCGATTCAATAATCAGCCCCACCACTTGCTCGACGCGCCCTTGAAGTTGGTGACGGGTCGTGCGCTCAATCGCACGCTTCATCGATTCAAATCGGGGGGCAATCACGCGGCATCCTCCAGGTGATTGTCAATGCGCTCCAGATAGCCCTCGACGGTGGCATCAATGATGCCGGCCTGAGTTTCCAGGCGGCAGCCGGCTTGGATGTTTCGATTCGGCCGCACGACTAGCCCCTGAATGGAGCCTGTAGCCTGCAAAAGATCATTGAGGCGGGCCTCCACTAAACCCATATCCACGGGGTTTACGTGCAGCTGAACTTCGGTTCCACCAATGACTTCATTGAGCGCCCGGCGCACAATGGCGAGAATGCTGTCTCGGCTGAGAGACAATTCTTCGGCCAATGCTTCGCGGGCAATGTGAGTCACCGACTCGGTCAATTCCGCCTCGGCCATTTCGGCCCACTGCTTCACCGCCACCTCGGCTTCGCGCACGATGCGTTCGAGAGCCTTTCGGACGGTCTCAAATTCTTGGGCAAGCTTGGCACCGTGTTCCTCGCGAGCTTCCATCCGGCCCTTGGCGTAGCCATCGCGGTAACCCGCTTGTTGGCCGTCACCGAAGCCCACCATGTAGCCTTCGGACTTGCCTTGTTCACGGGCTTCTTCCCGCAGCTCGGCCAGCTCGGTGCGGGCGCGGCCACTTACGCGACGAATCAGGTCGTCCTTCGCAATCGGCGGCAGCTTGTCAATCTGGTCGACGAACGCGCGGGTCGTGACCCCGCCTCGCAGAATGTGCTTAGACAAGGACATCGTCCTCGCCGCGTCCAATCTGCAGTTCGCCGCTTTCTTCCAGTCGACGGATAGCGGCCACAATCTTCTTCTGGGCCTCTTCCACGTTCTTCATCTTCACGGGGCCCATGAATTCCATTTCTTCCTTGAGCTGGTTCACCGCACGTTCGGACATGTTCTTGTAGACCTTCTCGCGGACGTCTTGGCCCACCGCTTTGAGCGCGGTAGCCAGATCCTTACCTTCGACCTCGCGGAGGATGGACTGCACGGCACGGTCGTCCAGCTGCACGATGTCTTCGAAGGTGAACATCATGTTGCGGACTTCGTCGGCGAGTTCCGGATTCGTCTCGGTGAGTTGCTCGAGGATCAACTTTTCCGTCGCGCGGTCCACGCGGCTAAGCAGGTCCACCAGCGCCTTCGGGCCTCCGGCCTTGCTCAGCTCAGTGCTGATCACGTTCGAAACCTTTTTCTCCAACTGCTTCTCCACCTGGCGGATGACTTCCGGCGGGGTTTGGTCCATCAGGGCAATGCGAGCGGCCACATCGGCGCGAAGCTCTTGCGGCAAGCGCGAAAGGATCGGCGCACTCTGGCTGATCGGCATGTAAGCCATGATCAACGCAATCGTTTGCGGGTGCTCGTCTTGAATAAAGCCGAGGAGCTGTTGGGGGTCGGCCTTCTTGAGAAACTCGAAGGGAATGACCTGCATTGCGCTGACGACGTTGCTTATCATCGCGTCGGCGGCTTCTTCACCAAAGGCCTGGATGAGCGCCTTGCGCGCATTTTCCACGCCGCCTTCGGCGATAAAGTCTTGGGCCTGGGCGACCTCGTGGAATTCATCCACCACCTTTTGTCGCGTTTCCGGACCGACCTTTTCCAGCCGGGCCATCTCCAGCGAGACTTGCTCGATCTGTTCTTGAGACAGATGCTTCAGCACTTCCCCCGAGAGCTTCGGGCCAAGCACGGCCAGGATGATCGCGGCCTTGCGGCGGCTTGAGAGTTCAGGGTTCGCGGCTTTGCGGGCAGCACTCATGGTGTTCTCCTTGCGATCTCCTTAGCGGTCTTCCGAAATCCACGATTTCAACAACATGGCCACCGTTTCCGGTCGCTGGCGGGCGAGTTTCTTGATCTGTTCGAGCGGGAGGTCGAGGCGCTTCTTGATGCCTTCCACGTCCACGTTCTCGTCGTCCGGGTCGAGGCCGAGAGCCTGCATGACTTCCGACATGGTCTGCGCCTTGTCAATCAGGGCCGCCTGTTCGGCGGTGGCGGTGGCCTTCAGCATGGCCTTGTCGTCGGCGGTCAGCAGTTCGGCCTGTTGGGCGCGGGCCAATTCCAGAACCTTTTGGTTCGGGCCACCCGGCATCAGGGCACTTGCACCCCCGCCCTCCACGACTCGCAGAGCGGCGCGGTGATCGTTCTTCACCATGCGCGCGGTGTTCTCATCCAGGGCCAGCAAGCCTTCGGCTGGGATGTAGTTCGTCACCGGCTGCGGTGCCGCCTTGCCAATCGCCTTGGTGAGCATAAAGCCCACGGCGAGCAGAGCGGCAATCGGGAGGAAACTCACGATCTGCTGCATCGTCGCGCTGGTCTTAGCCGAAGCGGCGGCCTTTTTCTGTTCCTCAGCGGACGAGGTGTCGAACTTGGTGGCCGTGACGGTTGCCTTTGTCTCTTC
>CAZVHE010000142.1:0-5294 GCA_964627705.1 uncultured Chthonomonas sp.
CGATGCGGCGCTCCACGATCAGGTCCACCAGCCGGTTAAGGTCCTCGAGCCCCGCCTCCGACTCGGTCGAGATGCCCTGGATACCGCGCACTTCGATCTTGTAGCGGTCGCCAAAATAGCGGAAGGCGTCGTGAGCCGTAATGAGCACGCGGCGCTCTTCGGGGATGTCCTTAAGAGCGAGTTCGGCCTCGCCATCCAGCTCGTTCAGGGCGCGGATGTAGTCCTCAGCGCGGCTGGTGAACTCGGCCTCCGCTGCCGGATCGAGTTGAGTGAGAGCCTCTCGGATGGGTTCAACCACCTCTTGCCAACGGATGGGGTCGTGCCAGATGTGGGGGTCATCTTGGCCCGCTTCGACTTTCAGGCGCATGGATTTGGGCAGGGTTTCGCCGGCGAGCACCACCACCTTGCCGCGCTGCGATTGGCGCTCCAGGATCTCCGTGAGTTTGCCTTCCAGGTGCAGTCCTACGGCTACGATGAGCTCAGCTTGGTCCAGTCGCTCCGTGTCGCGGGCCGTGGCACGGTAGAGGTGCGGATCCACCCCCGGCCCCATCAGGGCCTGAACCTCCACACGGTCGCCGCCCACCGTGCGCACGATCTCCTCCAGCATCGCCACCGTCGTTACCACGCGGATGGGCGTCGGGCGGCCTTCAACTTCGGGGGCCGGGGCGGACGTGGTGGTCGGCCGGCACCCACTTCCGAGCCCCGCGAGCAGCAACACGGCACCGATAAGCCTCCAAACAACCGAGGAAAAGCCGCTTCTCATTTTTAGCCTTGGCTAAATCATACGCCAGGTTTGGGGCAAATCAAGAGAGGTTTGGGACAATTGGGGGGCGAAATGGCATGAAACGAAGGCAAACCCCCGTAGAATGCAGATATGACCATTGCCCTGCTGGCCGCCATGACCATGACCCCGAACGCCGCGACCTTTTACGATTTCACAATGACGGACATCCACCAGAAGCCCGTTTCCCTCCGCAAGTTCGAGGGCAAGACGGTGCTGGTGGTGAACGTCGCCAGCAAGTGCGGCCTGACGCCGCAGTATGAAGGGCTGGAGAAGCTCTACCGCGACTACAAGGACCGTGGGCTGGTGGTGCTGGGCTTCCCCGCCAACAACTTCAACGGGCAGGAGCCGGGCACCGACGCCGAGATTCTGGAATTCTGCACCGGCAAGTACGACGTGACCTTCCCGATGTTCAGCAAGATTTCGGTGAAGGGCGAGGACATCCACCCGCTCTACAAGTGGCTCATCGGCCAAACGGAGAACCGCGAGATCGAGTGGAACTTCGCCAAGTTCGTCATTAGCCCGAAGGGCGAAGTTGTCCACCGTTTTGGCAGCCGCGACAACCCGTCCAGCGACGCCTTCCGCGCCAAGATCGAAGAACTGCTGAAGCGCTGATTTAGCGCGATTTGGCCGAATCGTCTCCGTTATCCAGGCTACTTTCAAACAGCCGGCGGAGACGTTCTTTTTCTTCCCGTTCAATTTCGCGGCGTCGGACCTCATCGCGGAACTGGTCGAACTCCGCTTCCTTCTTGCGCTCGAACTTAACGTCTGCGCGGGATCGCCCCGGGTGCAGTTGCCACTGCCGGCTGCCTAACCCCCAGGCCAGGGCTAGCGGAGCCACGGCGGCGAGGCCCAGCATCGGCGCCCCCGTGCCATAGCCAAAGAACGTAAGCACCGCCACGACAATCGCGACGATCTTCATCGTCATGGGGATAATGCCAAAGAAGCTCACCCCCTGGTTCGGATAGCGCCCACCCAGATACACCGCAAAGAACGCCACGGGCAACCCCGGCCCGGCCAGGAAGTGATCCTTGAGCCCCTGCGCCACCAAGAAGTAGGTGAGGCCATGTACCACCGTGGCACCCAGCCACAGAGCGACGTAAGTGCGTGCATTGGTCGACCGCTCGATCTGTCCGCCGATGCCCCACAACCACAGGCCCATGAGCAGGAAGAAAAACAGCGCGTTGCCATCCCCCGGCACTGCCCACGGATAGGTAAGGAAGGTCCAGGGACGCATTGCCGCCGGGTCGGTGAACATCGCCAGCATCGCCACCAGAGGCGAGTCCGGGATCCAACTAACCACAAAGGCCACGGCCAGGCTGACCAGCAGGCCGAGGGTGAGGGGGGTGGAGATGTTCTTCATATCCGGCGTACCTGAGGTTTGTTGCAAGAGACGGGCCAAGGGAGTAAGATGCGTCTCAACGTATGAACTACTACGTCATCTTCCCGGACGGCCAGAAGTTTGGTCCCGCTGACCTTAATGTCCTGCAGACCTGGGTGAACGAAGGCCGGGTGACCCCGGACATGGACGTAGAGGTCGTGGAGACTGGCGAAAGGATGAAGGCCATGGTGGTGACGGGACTCACGTTCCCGGCCCCGGCCCAGCCGGCGGCCCCGGCCGATACCATCAACCCGTACGCCACCCCCGGCGCCAGCACCGGAACGCCCGCAGGTGCCCAAAATCCCTATGCCCAACCCACGCAACCCGCGGGGCCGGGGCCGGACAACCAGGTTTACAACCCTTACCAGAACCCTTACCCCCGCACCGGGGGCGTTGCGGGTGGCGATGACGGCTCGGGGGACATCACCAAGTCTTACATCTATTCGGCGGTCGGCTTGCTGTGCTGCTGCCCGGCTTACATCGGCTCCTTTATCCACGCCAAGCGCGCGGCCGAAAAGGGGAACCCGGGAGCCAAGACCGCCCAAACCGTGGCGATTGTCTTGGTTGTTGTATCCGCAATTATCGCCATCGCCCAGTGGGGCACCATTATGGCGACTATGAATAGCCGCTAGGTCAACTGTTCCACTTTGTAAGTGTAAGGGGCATCTTAGATGCCCCCCTTATTCATTCCATGACGCGCACATCCTCAGCAATTGGGGCATAATGGTCGGCAGTCACCTCCATGCCCTACCGTTCCGAAGCGTCCACCCAACAGTCCTTCGAGCTCTCCGTTGAACTTGGCCAGCTTCTGATTCGAGGCGCGCAAGTCGGCCCGCAGGCCGATGCTCAGATTGCTTACATCCTGAACGGAGCGCTTGAGCATGTCTCCGCCGTCGCTGGCGTGGTGGGCTTACTGCGAAAGCCGGAGAACTCAGTGGCGGAAATTGTTCGTTTGCGCGACTTCGGCTATTGGCAACCCAAAGAACTCGTCGCGCTGCAGGATTACTTTGAGAACATTGAGCAATATCCCGACCCGCACTTTTCGAAGTTGCGGCGGATGCCGCTCAACCGAGCGCCCTTTTGTCACCGACGCGAAGATCTGGTGACGGATTCCGAATGGTACGACTCCGAGTTCTATAAGAGGTTTCGCATTCAAGCGCAGCAAGATGCGACGATCTTGGCCACTATTCCGGCGGTCAATGAAGAGGGGATTCCCCTGGCCGACGATAGTGTTTACAGCCTCTGCTTTTGCCGCGAAATAGGAGCCGCACCGTTTACCGAAGCCCAGCGGGACTTTGCGCTCTACCTGTTGATGGTGCTCGGTCCTCTCCTCCACCGGCTGTGGTTTAGCAGCCCTAGCACGGACGCCATGCTCATTCTCGATCTTCCGCTTCGGCTCCGCCGAGTCGTCTCGTGCTTGATGAATGGCGACACTGAAAAGCGGGCCGCCCAACGCTTGGGCCTCAGTCACCACACCGTCCACTCTTACGTGCGGGAGCTCTACGAGCTAGTGGGGGTCCGCACCCGGGCGGAACTGATGGTGAAACTGCTGAAGGCACCCCCTGAAAGTGGGGATGCACCCGGCAAGAAATCTCGGTCAGAATCGTCTTAAGCTTCTGGCGTGATTGTCCACGACACCGCGACCAGATCAAAGCGAACCCAAAAACTTGAATCTTGGATTCAAGCGCTTGCCCGCCCTCAGGTTCCCACCGGGCGGGATTTTTTCTTTTTCAAGCAGGCGGCGGCGCAATTCTGCAAGAATGAACCCAGCCATGCTTCTCAAGTCCATCAACTACTGGTCGTACCCCGGCGGGCTCGACGGCGCGATGCCGATCACTGAATTCTTTGCCCACGCCCGGGCGCATGGCTTTGAGGCCGTGGAGGTGTGCATCGGCGAGGCGGGCGACCTGACCCCCGCCACGACGGAGGCCGACTGCCAGCGCATTCTGCAGCAAGCGGCGGATGCGGGCGTCAAGATTGCCAGCGTGGCTTCCGGCCTCTATTGGGGCAATGCGCTGGGCAATGCCGATGCGGGGAGCCGCCAGCAGGCCCGCGAGGAACTGACGGCCATGGTGCAGATCACCGGCTGGTTGGGGGCGCGCACCCTGCTCACCATCCCGGGGGCGGTGGATGTTTTCTTCCTGCCCGACCGCGCCGCGCAACCCTACGACGAGGTGTTGAACTACGCCCGCGAGGGCCTGAAGGCCGTGGCCCCAACCGCAGAAGCCTGCGGTGTGCGCATGGGCATTGAGAACGTGTGGAACAAGTTCCTTCTCTCCCCCGCTGAGATGCGTAGTTTCATCCAATCGGTGGAAAGCCCGGCGGTGGGTGCTTACGTGGACGTGGCGAACCTAATGCCCTTTGGCCACCCGCAGGACTGGCTGCGCACCCTGGGGCCGCTGGTGGTGGGGATTCACTTTAAGGATTTCCGGCGGGCTGTGGGCACGATTGACGGTTTTGTGGACCTGCTGGAAGGCGATGTGCCCTGGCCGGATGTGATGCAAGCCATTGCTGATATTGGCTATGAAGGCCCGGTAGTGGCAGAAATGATCCCCTACTATGCCCATTACCCGCTTGTGCGCTGCGCGAACGCATCCCGCGCGATGGATGCGATACTTGGAAGATAACCATGAAAACCGTTGAGAAGACCATCGAAATCAAGGGCAACCGCGAGTACATCTGGAACGTGATCGAATCGCCGGAAACCTACACCAAATGGTGTGAACCGTTCTGCGTTGGGACATTTTACGAAGGGGCGTGGCGGCCGGGCAACACGGTGCGATTCGTCGGGCTGGATGAGAATGGCGTGCGCAGAGGGATGGTTTCGGAAGTCGTTTCGTACGAAGCTGGGCACCATGTCACGTTCCGGCATAAAGGCTTCATCCAAGGCGACCAAGAGGTGTTTGATACGCCCGAGGTGGCCGCGTGGGCGGGCTGCGAAGAGGGTTATGTGCTGGAAGGCGGGCCGGACGTGTACACGCTTCACGTCACGTGCCAGGTGACAGAAGATATGTACGACTGGATGGACGCGACGTGGACTGACGCTACGGGGCGCATCAAGGCGATCGCCGAGGGCACTGAATCCGCAACCTAAGCCCTTCTTCGTTCCGTAATGGGATCGAAGTGACGAAG
>CAZVHE010000143.1:0-4821 GCA_964627705.1 uncultured Chthonomonas sp.
TGCCCTCGCTGGGCACATTCCTCGAACCGGCCCGCGAGCTGGTGACCGAGAACATCCGGGTGCTCCAGGAATCCGCGCTCCCCGATGGACGCGTGCTGCTCGAAGTCGCGGCGGACCTCCGAAACGTGGACACCGGCCAATGGGCCGACATTGGCGCGAACATGCTTTCGGCCATCGAGGCCGGGTTGGTCCGAACCTTCGGCGTCGCCATTGCGCACACGTTTGAGGCGGGGTTGGAACTTGCCGTCAATGGAGTGGCGACGTCGAGTGAGACCATCGGCATCATTGTGGCGGCGGGGGACCTCGCGGCCGCGCGCGCCGAAATCCTCGCCGGCACCGTGCTCTACGCCACCGCGGAAACGGTTAGCGGCGCCTTCGTCGCGGTAGCATCGCAACTGCCTCTGGAAAACATCCGCATCGTGGGCGAGACCGTGCTGGCAGACGGGCGCATTCTGATCCACTGCGCAGCGAACGTGCGCAACGCCACAACCGAGGCCTTGCGCAAGGTCACCCTCAGTTTCCTGACCGCGGCCGGCACCGTGGCCTACCAGGTCGCCAATGCCGCGATCCCATTCTCCGGCAACTTGAACGCCAACGCCGTCGCCACCCCAACCGGCGCGCTCTATGTCAGTGTGGCTCCAACCGACCTGGCCAGCGTGCGCAGCAACATTCTGTCCGGCGCACTCCTCCAAACCTACGGCACCGAGTTGTGGGTGTTCAGTCCGCCGCCCGCGGGCATTGACGACGCGACCGCGCAGGCGTGGCGTCCGCCGGCAGAAAGCGGGCCACTGGGCGCCACCGTGCTGGTGTTCACCAACAAGACGACGCTGCTCGCCTCCCTGCAGCCGGGGGACTTGCTGGTCGAGGATCCCGCCATCCACCGGCTGGCACCGCCGGTACTCGGCAACTCGGCGAATCCGTTCGAGTCCGTGCCAAAGGTGTTGTCGAATTACCTGCCCTTCGAGGTCACCGCGGTCTCGGAAGTGGAGGGAGAAGTCCGCGTGACCGGGCGGCAGCGGACGCTACTGGACGTGCTGCGCAGCGCCACCTTCGTGCAAGATTCGAAGGAGATCTACGCAAACCCGTTCCGCGATCCCTACAATCCGACGCTCGAGAACACCTACACGGATGCAGAGGAGATCCTGCGCGCGGGCATGGCTCGATCCATTGAGGAGGACGACCCCCACGATCCGCGCCTGGCGGACCTTAAGGGCATGACGGCCATCCCGTGGCATTTCAACGACACGTTCATCAGCGAGAAGGTGAAGCTGAGCGGCGAACTGCTCTTCCGTTCCTCCGGCCTGCGGTTTGAGGTCAAAATCCGCGACTTCCAGCTCCAGCGCGCGGTCACGCGCATTGACGCGGGCGCGGTGCTGAATGTCGTGGTCGAGTGCGAGGCGGGCGAAGATACATCGGACGAACCCGCGGAGGAAAAGAGCAAAGAACTGTTCCGCATTGACGACATCCCCGCCATCACCTTCAACGTGGGTGGCGTGCCGGTGTCCTTGCAACCGGTGCTTTCCCTCAAAGCCGGTGTGGAGGCCTACGTGCCCACCCGTATCACGTTGCCGCTCCAGAGCGCCTTCACCGTGGGCATGGAAATGGGCTTTGACCGCGCGCGGATGAACGGCACCAACGACGGCTTCTTTTACGAACCCATCCAGGAATTCATCCCGCTGCGGACCTCGGATCCCACGGTGTTTGATGATCTGGCGGCCACGCTCGGTGTCTGGGCCGAGGTCGGGCTCGGCATCGAAGGCAGCATCGCCGACATCCTCAACGGCGGCCCCACGCTGGGCATCCGGCTGCAGAACGATTTCCGGCTCGCGCCGATCGAGAATCCCTGGTGGTCCGTGGATGCCGGCGTGGATCTCATCGGCCGTTTCAGCGTGGATGTGCTCGGGTTCACCGTCGCCGATGCCGACGCATCGCTCCACCATTTTGACCTGTTTCATCAGGATGCGGGCGGGCCGCTGATCGGCGGCAGACTTCGAAAGGCGGGCGCCGCCACCGCCACCGATCTGCGCCCCGTGGCAGGACAGGAAGCGCGTTGGGGCCGGGTTTTCCAGCCCGTGGACCACTTCGGTCCCTTCGAGCAAGGGTTTGTCCTGAGTCCTCCGGAGGCGGGTGGTGACCTCATCGTCGGGGGCAGCGATGCCAGCGGGTCGGTGGTGTCGCGCTTTGCGCCCAACGGGGACGTGGTTTGGATGAAATACCTCGGCCTCATGACCGGGGCGAGGCAGGGTGCGGCCTTGCCGGGCGGTGACTTCGTCATCGCCGGCAAGGATGGAAACAACCTGGTGGTCTGCCGCTTTGATGCTGACGGCAACCGGAAGTGGGTCTCCAGCTTTCGCCCGGCGGAGACGTTCTACCAAGTGACTCTGATGGCGGCGGAAGGCACGAATGGGCCCGGTGGCACTCCGACCAACCTCTACGTCGGTGGCATTGTCCACCGGCCCACGATCCCCCACAGCGATCCGTTTCTCTTGAAGCTCCGTAGCGATGGCACACTGCTGTGGGCCTTCTCGTATGATCTGCCAGAGGACGACGAAATCCACGGCATCACCCTCACGGCAGACGGCCACGTTCTGGTCTGTGGCCGGACTGACGCCGACGTGCCGCCGCCGCCAATCGGCACACCGGACTCGGAGAACCAGTTCAAGCACATGGTGTCGGCCGGCTTGTTGATGAAGATTGACGCCCAAACCGGGGGGGTGCTGTGGGCGCGAGCCTTTCCGAGCCGGCGGGGCCTGCAGTTCAACGCCGTGGTCGAGGCGCCTGACGGATCACTCTACGCTGCGGGCCAGGCCTACAAGATCGTGACTCAGACCCGGCCTTGCAACCTGTTCGCCAAGTTCAAGTCGGACGGCTCCCTCGTGGACCATGTGGTCGTCGGCGAGGATCCCGACTGGGTGGACGAATTGCCGAACGCCGGCACCACGTCGTGGGACTCCGTCACCGGTCTGCGGTGGATTGATGGATCGTTGTGGGCCTGCGGCGTTACCGGTGTCGGCACGGATCGGGCCGCCTGGGTGATGAGCCTGACCGACGAGCTGGGGGTCAAGTTCTACGCCATCTTTGACGGGAAGAACGACGAGGAGCTTTTCGACCTCGCGGATGCCGGAAACGGCCTGGCGGTGCTGGGCAACACCCGTTCGATCCATCCCTGGGGTGCCGGTAAGATCAATCTGCCGATGCTGCTGAAGCTCCCCTGGGAGGGGATGATGCGTTTCCATGAGGACACGCAATTCCGTACGCTGTTCCTGCGCCCGCACGTGTTCCACAGCTCGGCCACCGAGGAGTTTTGGATCATTTCTCGAATCGAGAATCCAGGAGCCCCGCCACAAATCTTCGCCAACACGTTTGGCGATGTGTCTTTCACCGTCACCCCGTTTGCGCTGACTCCGGGCGGCTCGGTGCCCGCGCCCACCGAGGCCACCAACCGCATGGTCCTCGCCGTCGAGCAACTCGATCCGGCCCTGGTCAAGGACTACGCCGCTTGGGCGGCTTATCATCAATTGGCCGGGGATGATTCAACCGTCACCGCGGACGTGGACGGCGACGGTCTCCCGAATGGCACGGAGTTTTTCTTCGGATTGAATCCGGTGGTCGCTTTGGCTGACCCGCCATCTTCGCTGGCAATCCAGTATGACCAAAGCGCGGACACGGTGACGATTGACTTCGACCGCGCCACCGCCGCCGCCGGCGTACCTTACCGCCTGCAATACTCGACCAACTTGAGGGACTGGCTCCCGGCAAGCGGCACGGTCGAACAGGTCATCGGCGCGCAAGGTCTCACGGATCGGGTGCGACTGCGACTCTCCACTCCGGCACCGGAGGGCGCCTTCTTCCGGCTGCAGATCAATCCCTGACCCCAAAACCCAAAAGCGTGAATACCATGCAAGATCCGCAACTAAACTCGCCTCTTGAGCACACGAGCCGATTGTTGTGGAGCTTGCGATTTCCATTTGAACACAGGATGAACAAAAAGCGCATTGGGCCTCACCCGGTGCCTCCAAGGTGGCCATCAAACCGGGTGAGGCCCAGACCATGAAAACCAGCGTCCGAACCCCTCGGCGGGCTGGCTTTGTTGTCAGCCCTTATTCCCCTCCTGCAACCCATCCACCTCAGCACCCAAGGCACGGTCTTCACCTATCAAGGCCGGCTGGAGGCCGGCGGCGCGGGAGCGCGCTGAACGGCTCTGCGCTCACGGATTTGCCAGCCACTCGGCGCGGAGCCGCACGAAGCCGCTGCGCGCGCCGAAGCTGAAGTTGCGGAAGGTGCCGATGCGTGTGCCATCGCCGCGGCTTTCCCAGGTGCCGGCGTCGAAGGTGGGCCGGCTCCAGAGCACGTCTTCGGCAAACTCCGCCCACACCACCGCGCCGGCGTCCTCACGAACGGTCACGCGCACCTGCCATTCGCCCCATTCGTTGAGGGAGGATTCCGGCAGGGCCGGGCGGTCCGGCCGGGCGGGATCGGTGCGCCAGAGGAACTCAATCCAGTTCGGCAGGCCGTCACCGTCGGCATCCGCAGTGGCAGTGCGTGTGGCCGGCGGTTGAGTGGCAAGCACCTGTTCCGCCCAGGCCGCAAAACCCGACACTGCCCCGTCCAAGTCGGCAATGGTGACCAGCAGGGAGCTTCCCTGGCCCGGTCCCATGCCGCCATGCAGGTTCAGCACCACCACTTCCGCGCCTTCTGCCCGGCCGTCCACCAGGGCGGTGAAGGTCACGGTGACCTCGGTCTGGCCGTCTTCGAAGCGCGGGAATCCCGGTGCAATGGTCCAGTCTTGTTCCTGGGTGGCCGTGCCGCTCACGGGGAAGA
>CAZVHE010000143.1:4902-5219 GCA_964627705.1 uncultured Chthonomonas sp.
CGAAGACCACGCTGCCGGGCCGCGTGTCGTCGTCTCCGATTTGGAGTGTGGCGAAGACGCGGAACGGGTCCGAATCGTCCAAGGCCGCGCCCTGGGGGTTGAGCAGGCGGAAAACGACGTTTTCCGGCGCGGTGCCCTCCTTGAGGGAGTCGTTGACGATCGTGATGGTAAAACTGCGGTTGGTCTGGCCCGGGGCGAACACCAAGGTGCCGGACAACGGGCCCGTAAAGTCGGCGCTCGGCGTGGCCGTGCTGCGCTCCGGATCAAACTGGAAATCCACGCGCACTTCCTGAGCGGAGGGCCGGGTCAGGTTCACG
>CAZVHE010000144.1:0-5210 GCA_964627705.1 uncultured Chthonomonas sp.
TACCGCGAGTTCACGCTGCCCAAGCTGCTGCGCGAACTGAACCAAGTGGACGGCGTGGAGTGGATTCGACTGCTCTACTTCTATCCCAACCGGCTGACCGACGACGTGATCGAGGCGATGGCGAGCCTGGACAAGGTTGTGCCGTACATTGATATCCCCCTGCAGCACGTGCACCCGGATGTGTTGCGCCGGATGAAGCGCCCCTGGGATGGCGACCGCTACCTGAAGGTGTTTGACAAGGTGCGCGCCGCGATCCCGCAGGTAGCCATCCGCACCACATTTATCGTGGGCTTCCCGGGCGAGACGGAAGCTGAGTTCCAGACCCTGCTGGACTTCACCAAGGCCGCCCGGCTGGATCGCGTGGGCGCGTTTACGTTTAGCCGCGAACCCGGCACGCCCAGCTACGAAATGACTGGGCAGGTGCCCGCCCAGCGCAAGAAGGAACGGTACGACCGCCTGATGCGGGCGCAGCAGCCCATTAGCCTGGCCAAGAACCGCGAGTGGATCGGCAAGACCATGCGCATCCTGGTGGACGAAACCCGCGATGGGTGGGTGGCGGGCCGCTCGTTCCGGGATGCCCCCGAGATTGACGGATGGGTTTACGCCCAAGGCGAGGCCGAACCCGGCACCTTTGTGGACGTGACGGTGACCGAGGGGCAGATGTACGACTTGATTGGCCACCTGGAGGGCGCTCCCGTGCCGGGCCGCCGGCCAATGGTGCCGCTGCAAATGGTGAGCGGGGCCGCGCCCAAGTAAGTGCCATGGCGGCCCTGGAAGGCTATCTCAGTTCTCGGAATGAGCAGGAGCGTGCTCTGCGGCACGAGCCCTTGCACTTCTGGTGGCTCGTCTTCCCCATCTACTTCAGCGCAAACATCGTGCTCGATAAGTTGCCGCCCCTGGGTGAGCTGTGGCCGCCCGTGTTGGTCGTTGCTCTGCTCCTTTACTTGGGCGGGGCATCGCTGGTGCAGCGGCGCCGGCGACGCAAGCACCTGGTGAAGGGCCGATTTCCCGAAGAGGTGCAGTACGTACTGGCGGAACTCGCCGAGCATGCGCAAACCGGGCAGTTGCCCGCGCGGTTGCACCCTCGGTTGCAACACCTATGGGAGCGCGGGGCCCGGGCGGTCACGGATATCAAAACCAGCCTGAATCACCCCGAGTGGGTGCGACTGGCCAAAGAAGAGCCGTTCAAAGCGGCGCGCCAGCACACCTTGAGCCTGGCCGACGACGTGATGGTGGATGCGATCTTTGCGGGGCGGGCGTACTTTCGGCGTAAGGGGCAGCGCATCAAGACGTTTGAAGCCCGGTGCGCGGATACGCGGTGGGGCGAAACGGAGTTTGCGTTCATCACCCGGTGCGTGGAGCAATTGGAGGGGCTGGCGGACGAGGTGCGGGCCTCCGGGCAGGTGCAACGGAGTGGCTCCACCGCGCTTCGGGCGGCGCTGGAGCGACTGGAAGAGATTCGCCACGCTGAAGACGAACTCCAACAGTCGATTGGTTATTCACGAGAACCCGACTAGGGTCGGGGTTCGTTCACTGGGTTCGAATACGCCCGCGCTTTAGCCAACTCAGGCGGATGGGCTGGTAGGCCAGCACGTCGCCGTCTTCTCCGCGCAGTTGGAGCTTGATCAGCGGATCCTCCTGCCTCCAGTCAATCTCAATCCAACCGAAGTTGTGCAGATAGTTCACGCTTTGCACACGGTGGCGGTTAGGTTCTTGCAGGCGCCAGTCGGTGCGGCTTTGGTTGAACCCGCTCCCCGTCACATCGTAAATCGGGTAGCCCACGCCCCCGTCCATCATGCTGATTTCGCCCAGGTGCCGGTCGCCGCTGACGAAGAGGACGCCTTCGGCTTCGGTGGATTTGATGAGGTCTAGCATCCGTTGGCGTTCGCGGGGGAGGTTGGCCCATTTCTCGTAGATGTGATCCTCGGGCACAAACTGGATGCTCGACATTACGATGCGGAGGTCGGCGGGGGTGCGGAATTGGGCTTCCAGCCACTTCCACTGGGCTTCGCCGAGCATGGTTTTGTCGGCGCTGTCGTCAGGCCTATAGGCTCCATCAATGCGAATGAGCGGACTGCGGAAGTAGCGGGTATCCAGCACGATGACCTGCACCGTGCGCCCGCCCTGGGGGAACACGTGCGCGGCGTACACACCAGGGGTCGCTCGCTCTTCCGCTGTCACTTGCCAGAAATCGTCGAACTTGGCCAGTGCCATGTCGCGGGCGGGGAACTCTTCGCCGCCGTCGTTCTTGCCGTAATCGTGGTCGTCCCAGGTCGCGATCATGCGGGATTGCGAACGGAGCAGGGCAAAGCCGGGGTCGGCCGCCACCTGGTCGTAAATGCGGTCGAAAGTGGCCGGATCGTCGCTATCGATATAGGCGTTATCGCCCAGCATCAGCGTGAGGTGCGGGCGCGCGGCGGCAATGGTCGCCCAGATCGGGGCGGGCTTGGCTTGGTTGTAGCACGAGCCAAACGCGATGCGCGAAACCGGCTCGCTAGGGGTGCGCGGAACCGAGGTGGGCGCGGTTTGCGCCGAGAGGGCGAGGGCGGCCGCCCAGATGAGTGATGCCATGGTTGTTCCTTACCTTACTTTGCGTTAGCCTTTGGTTATCGTCGGAGCGCCCCTTAAGGCGCGGTGGTAGTTGCGGCGGTACCCTCCTCCGGGCTGGCCGCCACAAAAGCGACCGCCTTCACCTTGGCGTCCGGCGCGGTGCCGTCGGTGAGAATCGCGATGGCGACCGACGTCTTGGCTTGGTCCGGCCCGAGCATCCAGTACACCGTCACCGGGTCACCCGCCGGGAGTTGGCCACGTTCGCGGAGCAGACTCACCACGGCTTCGGCGCTCAGCGTGCCCACTGAGGCCTCGGCGGAAGCCCTGACCGGTCGCCACTGGGCGTTCCCTCCGCGTCGGTTGCGGGCCAGCCACGCTTCGTAGGCCGCCACCAACGATTGCGGGTTGCGCAGCTCGGGATTTTGGGAATCCGCCTGGGCAAACGCCGCCGTGAAGTCCTCCCTCAGAATCGCCTCGATAAACTTTGAACCTGGCCCGGCCAGCGGCGCAGCGGGATTGGCCTCGGCGGCGGGTTCCGGCGCGGCGGAGGGCTGGCATCCCACCACAGCGAGTGCCACCAAAGCCCAAAGGAACGGACGCATGCCTCGGGTGTACCCGCTGGAAGCACCCCGAAACCGGCGGCCCCAGGGGTGTGGATAACTTCTGAAATCATGAGGCCCGGCGGCGGTGCTTTCCTTAGCTTTGCGGCGTCCGTTCCCTTAGCGCTCCAGTGATTTGCACGCGAGCGTTTGGACCAGACCTATGAGCCCGATTAACCTCTTTGAAACCCGAGCTGTTCTCCGCGTCATTGGCGTGGGCGGCGCGGGCGGCAACACGGTCAACCGTTTGGCGGACCTGCACCCGGATGGCATCTCCCTGATCGCCCTGAACACCGACCGTCAAGCCCTGTCCAAGAGCGCGGCGGACCACCCCGAAGTCATTGGTGAGAACCTGACCCGTGGCCTCGGCGCCGGCGGCGACCCCGAAGTCGGCGAGCGAAGCGCACTGGAAAGCGAAAAGGCCATCAAGCTGATGCTGGATGGGGCGGATATGATCTTCCTCACCTGCGGCTTGGGGGGCGGCACGGGCACAGGGGCGGCGCCGGTGATTGCCAAGATCGCCCGCCAAATGGGCATCCTCACGGTCGCCATCGTCACCACTCCGTTCGGGTTCGAAGGTCCGAAGCGCAGCAAGTACGCCGCGCAGGGCCTGGAGGCGCTCCGCCAGCACGTGGACACGCTCCTGGTCATCCCCAACCAGAAGCTGATGGAGTTGGAGGACCGCAAGCTGACGCTGCAAGAGGCGTTCTTGCTGGCCGACCAGACCCTGATCCAAGGCGTGAAGGGCATCAGCGACATCATCCTCCGGGCGGGGCTGATCAACGTAGACTTTGCCGACGTGCGCGCCGTGATGTCGAATGCCGGCCTGGCCACGATGGGCCTCGGCCGCGCGGAAGGCGCCGATGCCGCCAAGCGTGCGGCACGTGCCGCCGTTCATTCCCCGCTGATCGAAGGCGACCTGAGCGGTGCCAACCGATTGCTGGTGAACGTGACGGCGGGCCCGAACTTCAGCCTCGGCGACATCCAGGACGTGATGGATTACATCCTGCAGATTGCCGATGCCGAAAACGCCGCCATCTACTTGGGTCACGTTGAGGATCCAGAAGCTGGCGACGCCGTGACCGTGACCCTGGTCGCCACGGGGTTTAGCGGCACGGGCGAGCGACCCAAGGATGCGGAAGTCTTTCAGGCTGAAGCCACCCGAGAGCGATGCCGCGCGGTGACGCTGGATGGCGAGCCCGTAGCACCGCAGCCCGTGGTGCAAGAGATTGACATCGACATCCCGTCCATCCTGCGCGGCCGCCAAGATCGTCGTAGCTAACCGGTTGTAACGTTTTTCACCTGGTCCAACTCAATGGCCCCGATGCGAATCGGGGCATTTTTTGTTTGTCTTGACCGAGTTTTTAACGACTGTTCGCAAGTTTTCGGTTTATAATTAGCGCATGCGGTCCGGTGACGGACCGGAGGATTTGAAATGAAGTCAACGCTGTCTTCTCTCGCCTTGATGAGTCTCGCTTTGTTCCCGGCGCTGGGTGCCGCCCAGGTCAAGGCGTTCAACCCGCTGGAGACGTTCAAGCGGGCCATCGCATCGCCGAGCTACGTGGAAGGCGAGGTGTTGGTGAAGCTGAAGGCAGGTGTCCGGCTGCCTGAGCGCGGTGTTCAGGCCATCTTCCCGGGTCTGGATGTGCAGTTGGAAGAGCAAATCTTGACCGCCGCTATGCGAACGGTAGGTGAGCAAACCGGTGTGCTGGTGCTGCGCACCACGCGTCCCGTGCCGGAGATGATTGAACTGCTGAAGGCCGACCCGCGCGTGGAAGTGGCCGAGCCGAACTTCATCGTGGAGACCCAGCAGGCGAACGATACGCACTACGTCAACGGCAACCTTTGGGGGGTTTACGGCAAGGAAACTACGCCGGAAAACATCTACGGCGTTGGTGCGGCCCACTCGTGGAGCCGAGGGCTGACGGGCCAAGGCAACGTGATTGTGGGCGTCATTGACGAGGGCATCATGGCCAGTCATGAAGATCTGCAAGGCCAGATTTGGGTGAACCCGTTTGAACCAGTGGACGGCGTTGACAACGATGGCAACGGCTTTGTGGA
>CAZVHE010000145.1:0-5107 GCA_964627705.1 uncultured Chthonomonas sp.
GGGCATCAATACGGCCAGCGAAGCCTCTGCCCGCGACATTATGGAACTTGCCGATTTCATTGTGGCCCGCAAAATTCGCGCAATCTTTGTCGAGTCCAGTGTGCCCCCGGCAACGATCGAAGCTCTGCAGAAAGCCGTGCGAGCCCAGGGGCACGATGTAAAAATTGGCCCGAGCCTGTACAGTGACGCCATGGGCACCCCCGGCACGCCGGAAGGCAACTACATTGGCATGTTCCGGCACAACGTAAAGGCCATATCAGAGGCCCTGAAGTGAGCACCGCCGCCCCCCTGACGGTCCGAGACCTGACGGTGGCCTACGGCGACCGCCCCGCCCTCTGGGATGTGGACCTCGAGATCGCGCCGGGGCGGCTAACCGCGATTATCGGCCCAAATGGCGCGGGCAAGAGCACCCTCCTCAAGGCGGCGTTGGAACTGATTCCGCGAGTCGCGGGGACGGTGGCGTTCTTCGGGCGTCCGTTCACCGAAGTTCGCTCGGAGATCGCCTACGTGCCCCAGCGGGCGGCGGTGGACTGGGATTTCCCCACCAGCGTGCTGGACGTGGCGCTCATGGGTACCTACCCCCGGTTGAGTTGGTTTCGCCGACCGGGGCCGGAGGCTCGTCAACGCGCTCACAATGCCCTCGCCCGCGTCGGCTTGAGCGAACTGAAAGACCGACCGATTGGGGCGCTCAGCGGTGGCCAGCAGCAGCGCGTTTTCTTGGCCCGCGCCCTGGCGCAAGACGCCCAGCTTTATTTGATGGACGAACCCTTTGCGGGGGTGGACCAACCCACCGAGCGGACCATTGTGGAGGTGCTGCGGGAACTACGCCGTGAAGGGAAGTCCGTCATTGCCGTCCACCACGACCTGCAAACCGCCCCGGACAACTTTGACGATGCCGTGCTTCTGAACGTGCAGGTCTTCGCTCACGGTGCGGCCGCCGAGGTGCTATCCGAAGACCAAGTGCGCCACGCCTACGCCGCCCGTCCGGTCCGGCTCAGTTTCGGGCAAACCCATTAACGGCCATGTGGGATTACACGCTCGTCAGCATTGCCCTGGGTTCGGTGGCGCTTGGCTTGGCCAGCGGGGTCATGGGCTCGCTGGCGGTGTTGCGGCGGCAAGCCCTGCTCGGTGACACCTTGGCCCACGCCACGCTACCGGGCATGGTCATGGCCTTTGCCGCCACAGGTCAGCGAACCTACCCGGTTTTGGCGGTGGGGGCGGCCTTGGCGGCCGGGCTGGCAGCCCTGCTGGTGGCGTGGCTGGGCAGCCGCACACGCCTGGATTCCGGCACGATTTTGGGCACCATTCTCAGCCTCTGGTTCGGGGCGGGGGTGTGGGGGCTCGCCTATGTGGGCCGCTGGCCCACGGCCAACAAAGCGGGGCTGGATAAGTTCCTGTTTGGGCAGGCGGCGGCGCTGACTATGGAGCAATCCGTGGTGATGATGGCGTTAAGCGCGATCATTTTGGGCGTTGTCACCTTGTTCGCCAAAGAGCTGAAAGTCTTCATCTTCGACCCGGTCTTTGCCGCCACGATTGGCCTCACCGAACGGCGCATGGGGGTGCTCTTTACGCTCCTCCTTGTCCTGGCGATCCTCATCGGCATCCCCACCGTGGGCGTCGTTCTCACTTCGGCGATGCTGGTGGCCCCGTGCCTGGCGGCGCGGCCTTTTGCGCACAGCCTGCGTGCGCTCATCGCCCTGGCGGGCGCGATTGGCCTGGTGTGCGGCCTGTTGGGGACGTGGATCAGTGCCTCGGTGCCAAATCTCCCCACCGGTCCGGCGATTGTCTTGCTCTTAGGCGTGGCGGTGGCCATCGCCCAGTTCCGGCCCCGTCGCCCGACCGGCCCGGCGATGCAATCCAGTGAGGAGTCCGCCACGGCTGCGCAATTGGCGGGAGGGAAATCGTGAGCGTGCTTGTGGCGATGGTCGCCACCGCCGTGATGATTGGCCTTGCCACGGGTCTGGCGGGGGTGTGGCTGGTGCTGCGCCGCCAGGCCATGCTGGCCGATGCCATTAGCCATGCGGTGTTGCCTGGCTTGGTGGTCGGTTCGCTGGCCCTGGCGTTCGCGCCGATGCTGGGCGGATTCATCGGGGCGGTGGCAGCGGGGCTGGCCACGGTGGGGGGCGTGGAGTGGCTGCGCCACCGGCGACAAGTGGCGGCGGATGCGGCCATCGGATTTGTGTTCCCGGTGCTGTTTGCGCTCGGCGTGGTTCTGGTTTCGGGATTGGTGCCCAATGTCCACCTCGATGCGGATGCCGTGCTCTATGGCGAATTGGCGCTCGCTCCCCAAACGCCGCTGATCTTTGCCGGCTACGAGTGGGGGCCAGAACCACTCTGGGTAGGCGCATTGGTGCTGCTGGCCAACATCACCTTTGCGCTCAAGTTCGGGGCGGAATGGCGCGCACTGACGTTCGATCCCGTGCAGCCCGCCATGGACCCGCGCCGCCGCCAGGTGATCGAACGCGTGTCGCTCTTTGTGGTGGCCAGCTCCGTAGTGGCCGCATTCTCCGCCGTAGGGGCCGTGATGGCCGTTGCCCTCATGGTGGTACCGGCCGCCGTCATGTCGCTGGCTTCGCGCCGGTGGGCGGTGGTTCTGGTGGGGGCTCCGCTTCTGGGGGCGGCCACGGCCGGGGTCGGCACCTGGATCAGTTGGAACCCCGACTGGTCGCCCAGCGGCACCATCATCCTCGGGTTGGCGGTGGTGTTCTTTGGGGCGCTGCTTTTCACGCCCGAATCCGGCATCTGGGCCGCCGCGCGGCGGCGTTTGCGCCAAAAGGGACTGGTGCAAGGGAGCGCCCTGGTGGTGCACCTGGCCACTCACGCCAACACCGAGCGCGAAGCCTACGAGAGCCAGTGGGGGCACCTGATCACCGAACTCGGTTGGAAGCCCGCCGAAGCCCGCCGCGCCGTGCGTGCCGCCGTGGGGCAGGGCTGGATCGTGGATGGCCCCCAACTAAGGCTCACCCCGGACGGACAGGCCCTGGCGGAATCACTGACCATGCCCGCGCGCCGTACAATAGCCTCATGAAACCCAAGGCTGTGGTCTTGCTGAGCGGGGGGCTGGATAGCGCCGTGGCGCTGGCGCACGCCCAGGATGCAGGCTACGAGTGCGCCGCGCTCTCTTTCGATTACGGGCAGCGCCACCGCATCGAACTCGAATGCGCGAAGCGGCAAGCCTTGCACCAAATGGTGAAGGACCACCGCACGGCGACCATTGACCTGCGCCTGTTTGGCGGTTCGGCCCTCACTGCGGATGTGGAGGTGCCCAAGGATCGCGATCTCACGTCCCCAGAGATTCCCATCACCTATGTCCCCGCCCGCAACACCATCTTTTTGAGCTTTGCCTTGGGCTTCGCCGAGGTGTTTGGCGCGGGCACGATTGTCACCGGAATGAATGCCGTGGACTACAGCGGCTACCCCGACTGCCGGAGCGCATTCATAGCCTCGGCCCAGCAAACGATTAGCTTGGCACTTGACTCCGATTTTCGCATCCACACCCCATTGATGCATCTATCTAAAGCCCAAACGTGGTTGCTTGCTGATGAGCTAGGAGGCACCCAACTTGTTCGCGAGCATTCGCATACCTGTTACGAGGGCAACCGAAGCGCGCTGCATCCCTGGGGTTACGGGTGTGGCAAATGCGCTGCCTGCGAATTAAGAGCCCGCGGATATTATGAAGCATTTCCTGCAGGGCCTGCCAACCACCTGCCGTAAAAAGCGACAAGTTTTTTTCCCTCTTCCTCCCAAGGTGAATGGGTTGAAGGTTTTTTGGGAAACCCCAGCCGATTAAGGTCAGTAACTAGGTCTGCATACAGTTGCTGTATTCCACATTCAGACTCTACTAGCTTGGCACTTATGCCAATGCTCAATTGATTGTTGAGCGCTTCCCATTCGGGAATGGGTGTAAAAAGCAAAGGTTTGCCAGCTGCGTGGAACTCAAAAAACTTGGTAGGCTCGCGGCTTGCAAAGTGGGGCAGGGGCTGGTAAAGTGCTAAGCCTAAGGTGCAACGGTTTATATAGCTTATTACTGTAGGGTAATCAACATAGTGAGAACCACCCACCAGTGTGAAACGAGGCTCAAAGCCGCTTTCGTTAACGAGTCGCAAAATGTGTTGGAGGTAGCCCTCGTTAGCGCAGTGCCCTACCAAGCATAGGTTCACTGGCCCCAATCCATTCAGGCTTTTCCAGAGTGCAATTGCCCTTTCTACTCCCCACTCGCGCGATAGTGTGCCTGTATGCAGCAGCATCGGAATGGGATGCGATAGCGCTTCGGGTGGGTTGTGAATAAGTGTTGTCGATGTTGCCCCGGCCAAGTTGTTGAACACGTTCCGAACTACTACCAGCTTGCGGCTAGTCGTTAAGCGAAGGGCTTCGAATTTGCCCTCGGCGAGTATAACGCCGTCAAGTAACGGCACGCAAATACGTTCCTTTAATCTTAGGGCCCCACCTATTAGCCAACCCAAACCGAGGGGTGCTCCTTGCCCGGCCTTAAAGTTGGCAAAGTAATCTTCGTGCACATCATACACTACTTTTATCCCCCTAATTTTCAGTAACATGCCAATAAGCAGGAGCTCCGGGGTGTGCAAGGTGGCTATACGAGGCCTAACTCGCCAAGCTAGAGCCAGCAACCGTAAAGGGGCAACGAGCCTTAGGGGGCTTAAGCGGCTAAACCGTCGGTGGGGAAACACCCACACGTTGTGTTGGGTGTAGGCCTGCGCAACTTCCGACTGTCCAGCTACGCCAACAGCGTAGCCGACTTGTGCTAACGTTAGTGCTTCTTTGTAAAAGATGCGTGAATGAAGTGCAGGGTTGAGCACCGTGAGCATTAACACATCTAGCTTGGGTGGAGGCACGCGCACAGGCTAAGACTCCGATTCAACCGGGGCTACCTCAGTTTCTACCTTAGGCCGAGGTGGGCGGGGCCTACCCACACCGCCGTTAGTGGGGGCTGGCGGTGCCGTGGTAGTAGGGGTTGGTTCTGAAGAGGAGGGAGCTGCTGGGGGCACCACCACAGTTCCGCCAGTAGGTGCGCTAGCAGTTTGCGTATGGCGGTCAAGGAGTTCGCGGCTTTTTTGGTTCATAGCTGCTCGTACCAAACGCTGCTCAA
>CAZVHE010000146.1:0-1951 GCA_964627705.1 uncultured Chthonomonas sp.
CCTGATTGTGGTGGTCAACCTCCTCGGCGGGATTCTCATGGGTATGGTAAACGGCCAGGGCAGCATCGGCGAAGTGGCGCAGCAGTACGCGATTCTCACCGTGGGTGAGGGTCTGGTCTCGCAAATCCCTGCCTTGCTCGTCAGCACCTCCGCCGGTTTGCTCGTCACCCGGAATGGCCAAGAGGCCGGCATGGGTGGCACAGTGTTCGGGCAGGTGCTCAGCCGCCCGCGTGTGTTTATGGCCACGGCCGTCGCCATGGCGGTTTTTGCCTTTGTGCCGGGCTTCCCCACCATCATTTTCTTGCTCATCGCCGGGCTCATGGCCGCGCTGAGTCAGTTCTCTAAGAACAACCCCGACACCATCTCCGGACTGCTCGCCCCCAAGATCAAGGAAGAAGACATCCCGAAGGCCGAAGAGCCGCAGGGTCCGCCCCCGGGCAGCCCGGATGCCGTGCTACCGCTACTGAGCGTGGACGCCCTGGAAATCGAAGTGGGTTACAGCCTCACCAAGCTGGCCGATGCCCGCGTGGGCGGCGACTTGCCCGAGCGCATTGCCACCAGCCGCGCCCAGTTGGCCACCGAAATGGGCTTTGTGATGCCCAGCGTCCGCATTCGCGACAACGCGATGCTGGACCCCAACGAATACGTGATCAAGGTGCGCGGCGAAGAAGTGGCGCGAGCGCGCTGCTTCCCGGATGAACTCCTTTGTATTCTGCCGGGCTATCCGATCTCCGGTATCACCGGTACCGCCACCAAGGACCCCGTCTTCGGCCTGGATGCCCTGTGGATTGACGAAGGCCAACGCGGTGCCGCCGAGCAACAAGGTTGCACCGTGGTGGAACCCCCGGCCGCCCTGGCCACGCACTTGAGCGAAGTGGTGAAGACGTACTCTGCCGAACTGCTGACCCGCCAGGACGTGCAACGCCTGCTGGACAACCTGAAGCAGACCCACGAGGCCGTGGTGACGGCCCTGGGCGCCGATGCCTTGCCCCTGGGCGACGTGCAAAAGGTGCTGCAGCACTTGCTGCGCGAGCGCATCCCCATCCGGGACCTTGTGACGATTTTGGAAACGGTGGCCGATTACGGCAGCCGGGTCAAGGACACCGACCAACTGGGCGAACTCGTGCGCGCGGCCATCAGCCGCACCATCACGCGGCAGTTCAGCAACCCCGACCTCAAGCTGACGTGTATCACCCTCAGCGCGGGCACCGAGCGCGTTCTGCAGGAATCCATCCAGCAGACCACCGCCGGCCCGGTCATCGCCATCGAGCCCGAACGACAACGGCAGTTCCTGGAAGAGCTAGAGCAAAGCTACATCCGCGCCCAGGATGAAGGCCACACGCCCGTGCTGCTGTGCGGGGCGGCCCTGCGGCTGGCCATGCGGCGCCTGCTGGATCGGCACCTGCCGGCCCTCCCGGTGGTGGCTTATAACGAAGTGGCGGCCCAAGCCGACGTGGAATTTATCTCCCAAATCCAGTCGCTGGCCCAGGCCGCCGCGTAGTTGGTCGCTTGGCTTAGCGGATCTTCTTCAGCACTTCCTGCACAGCCCGCTTCAGTTGCGGGTCCTCGCCCGCCATGTACTGCTCGTTGCTCCAGGCCACTTCAATGTCCGGTTCGATGCCGTCGTTCTCCAGCGGTCGTCCGTCCATGCGGTAGACGCCCGCACTTGGCATGCGCGCCCCGGTGCCATCCACCAGACCGAGACCCCACGTCCAGATGACGTAGCCCGGCGTGCGCTGCCCCACAAACGTGGCGAGCTTGCGTGCGCTCATGCTGTAGGGGAACATTTCCGCGTTGCTGAAGCTCGTTTCGGCAGCCAGGACGGCCGTCGGCTTATCCCAGCTGTAGTCGGGTGAGGTGAAGGCCGGTCGGTCGCGTTGCACGGTGTAGTAGTTCGGCTTGCGTTCGATCAGGTCGACGACAGACATCCGGTCCCTCGTCCGCCGGGGCG
>CAZVHE010000146.1:1961-5006 GCA_964627705.1 uncultured Chthonomonas sp.
GATGTTGCCGCCGCCGTTCCACCGCACGTCCACAATCACGCCCTTCTTGCCTTGCAGGTACTCCCAGACTTCGAGGTTGAACCGGGCCAGTTGCGCCCCGCCCATACCACTGATGTGCACGTAGGCGACCTGCCCGTTGCTCCATTCATCCACCATGCGGCGGCGTTCGTTCACCTGGTGCTCGTAGAGCAATCCGCGGAACTGGCCGGCATTCATGGCGCGGTAGGTGACCTTCCGGGCGCCCTCCAGGCTCTCGGTGCTGTTTACCGTCAAGGTGATGTCTCGTCCGGCCTTGCCTTGCAGCACGTCCGACCACAGGGCTTCGTTGGCTTCCACGGCCACGCCGTCAATCTCCATGACGAACTCGCCCGGATTGATCTTGGTGCGCGCAAACGACCCCGGCGAGCCATCAATCACGCGGCCGACCTTGAGGCCCTTGCCGGTGTGGCGCCAATCAATCTCAAAGCCCAGGTGAGCCACGCTGAAACTCGGCGGACCACTGGGCGCGGGGCTGACTTCGGCGTGCGAGGCTTCCAGTTCGCCGACCATCTGGTTCAGGACCGTGGCGAACTCGTTGGGGTGACCTACCGAATCCAGCAGCGGCTCGTAGCGCTTGCGGATGGCGTACCAGTCGCGGCGGTGGAAGAACGGATCGTAGAACGATCGGTTATATTCTCGCCAGAACTGGCTGAACGCGGCCTGGCGCTCGCCCACCACGTCGCGCACCCACTCGGCCGTGAACGGCGTAGTGGCGACGGGCCGGTTGTTGGCGCGTAGGTTCATCTTGCGGAGGTTGCCGCTCTCGACGTAGACCAGGTGGTCGCCATCGGGAGTGAACTCAAAAGCACCAATACCGCCGCCCGTGGTCAGCCGCTCAAAGCGATCGCCCTTGAGGTTGGCGCGGACGATATCCCCGCCATTGAGGTAAAGCACGAACCCGTCCTTCTTATCGAAGCGCAGGTTGCGGCCGCCTTCGGCCCGCAATCGCTCCACCCGGCGATGGATGTTGACCAGGTCCACGTCCACGTTCGGCACGCCTTCCGGCGCCTTGTATTCGCGGTCGTAGTCCTCGGGTCGGTTTTCGGGCGGCACCAGCGGCAGGATGTAGAGGCCCGGCTGGCCGCGATCCGCGTTGAACAGCAAATACTTGCCATCCGAGGAGAACACCGGCGCATCGTGGTTGCTGGCCAGGCGGGTCACGTTGGTTTCCTCGCCCGTCGCCATGTTGCGCAGGTAGATGTTGGTGTTGGCAAAGCCCTGTGTGCCCTTGCTGTAGGCAAACCACTTCATGTCCGGCGACCAGGCGTAGGCCGGGTCGGTTTCGAAGCGGTGCTGGCGCGGGAAGTCGAACACCTTGGTCACGGCCTTCGTGGCCAGATCCAAGCGGAAAAGCCCGCCGTCCTTGCCGGTTTGCCAGTAGGTGATGGCCTTGCCGTCCGGGGTGGTGTGGAGCTCCAGCACGTCGCGCTGAGCCTGCGAAACCCGGCGCACTTCCTTGGTGTCCAGGTTCATTTCGTACAGCGCTTCCGAGTCATCCCGGTCGCTGGTGAAATAGACCACCTTGTTGTCGGTGCCAAAGATCGGCTCGCGGTCCAGGCCCGGCCAGTCGGTCAGCTGCACCGCCACGCGGTCGTTGGGGCGGCTTCCCTGCTTGGTCTTCACCATCCAGAGCTCGTTGTTGGCCACAAAGACGTAGGTTTCGCCATCGGGGCTCAGCGCGCCTTGGTTCGCGGCCGTGACGGCTTGGCGCTGGTAGCGGGTGGTCTTGTCGTCCACCACGGCCACGATGTTCAGCGTTTGGGGCTCTTCGCCGGCCCGCATCCGATAGACCACACCGTCCCGTTCAAAGGCCATCAGGCCGTTATCGCGGGCCACGGTGAGGTAGCGCACCGCCGCTCCCACAAAGTTGGTCAGGCGATCAGCCCGACCGTTCATGTCTACACGGTAGACGTTCGGCGTCTTCGCCGCATTGTCTACGTAGGGGGCCGGGGTTTCGCCCAGGCGATAGCTGCTGGGCGTGAGTTCGGTCACCGTGATGCAGTACAGCGACGAGTTCGGTCCGAAAGCCTGCCACAGGTGCTGGAAGCCGTTGTTGCGCAGAGCCTTGGACTGGCCGCTACGGGTGTCGTGGATCCAGAGCTGCGAGGCCGCCGAACCTTGGTAACGCGGACGCACGTTCGGGAAGCCAAAGCGGTTGAACGCCACGTATTGGCCGTCGGCGCTGATCTTTGGGTTGCCGACCGTCATGAAATCGCGATAGAACTCGACGAATCGGCCCGTGTTCACATCCAGGCGGAACAGGCCGTTGTCAATGCCCTCGCGGTTGGCGCGGAACAGCAGGTGCTTGCCGTCGGGCGACCAGTCGGTGGCCAGGTCGCCGCCGGGGTACCACGTCAGGCGCTTGGTGCGCCCGCCATCGCTGGGCACCACGTAGATGTCGGTGCCGCCTTCGCGGTTGCTGTTGAAGGCGATCCACTTGCCATTCGGCGACCACACAGGGTTGTCGTCCATCTCCACGTGAGTCGTCACTGGGATGGCGCGGCCACCCGTGCTGGGCACCACCCAGATATCACCCCGGTAGCTAAACGCAAGGCGCGTTCCATCCGGGCTGAGAGCCAGACTGCGAGCCCCCAGAATCGAGTCCTCAGAAGGCGGGGCAAGTTGCGCCATAGCGCCCACGGTCATGAGGGCGAGCACGCCCAACGTCATTGCACGCATCGTGTGATTCTAACCCAAGCCTATCAGCCAGTGCCCAAGGTTCAGGTGTGTAAAAATACGCTCCATGTCGCGGAGGGAGGAACTTGCTCAAGAGTTGGTGGAATACGGCCGCCGATTGTGGGAACGAAACCTCGTGGGCGCGACCGAAGGCAACCTCTCGGCCCGCTGGGATGACGGGCACTTTTTGATCACATCCAGCGGCCGCTCCAAAGGCCATTTGTGCGTAAAAGACGTTATCCTGCTGCGTCTGGACGGCAGCCTGGCCGATGCGAGCCCGACAGGGCAGCCTTCTTCGGAATGGGAACACCACGCCGTGATCTACCGCCA
>CAZVHE010000147.1:0-4981 GCA_964627705.1 uncultured Chthonomonas sp.
TTTACGCGGAGTGTTCCGAAACGTAGATAGTGAAGTACAATGATCGACAAAATGGAACACGAGAGGAATACCGAGGCGCTGGTGAAGTTCGTGACAGAGCGTGGAGTAGCCCGAACTCGGGACATCGTCGATGCAGGCTTTCCGAGAGTGATGCTAACTCGACTTGTCAGAAATGGAGAACTTCAGCGTCTTGGACGAGGGCTGTACGCGACTGCGGATCACCCCCTGACCGAGTGGCATGATCTCGCCGAGGTTGCAAAGGCCATCCCATCAGCAGTAGTGTCTCTGATCTCAGCGCTTGCGTTCCACGAGATCGGCACACAGGTTCCGCATGAGATTTGGATAGCCCTGCCAGACGGGGCAAGGAAACCAACGTATCACCACAAGCTCCGCGTTACGCGACTCTCGGAACCTTACCTGTCTGCTGGAGTAGAAGTGCATCAAATCGAAGGCGTCCCAGTTCGGGTCTTCGGCGCGGCCAAGACCGTCGCTGACTGCTTTCGCATGCGGTCCAAGGTGGGATACGATGTGGCCGTCGAGGCCCTAAGAGAAGGCTGGCGGCTTCGAAAGTTCACGCTCGACGAACTAGCCCACTTCGGAAAGCTCAACCGAGTTGATCGGATCATGCGTCCCTACATTGAAGCGATTACCGCATGAAACCAGCTCCGTCAAACGTCTCTGCCTCAATCCTTTCACGACTCAAGAACGAGGCCGCGAAGAACTCCGAGCCGTTCAACCCACTGCTCGCGAGATATGTCGGGTTTCGGCTGCTTTACAGACTGTCGATCTCACCGTATCGCGATCAGTTTCTTATCAAGGGCGCAACGATGTTCCTGTTCTGGACAGGCTCTGCGCATCGTCCCACACGCGATCTCGACCTCCTGTCCCTCACGAATTCTGACCTTGACGAGCTTCGAGACCTCTTTGTCAGTATCTGCGAAATTGAGTGTGCTGAGGACGGAGTCGTCTTTGATTCAGATTCGGTTACTTCCGAGTTGATTCGCGAAGAGCAGGCATACGGAGGGTCGAGAATCAAGTTGGTTGGCTACCTGGGAACCGCCCGCATTCCGCTTCAAATTGACGTTGGCCTTGGCGACGCTGTGACTCCTGGTCCAGTCGAGATTATCATCCCAGGAATTGTCTCTGCGGTGCCTGAGGCAAGGATTCGCGGCTACCCCGTCGAGACAGCCATTGCGGAGAAGTTCCACGCGATGGTGGTGCTTGGATTGAACAACAGCCGCATGAAGGACTACTTCGACGTAGCCATGCTGGCTTACTCCATGTTCATTGACGCAGACACTCTACGAAGGGCTGTCGAGGCAACATTTCGCCGCCGCAAGACCGAACTTCCCGTCGAGGTGCCGATCTGCTTCAAGAAAGAGTTCGCAAACGATCCTCAAGTGAGCACTCGATGGCGCGCGTTCGTCCGCAAGAACGACATCACCACCCCATTCGACGATCTTGAATTCGTTCAATCAAAGCTTCGTGGATTGCTGCTGCCAACCATTGACCATTGAGAGTCGGTTCAAGCTCAGGCGTCCCCAAAAGCCGACGGTCTGCAATCGGCTCGGTCAAGGTGAGTATCATTCATGTCGTCGAATTCGGTTGCTTCGATGGCCCCGCAAACGCCGCTCGTCACCGAACCTCGGAATGTGAACCTCCAGTACGATGGGGCGAAAGTTCGGAACAGGTGATGTCCCCGCACCCAGATTTTCGCCACGCTTAGCACCGCTAAGGGTGGCGTTTTTGGTTTGGGTTTGCCGTTCCGAAATTGAAGAGGAAAGATGAAGGCCAGAACTGCTGCACCTAGTACCCGCGTCTATCCCTGTGTGCGGGGTTCGGCATCTTGGGGATTGAGCTTGGTGGTGCTCGGCACTTTCGCCACGGGTTGTGGCGGAGAGGGCACGAGCGCACCCTTCACCGAGACCATCCTGGGCACCTGGCGTCTTCAAG
Source organism: uncultured Chthonomonas sp. (assembly GCA_964627705.1). Taxonomy (GTDB): domain Bacteria; phylum Armatimonadota; class Fimbriimonadia; order Fimbriimonadales; family Fimbriimonadaceae; genus JAHBTC01. The sequence continues at coordinate 1,954 of CAZVHE010000147.1, forward strand.
ACACGCCTACCGATGGCCGCAGCCTGACCTTTTTTGAAGACGGCACCTACCGCTACACCAACGGAACCGTGGACCACCGCGCGAACTACACCGTCAACGGCCGGATTCTTCACATCGAGAACAACATCATCATCACGCCGGACACGTTTCAGCACTGGTTCCCCGTAAAGGGTGTGATGAAATGGTGGGTGGATTACGGCGATAGCCAGAGCGCTCTGAACTGGGAACGGGTCCCCTGAACTTTCGGGAAGGGCTTACGTCTAGGCGGGCATGATCGTCGCTCTCTATGCCGCTGGGCTCCTTCTGGCCCCTGTGACCGAAACCTGGAATCTGCAGGTCGGGGACGTTAAGCGCACGGCCCTCGTCTACAAGCCCACCAAGAAAACCGAAGGTGCTCCGCCGCTCATTCTCGCTTTTCACGGTCACGGGGGCAATGGCCGCAACGCGGCTCGATCCTTTAGCCTGCACGAAGCCATGCCCGAGGCGGTGGTGATCTATCCCGATGGATTGGTCACTCGAACGCAACGCGACCCGCAAGGCAACCGACCGGGGTGGAGCTACCTTGAGGGTCCGGGCTCAAACAAAGACTTCGCCTTTGTGGATGCCTTGATTGCCAAGGCGGGCACCGAGTTCAAGACCGTGCCGAGCCGCACCTTTGCGATGGGGCATAGCAATGGGGGCGGCTTCTGCTACGCCTTGTGGCGATTCAAGCCGGATACCTTTGCCGCGTTTGCGCCTTCGGCGGCCAAAGGGTCACGCTTTGGCGGGCCGACTAAGCCGTTCTACATCGTCGCCAGCCGCAACGACACCATCGTGCCCTATGCCGAGCAAGAAGCAAGTTTCAAGGACATGATCGCCCGGATGAAGATGGAAGAGAAGGGCACGAAGGGGCGTATCACCCAGTACGCCAACCCCGATGGGGTGCGCATGGAGATTTACATTGACGGGGGCACGCACGCCTTCGCCAAGGATTCCGTGCCCGGCATGGTGGCGTTCTTCCGGTCGCTGCTCTAGGCAGTGTGCGTTAGCCGAAGGCCGGCGCGAGGCTGGCCACATCGGCGTTGCCGCCGCTGAGGATGACGCCCACTCGCTTGCCATCGGTCGGGATTTGGCGGGAGGAAATGGCCGTGGCGGCCAAGGCCCCGGTGGGTTCCAGGACGACCTTCATGCGTTGCCAAATCCAGGCCATGGTGGCCAGCAGATCGTCGTCTTCGATGCGGATGATGTCCGCTACATCGCGGCGGATGATCTCCCAGTTCAGCTTGCCAATATAAGGGGTGCGCGCCCCGTCGGCAATGGTCTGGGGGTTCATGCAGGTTTGTATGGTGCCCTCACGAAATGTGCGGTAGGCATCGTCGGCGCCGGCCGGTTCGGCACCGATGACTCGGCACTCAGGGCACAGGGCTTTTGCACTCAGAGCCGAACCCGAGAGCAACCCCCCGCCCCCCACGCAGACGATCAGGTAGTCCAGCGGGCCGACTTCTTCAATCAGTTCCTTGGCGGCCGTACCTTGCCCCGCGATGATGTCGAAGTGGTCGTAGGGCGGGATGATCTCAAGCTGGTCGCGCTCCGCCAATTCGGCCCCCAGGGCCTCCCGCGAGGTTTCGCACTTGTCGTACAAAACCACTTGGGCACCATAAGATTCGGTTGCCCGACGTTTGGGCTCGGGCGCATCATTCGGCATCACCACCGTCACCGGCACACTGAGAATCTGCCCCGCCCGGGCCATGGCTTGGGCGTGGTTGCCACTGCTAAAGGTGAGCACTCCGCCGCCGGTCTGCCCCCGTTCCTGCCGGGCTCGCATGGCATTCATTGCCCCTCGAAACTTGAAGGAGCCGCTCACCTGATAGGGTTCGGCCTTGAAGAACGTTTGGCCCCCGTATATTTCATCCCACAGCCGTGAGGTGAGCACGGGCGTGCGATGGGCGTATCCCTCCAGGCGCGCCGCCGCCGCCTCTACATCCCTATAGGTGGGCAAAATCATTCGGACTATTATTCCGCAACCAAACCGGCCCGCTGAGCGTGTAAGATCACGGAATGGGCATCTGGGACAAGCTGAAAGGCGAACTCATAGACATCATTGAATGGCTTGACGAGAGCACCGACACGATGGTGTATCGCTTCGAGCGCTACAACAACGAGATCAAGAACGGTGCGCAGCTCATTGTGCGTGAGTCTCAAACGGCCGTTTTTGTGAATGAGGGGCAGATCGCCGACGTCTTCGGACCCGGCCGCTACGAACTGACGACGGCCAACCTGCCGATTCTCGCCACCCTACAGGGCTGGAAGTACGGCTTCAATAGCCCCTTCAAGTGCGAGGTCTACTTCGTCAACACCAAGCGGTTCACCGACCTCAAGTGGGGCACCATGAACCCGATCCCGCTGCGGGACAGCGATTTTGGCATCGTCCGGGTGCGCGCCTTTGGTACGTATGGCATGCGCATCTCCGACCCAGGCACCTTCCTCAAGGAAGTCAGCGGCACCAACTGGGAGTTCACCACCGACCAGATCACCAACCAGCTTCGCAACTTCATCGTCAGCGCCTTTACAGAGACGGTGGCCGAGCAGAAGATTCCGGTGCTGGACCTCGCCGCGCAGTATTCCGAGATGGGGGGCTTCCTCACCACTCACATCCAGCCCAAGTTTGCCGAGCACGGCCTGGAACTACTGAACCTGCTTATTGAGAACGTGAGCGTGCCGCCCGAAGTGGAGGCCGCCATTGACAAGCGCAGCAGCATGGGTGCCCTGGGCAACCTGGACAACTACATGAAGTACCAAGCCGCCGAAGCCATGACCAAGGGGGCCGAGAACCCCGGTGGAGTGGGCGGACTCGGTGCGCAGAGGGCCGCGGGCATGGCCATGGCCGACATGATGAAGAACAGCATGCAGCCGCCGCAGGCCGCCACGCCCACCGCGCCGCCGACGGCACCAGGCATGACGCCGCCCCCCGTGCCCACGCTGACCTTCTACATTGCGCCTAACAACGCGCAGCAGGGTCCGTTCACGCTGGATGCGCTGCGCCAAAAGG
>CAZVHE010000148.1:0-4976 GCA_964627705.1 uncultured Chthonomonas sp.
TGACCGACGCCAACGGCAATATCTCCCGGGGGAAATACACCTTCTTCACCACCGGCAACGAGATCAAAACGCTCTGCGCGGAATCCAGCACCGCCAGCTGAATAAACTGATAAGGGAGATAGGCCGCCAGCACGTACGCCGAGAAATTGGGCGTATCGTTGCGCAAAAACACCTTAAACACTAACCACATCACCAGGATGGTGGCCAGCGGCATCAAAAGCGACCAAACAAAACCCAAAACACTGTTCTTGTAGCGAATCTTCAGTTCGCGCTCCACCATCGCGAACAAAAGTTCGCGAAAGCGCCACAGCTCTTGAAATTCGCTCCGCATGGTCGCTACCCTTAGCCGGGGATCACTCCCAGTTGTTCAATGCGCGGTTGGGCGGCAATCAGGGCCTGCGTGTAGGGTTGCTGCGGATTCTCAAAGAGCGATTCCGACGGCCCCTGCTCCACAATCTTGCCGTTTTGCATCACGATCACGCGGTCCGCCAGGTAGCGCACCGTGCCGAGGTCGTGGCTGATGTAAAGGAACGCACTCCCCAGCTCAGCGCGGATATCTTGAAGCAGGTTCAAAATCTGGGCCTGCACGCTGAGGTCCAGCGCCGCCGTGGGCTCGTCACAGATCACCAGTGGGGGTCGAAGGGCCAGTGCCCGGGCAATGGCTACACGCTGCCGCTGGCCGCCGCTCATCTCGTGCGGGTATCGCGTGGCAAACGCAGGTTCCAAACCCACGCTGGTCAGCAGCGCCGGGACATCAAGGGTTTTGCCCATCAAGTCAGCCGGTTCACGCACAATACGCTCCACGCGCCACCGGGGGTCAATGCTGGCGTAGGGGTCTTGCCACACCATGCCGATGCGCTCGGCCAGGCGCGCGCGCACCCCGGTTTGCACCTCGCCATTGAACTCCACCTGCCCCGCCTTCAGCGGCTGCAATCCCAGAATCGCCCGCGCTAGGGTGGTTTTGCCCGAGCCCGATTCGCCCACCACCGCCACGGTTTCGCCCGGTTGCACCTCCATGCTCACGCCATCCAGGGCGCGGGTGCCACCGGCAAACTCAACCACGGCATCCGTAACTTTCAGCATGATTCCTCCGGCTCATCGGGATAGATCCGCCCCCACACGAACCGCTCGGAAACCTTATGCAAGAAGTCGTCCTCCGTCACACGCACCAGTCGCGTCACGCGGGGAGACAAAACTACTTTCACCAGGTCACCGCTCAGCAAAGTCAGGCGGGAATGCCCGTCGCAGGATAAGACGGCATCGCCCCGGGTTTCGACGCGGATCTCCGCCACCGCATCCGCCCCCAGCACAATCGAGCGCGCCCCGAGGGCGTGCGGCATGATGGGCGACATCACGAGGCAAGGCACCGAAGGGTGCACAATCGGGCCGCCCGCCGAGAGGTTGTAAGCCGTGGACCCCGTGGGCGTGGCAATCATCACCCCGTCCGCTGGGTAACGCGCGAGCGGGATGCCGTTCACCCCCACTTCAAAAGTCAAGAGGCGAGTAGTGGCGGCCCGGGTCACGGCCGCCTCATTTAATGAGTGCAAAGACGCCACGTGGTGGCCATCGCGTTCCAGATCGGTCTGTACCATGGCGCGCTCGTCCAGCACCGCCGCCCCATCCAGCACGCGTCGAATCACGTTGTGGCGGGCATCCGGCGGGCAGGCGCACACAAATCCGAAGCGGCCGAAGTTCACGCCCAAAAGGGGGGTGCCTTGGCGGCTCACCAGGTGGGCAGCCCGAATCAGGGTGCCATCCCCGCCCAGGCACACGACTAGGTCGCAGTCGCCGATGCGCGTGGGGTCTAACGCAGGCAAACCCGAGAGCTCAGCGGCTTCGGGTTCGACCAAGGCTTCAACGCCTTCGGCCCGCAACCAAGACACCGTCTCTTTGGCGGCATCAATGGCTACGGGCCGAAATGTGTTGACGATGAAATGGACGCGCAATCTTAGCCTTCGGCGGACTTCATTCGCTGAAGGTTTCGTTTGGCGTCGGCGAAGTTAGGATCGATGCGCAGGGCCTGTTCCAGGACCAAGATCGCTTCTGCCCGCTTGTTCAACCGTTCCAGCGTGACCGCAAGGTTATTGTACGCCGCCACGAAGTTCTTGTCCACATTCATGGCCTTTCGGAACATCTGTTCCGCCGAACCATTCTCGGCTTGCAGCAGGTGCCACAGGCCCATCCCGTTCAGCGCATGCGCGTTGTTGGGAGCGGATTGAAGGATCGTCGCGTAGTGGAATCGTGCTTGCTGCGTTTCCCCCAGCGCCCACAGGCCGTTGGCGAGGTCCAGGCGGAGATCGTTGCGGCCGGGGTTCATGCGAACCAGTTCGCGCCAAATTTCCACGGCTTGCGCCGTTTCGCCCAGTCGGCTCAACGAAGCAGCTAGGTTGATCTTGGCGGATTGGCTGGCTGGGTTTAGTCGGAGCAGTTCGCGGAACAGCGCCGTGGCTTCGCCAAACTCGCCCTTCTGATACATCAGCAGACCAAGGTTGTTCAGCGTGTCCAGGTCTTCGCCATCCAGCTCGTAGCTGCGGCGGTAGGCGGCTTCGGCCCCGCTCACGTCCCCCGTCGCATGGCGCATCACGCCCAGGTTGAACCAGTAGTCGGCGCGACTACTCATAGATTGCTGAACGCTTTCCAGCACGCGCAGGGCCTCACCGGTCTTGCCTTCGCGGTGGAGCGATTCCGCCAGCGCGAGCGCCAGGTCCTGCGATTCGCTGCCATTGTTCATGGCGCGCTGAATGTAGGTGGCGCTGCGGTTGTCACCAGCCTTGAGCAGGGTGATCGCCGCATTGCGGGCCATCACTTCGTTGTCCGGCTTCAGGTCGCTGGCCTTCACGTAGGCATTGGCCGACTCTTGAATCTGGCCATTGTTTTCGTAGGCACGACCGAGGTTGTTCCAGGTAAAGGCATCCTGCGGCTTGATGTTGGCGGCGCGGGTGAAAGCCCGCACGGCTTCCGCATTCTGGTTCACGGCCATCAGGCTGACGCCAAGGTTGTACCAAGGCTCAAAGATGTCCGGGCGAACGTTGGTCATCGAGCGGTAGACCGCGATGGCCTCGCTGTGTCGGGCGGGTTCGGAGCGCAGATACGCCGTACCCAGGTTGTTTAGAATTTCGAGATCATTGGGGCTGAGCGTGCGAGCACGCTCCAGCATCGCCACGGCGCGGGCCACGTCGCCTCGCTCCAGGGCAAGGAAACCAAGCCAGGAGAGCGCGGCGCGGCTGTTGCCGTCCTTCTCCAGAAGCGCGGCGAAGATCGTTTCGGCTTCGCTGCGCCGGTCGGTGTTCAGCAGGGCCACACCCAGGTTCACCAGGGTGTCCACGTCGCCAGGATTCTTCTCGTCGGCCTTGCGGAGCAAAGGAATCGCCTTCTCGTAGTCTTCCTGCTCGTTGTACAGCGAGCCAAGAGCGGCCATCGCGTCCACGCGATCCGGCTGCAATGTCAGCAGTTGCTCCAGGGCGCGGATGGCTTCCCCATTGCGGCTGACGCGGCGGTAAGCCAGCGCCAAATCGTTCCAAGATCGCGCATCGTTCACGTCCACGCGGACGGCTTCTTCCAGCAATGCCACCGCATCGCCAGGGCGGTTCGCCTTTAGATAAAGGTGAGCCAGCCAGTTGCGGGTCGGGGCATCCATCGGATGCTTGGCACGAGTCTCCTCCAGCATCACAATGGCACCGGCGAGGTCGCCGGCTTCAAACTTCGCGATCGCTTCCCGGACCTTCATCGAAGCCTCGCGGTTTCCCACCGGGGGTGCCGGCACGGTGTTTTCCTGAAGCGAAAACGCACTTGCTGTGGCCGGTCCGACAGCAATTGCGCTGGCCAAAACAAGCGGCCACTTCCAACCCTTTCGATTCAACAGGATCGCGGTACAAGGATTCCGCCTAAGCTCCAACGAGCTGGCGACTCCCTAGTTTAGTCCAAAACTTGCATGATCCGTGCCAAAGCCCAAGGAAACTGGTAATCCCCCTAGGCAGGTTAGAGAATTCCAGCGTTTTGATAGGCCCGAATCAGTTCACCGAGAGGCTGTTTAAGGGTCGTTCCCAGTTCATCCATATGCACGACAACCTCTTGGTTATCGCTCATTTCTCCGATGGGGAATACAGCCAACGCACCGGGGCAGGAAGACAACACTTCTTGCGCATTTTCCGTTGCGTAAGCAACGATCACCCAACCCGGAAACTCGCCAAAGGCCACGGCATCGGCCCGCTGAAGTCCTTCGGTGGCCGCCGAGGGCAGCACGGCCATGAGGCCACGCCCCGAAGCGATCGCCATCTCGGCCAGCGCCACCGCCAGCCCCCCATCACTCACGTCGTGGGCGGCGGCCAGTTTGCCTTGGGCCACCAGATCAGGGAGCCACGCCTGCAAGGCCTGCTCGGCGTCCAGGTCCGGGCGGCAAGGCACTCCGTCCTCGGTGCCACACACCGACCATGCATAAAGGCTAGCCCCGAGGCCCTGTTGCACATATTCCGTGCCCGTGGGCCGCACCAGCGCCAACTGATACTTGCCCGCGCCCACGCCCATCCCAATGCGGTTCTCTGCGCGCTCCAGCACGCCCACTGCGCCCATCATCGGGGTCGGGAGAATTTCCAGCGTTGAGCCATCGGCGTACTTGGTTTCGTTGTAGAAGCTCACGTTGCCGCTGACCACCGGCACCCGGAAGGCTTCACTCGCATCGGCGATGCCGCGCACCGCCCGCTCAAACTGCCAGAACACTTCCGGTCGTTGCGGGTTGCCAAAGTTCAGGCCATCGGTGAGGGCCACCGGGCGCGCCCCCACGCAGGCCAGGTTGCGACAAACTTCGGCGGTGGCCAGTTGGCCCCCGGCGAAGGGGTCCGCCATCGTCCAGCGGGCGTTGCCGTCAATCTTGGTGGCCAGGCCCTTGCTCGTACCCTCCGGGGCGATCACCGCCGCGTCGCCCACGCCCGGCACCAGCGCCGTGTGCGCTTGTACCTGGTGGTCGTACTGCCGGTAGA
>CAZVHE010000149.1:0-4933 GCA_964627705.1 uncultured Chthonomonas sp.
CGTCATCCTTCCGATTCCCACCCGGGTGCCGGGCACCATTTGGTGGGAGCGCCGCCTGCTTTCGTGGATGCAAGCCCGCATCGGCCCGAACCGCAGCGGCACCATCACCCTCCCCAACGGCCGGCAAATCCGCACTTTTGGTCTCATTCAGCCGTTGCTGGACGGGGTGAAGCTCTTCCTCAAGGAAGAGATCAAGCCGAGCGCCGTGGACCGCTTGATTTACGTCATCGCGCCGGCCCTGGCACTGTTCCCGGCCTTTGCGCTGGGAGCGACGCTCCCGTGGACGCCGCACACCGGATTCTGGGGTCACTTTTCCCCGGCCGCAAACATTGATATCGGCATCCTGTGGGTGCTGGCCATCTCGAGTTTGGGTGCGTACGGCATCGTGTTGGCCGGTTACTCCAGCAACAACAAATACTCGCTGATGGGCGGCCTCCGCGCCAGCGCTCAGTTGATTTCTTATGAACTCGCGATGGGCGTCTCGCTGGCGTGCATTGCCCTGGCCACCGGCTCGCTCAAGATGACCGACATGGTGGCCGAGCAGGAGAAGGCGCTGTGGGGCGTGATCCCGCAGGTGCAGAACTGGTTCCTGTTCACGCCGTATGGTTTGCTTTCGGCGGTGATTTTCTTGATCGCCCTGGTGGCGGAAACTAACCGCGCTCCGTTCGACCTTCCTGAAGCGGAGAACGAACTGATCGCCGGTTATCACACCGAATACTCGTCCATGAAGTTCGCCGTGTTCTTCATGGGTGAATATGCGGCCATGTTCGTGTTCAGTGGCGTCTTTGCCGCCGTGTTTATGGGTGGTTACCACTTCATGCCGTTCAACTACGACGAACTGGCGGTGACCTTCCCGAGCCTGAGCTCCTTCTGGTACGCCCTGCGCGATCTCAACTACTGGCTCGGCCCCGCCGGGTTCTTGGTCAAACAGATCTTCATGCTGTCCTTCTTCATCTGGCTGCGCGCCACGCTTCCGCGACTGCGCTATGACCAGCTGATGAACCTGGGCTGGAAGAGCCTGCTGCCGACGGCGGTCGCCAACTTTATCATCGTGGGCATCTGGATTGTGGCCACGGAGATGTACGGCGTGCTGGGCGGCTGGGTGGCCTTCTTCGGCGCGGTGGCCCTCCTCGCACTCCTCTACCTCAACCTGGTGTCGGCCTCGCGCAAGTCGCGGGAAGCCGAACAACGCCAAGCCATCTCGCTGGTGGATGGCACCGAACGCCGATCCATCACTCTCGTGGACCCGGCCCCGGCCTCTTCGAGTGGCAAAACCGTATGACAACGCACTTCTCAAGGAATCTGGAGGCTGGTCGGTGACCACCAACCAAATCGCCTTTCTTGCCCTCGCGCTCCTGGCCCTCATCGGCGGGGGCGGCGTGGTGTTTAGCCAGCGTCCCGTGCGGGCCGCCATGTGCTTGGTGCTCAACTTCCTGGTGCTCGCCGCGCTCTACTTTATGCTCGGGGCGCAGATGCTGGGGATCTCGCAGATCATGGTGTACGCCGGGGCGATCATGGTGCTGTTCCTCTTCATTGTGATGATGCTACGTATGGACCGCGAAGAGCCGCACAAGGTGTGGTGGACCAGCGCGCCCGTGATCGGCACCGTCTTCGGAGCGCTGGTGCTGTTCATCTTTGCGTTGGGGATTCGGCCGGTGGCGGAAATGAAGCCCGGCGCGGTCGATCCGAAGTTCGGAACGCCGCAAGCGATCGGCATGGAGATGATGACCACCTACGCGTGGCCGTTTGAAGTGGCGAGCATGTTGCTCCTCGTCGGGATCGTGGCCTCGATCATCCTGGCCAAGAGGAGAATCTAGTGGTGCCGCTCGCGATGGTACCGACGGGAATCGTCAACGATGTCCCCATCGAGTGGTTCTTGTTGCTCGGGGCGATGCTGTTCGCTTTGGGTGCCGTGGGAGTGGTGGTGCGCCGTAACCCCGTCACCGTGTTTATGTGCATTGAGTTGATGCTCAATGCCGTCAATCTCACGTTCTTGACCTTCGCTCGCTACCAAAACGGGTGGGGGCTGAAGTACGAAAACGCCCAGCAGGCGGCCATGAACGGCCAAATGATGGTGATTTTTGTGATGGCCGTGGCCGCCGCCGAAGTGGCGGTCGGGCTGGGCATCATCATGGCCATCTTCCGCGCCCGCCGCGAAGTGGACGTGGACGACCTCAGTACGCTGAGGAACTAAGGAGATCACGATGGATTACAAGCTGATTTGGTGGGTTTTCGCCCTTCCGCTCTTCGGGTCTCTGTTCCAAGCCTTGGGTGGCAAGATCGTGGTGGACACGTTCGGCCCCAAGCTCGGTCGTCGCATTTGCGGGGCTCTGGGCGTGGCGCCGATTGCCCTCGCTTTTCTCATCGCGTTGCCGATGACCCTGCAGCTGATGCAGCAGCCGGAATCGGAGCGCGCCATTGTTCTGACTCTGTTCGAGTGGATCAACACGCAGGCGATCTCGATCCCGTTTGAATTCCGGGTGGACCCGCTCTCGATGACGATGGTGCTCGTCATCACCGGCATTGGTTCGCTTATCCACCTCTACTCCATCGGCTATATGTCCGAGGAGCCCGATTTCCCCCGGTTCTTCACCTACCTCAACCTGTTTATCGCGTTGATGCTAGTGTTGGTGCTGGGCAACAACCTCGCCATGCTGTTCATTGGCTGGGAAGGGGTGGGTCTGTGCTCCTATCTGCTCATCGGCTTTTGGTACAAGGACCTCAAGAACTCGGCGGCGGCCAACAAGGCGTTCATCGTCAACCGTATTGGTGACGTCGGTCTCACGCTCGGGATGTTCTGGTTGGTGGTGCTGGCCGCGCAGAACAAGGATGCCCTTGGCATTGTGGATAGCCGCTGGCTGAGCTACGACGTGTTGCTCCCGCAGATTGGGCAACTCCTCGCCAGCAAGCCGTTTGATGCGACGATGATCGCGCTGCTCCTCTTTGTGGGCGCGTGCGGCAAGTCGGCGCAGTTCCCCCTTTTCGTGTGGTTGCCGGACGCCATGGCCGGTCCCACGCCGGTTTCGGCCCTCATCCACGCGGCGACGATGGTCACCAGTGGCATCGTGCTGCTCAACCGCGTGCAGGAAATCTTCCTCGCCTCTCCGTTCGCGATGAACGTGGTGGCGCTGGTGGGGGCGGCAACGGCCCTGTTGGGGGCGGGTATCGCCTTTGGCCACACGGACATCAAAAAGGTGCTGGCGTATTCCACCGTCTCGCAACTGGGCTATATGTTCATTGCGTGTGGCGTGGGCGCGTTCTATGCCGGGATGTTCCACGTCATCACCCATGCGTTCTTTAAGGCGTTGTTGTTCTTGGGCTCGGGCGCGGTCATCCACGCGATGGCGCATGACCAAGATATGCGCAACTACGGCCGGCTGCAAAAGTATCTCCCCATCACCTATCTCACCATGGGGATTGGCTGGGCGGCCATTGCCGGGGTGCCTTTCCTCTTTAGCGGCTTCTGGAGTAAGGAAGCCGTGCTCTACAGCGCCCTCAATGCCCCCGAAAGCATGACCACGTTCACTATCGCGGGGATGTCCCCGGGTGCCTTTGCGGGTTGGGTGGGCTTGGCGGTGGCCGGGATGACTGCGTTCTATATGACGCGCATGATGGCGCTGACTTTTGGCACCGACAAGGAGCGCTGGCGCGACCTCGCCCCGGCGCACCACGATGTGCATGCGCACCATGATGATCACCACGGGCACGACCACGCGCACGGCGATCATCACCACGGCGAAGACACCGAAGGCTTCTTCATGACCGATGAGGAGATGAACGCCCAGGTGCATGCGCACGAGCATCATCACGAACTCGATCAAACCCACGAACCGCACGAAGTCCCGTGGACCATGTGGGTGCCGCTGGCGATCCTGGCCGTGTTCTCGCTCGGCTTTGTGGGTTACGCCATGGAAGCCGACCACTGGCTGCAAACGTGGCTCCAGCCGTGGGGCGGCTCGAAGGTTGAGAAAGGCCATGCCGTCAGTCACGACCTACTGACCATCCTCAGCATTGTGGTGGGTACCACCGGCATCCTCGGGGCGTTGGCGGCCTACCGCAAGCTCCCGGATACGGAAGGATTCGACCTCAGCAAGTGGCACCCCCTCCGCCGCGCCGCCGCCGCGTCGTTCTACACCGATTGGTACTCCAATAAGGGAAGCGGGATGCTGGCTTCGGGGGTGGGAGCGGTCGTCAAGCTGTTCGATGTCGGATTCATCGACAACATCGTCAAGGCCGTCGGCTCGATTTTCGGGGTCCTGCTCAGCGCGATTGGTAAGCGGTTCCAAACCGGCTATGTGCGCAACTACGCGCTGATGATGCTGGTGGGAGGCTCCGCCATCATCGTGTACGCCTTGGTGCAAGTGATCGGAGGCAAGTTCTAATGGAAAACACCGGATTGGGCATCCTCTCCTTGCTACTGGCGGTGCCGGTGCTCGGGGCCATCTTCTTGATGTTCATCCCTGAGACTTTTGAGCGCGCGATCAAGGGCGCGAGCATGGTCTTCAGCCTGGTGGCGCTGGGGGTGGCGGCGACGGTGCTCAGTCAATTCGATGGGCGCTCATTCCACTTCCAGATGATGGAGGCGGTACCGTTCTTACCCAGCATCGGCGTGCAGTGGAAGGTTGGGGTAGACGGGATCAGCATCTGGCTGATCGTCCTCACCACGTTCCTCACGGTGGTGGCCAACTGGTTTAGCTACTACGTCAAAACCCGCGTCAAAACCTACTTCGTCTTGCTGCAGTTCCTGCAAATGGCGATGCTGGGCGTGTTTGTCTCGCTGGACCTGATTCTGTTCTATGCCTTCTTCGAGGCCTCGCTGGTGCCCATGGCGCTGCTGGTCTACATTTGGGGCGGTTCGGATCGCGCCTACGCCGCGCGAAAGTTCTTCATCTACACCTTCGGGGCCAGTATCTTCATGCTCATCGGCATGATT
>CAZVHE010000150.1:0-2893 GCA_964627705.1 uncultured Chthonomonas sp.
GCGCCGGTCCTCCCGGGACAGCTCCTCCATGCCCAGCATGGCGATCAGGTCCAACAAGTCCTCGTAGGCGGCGAGGGTCCGCCGCACCTCGGTGGCGGCCCGGTGGTGGCGTCGGCCCACCACCTCCTCCACCAGCATCCTGGAGCCCGACTGCAGGGGGTCCACCGCGGGATACAGGCCCTGGGCCGCCCGCCGCCGGGACAGCACCAGGGAGGCCGACAGGTGCCCGAAGATGTGCACCGCGGCGGGGTCCGTGAAGTCGTCCGCGGGGACGTACACGGCCTGCACCGAGGTCACCGAACCCTTGTTGGTGGAGGTGATGCGCTCTTGCAGGAAGCCCATTTCGGTAGCGAGGGTGGGCTGGTAGCCCACGGCGCTCGGCATACGACCGAGAAGGGCCGACACCTCGGAACCCGCCTGCACGAAGCGGAAGATGTTGTCTATGAAGATGAGCACGTCGCTGCCCTGCACGTCGCGGAAGTATTCGGCCATCGTCAAGGCCGTCAGAGCCACGCGGAGGCGGGCGCCCGGCGGCTCGTTCATCTGACCAAAGACCATGGCGGTCTTGTCAATAACGCGCTTTTCGGTGCCGTCGGTGTCCTTAAAGGTGGCTTCCGACATTTCGAGCCAGAGGTCGTTCCCTTCGCGGGTACGCTCACCCACGCCGGCGAACACCGACACGCCCGAAGCTTCGACCGCGATGTTGCGGATGAGTTCTTGGATGAGAACCGTCTTGCCCAGACCGGCACCCCCGAAGAGACCAATCTTCCCACCCTTGTTAAACGGAATGAGGAGGTCCACAACCTTGAGACCGGTGGGGAGCAGTTCAACGCTCACGCTCTGGTCCTCAAAGGCGGGCGGCTCGCGGTGGATCGGCATGCGCTCGCTCGTGTTCACGTCGCCGCCGTTGTCAATCGGGTTGCCCAGCAGGTTGAACACGCGGCCCAGGGTGGCTTCACCCACCGGCACGCTGATCGGCGCCCCGGTGTCGGTGGCGGCCATGCCGCGCACCAGACCGTCGGTGCTGGAGAGAGCGACGCACCGGACCGTATCGTCGCCAAGGTGCTGAGCGACTTCTGCCGTGAGGTTAATGCCGCGCTCGGCGTCCACCACGGTAATCGCGTTCATAAGAGCCGGAAGCGACTCATTCGGGAATCGACAGTCCACAACCGGACCAGTGATTTGGACGACGGTACCAACGCTCGCCATAAGAATTTGCCTTCAAACGCCCGTTCTCGCCGCATGGCAAGGCCGGACAATATCGGGTCGGAGTATACCGATGCCGTGCGGGGGGCCTAGACTTCCGCAACCCCCAATGGGGACATTTGCCGTCCCTACCTCGGGCCTCGCGAGGCAGGACCGCGATGCCAGGTGGACAGAAGGCCCGGACCCGAGAGGTATCCTCCGTAAACCTTTTTCGAGGCGACTCACAGAATGAAGCGATTCTTTGCCTGGCTCCGCGCCATTTTCCACCGCGGAATGGACAATTTGGAAGATCCCGAACTGATGCTGGATCAGGCCAAGCGTGATATGCAGTCGGCCCTCTCGAGCAACCGAGAGAAGGCCGTGCAAGCCATCACGCAGCGCAACCGCCTGCAAAGAATGTTCGATGAGGCTGTGGCCAAGAGTGCACAACTGGAAAGCCAAGCCGCCACCGCGCTGAAGAACGGCAACCGCGACCTGGCCCGCCAGTTCCTGCGCGAGAAGGCCAACGTGGACGCCACGATTGAAAGCCTGAAGCCGACCCTGGCCGCCGCCAGCGAGACGGTGGAGCAGGTGAAGGTCGCCATCAAACGCCAAGAAGAAGAGGTCCGCCGCAAGACGGCCGAGGCCTTGGCTCTGAAGGCACAGTGGAAACAAGCCCAGATTCAAGATGCCATTGGCAAGACGCTCAGCGGCCTCACGTTCGAGAACGAGTACGAAGGTTCCTTTGCCGCTGCCCGCGATCGCATTGCCGATAAGCAAGCCGAAGCCGCCGCCCGAAATGAAATGATGGCGGGCAGCCTGAGCGGCAAGATGATGCAGATGGAAGACCAGGCGATGGACTTTGCGGCCGACGAAGAACTTCGGAAGCTGGAAGAAAAGCTCGGCCTGGGCGCCCCGATCAGCACCGAGACCGTGGAGAATGCCACGCCGGTGGATGAATCGGCGGTGGATTCCGAACTCGATGCGCTGGAAAAGCGCCTGAATCAAGGCCAGTAAGGCTCTTTCAGTCGGGTCGCAAGCGCCTCCATCCCTTCGTGGGGTGGGGGCGTTTTTCTATGGCGTTGGCGTGGGGCCCGCGCACGGCGGCGGGCAAAAACCGGTAGAACTTTGTATCCATGCCCCGCCCGGCCCTCACGGACCACATGACGGAGCGCCTGAAGGCCTTGCCGACGCGCCCCGGCTGCTACATCTTCCGCGATGAGCAGCAGAACGTGCTGTACGTGGGCAAGGCCATCAACCTGCGCAACCGGGTGCGGAGTTACTTCCGCAAGAGCGCCAATCACACGGCGCGCATTGAGCGACTGGTGTTCCGGGTGCGCGACATCGAGTGGATCGTGGTGGACAGCGAGGTGGAGGCCCTCGTCCTTGAGTGCAATTTAATCAAGGAGCACCGCCCACCCTTTAACGTAAGGATGCGCGATGACAAGAGTTACCCCTTCATCGCCATCACCAAAGAGAAATTCCCCCGCGTGATGTTTACAAGAAATCCGCGCAAAGGTTGGGGAGAATCGTTTGGCCCCTACACCAACGCATGGGCGGTACGGGAAACCTTACAGATTTTGCACAAAGCCTTCCCTCTTATCCCCTGCGGGAAGAGCTGGAGTGGTGAGGCCGAGCAGCGCCCCTGCCTCTATTATCATATGCAGCAATGTTTTGTGGTTCACATTCAGGGCTGAAGAGACGGACA
>CAZVHE010000150.1:2944-3915 GCA_964627705.1 uncultured Chthonomonas sp.
TTTTGCAAGGAAAGGACTTGCAAATTATTGACGAGCTGAAGGCCGAGATGGAGCAATGCGCCGAGGACCTGAACTTCGAGCGGGCGGCCACCCTACGCGACCAGATCCAGAAAATGGAGCACATCCGCGAGCGCCAAAAGGTGCTGAGCGACGATGGCGGGGACCGCGACGTGGTGGCGGTGGTGAAGGACGAACGAGGGGCGGCCGTGCAGATGCTCTATATTCGCGGCGGGCGCCTGATTGGGCAGCGCCAGTTCATGCTGGATGGCAGCAAAGACAGTTCACCGACCGAGGCTGTACAAGAGTTTGTGAAGCAATACTACACAGACGCGCCGGAGATCCCGCGCGAGGTGTTGCTACCCGTCGAGATTGAAGAAAGGCAGATTGTCCAGCAATGGCTGCGCCAGCGGCGGGGCGCGGCCGTGAGTGTGGATGTCCCCAACGGCGGTGAGGGTCTGCGGCTGGTGGAACTGGCCATGGACAACGCCGAGCAGGCCCTGCGCACCTTTGCCATGGAGTTGGAAGAGAAGGAAGCGTGGGCCAAACAAGCCATGACGCAACTGGCGGAAGTCTTAGAACTCCCTACCCTGCCTATGCGGATAGAGGGTTACGATATTTCTAACATTCAAGGCACGTCCCCGGTGGGATCCATGGTGGTGACGGAAAACGGCGAACCGAATAAGCAAGAGTACCGACGTTTTCAGATTAAATGGCATCCGGAGAGCCCCAACGACTTCGCGATGATGAATGAAGTCATATTGCGTAGGTTGCGGCGCTACCTTGATGAAGATCCGAAGTTTATGAAGCTCCCCGATCTCATCATGATTGACGGGGGCAAAGGGCAACTGGGGGCGGCGCTGGAGGCGCGCGACAAACTGGAGATCCAGGTGCCGATGGTGGGCCTGGCCAAGCGCATGGAGCTGATCTATGTGCCCGTGCAGAACGAGGACGGCACCTACGCCTTCCGGGAG
>CAZVHE010000150.1:3982-4900 GCA_964627705.1 uncultured Chthonomonas sp.
TTGCGCTGACTTTCCCCCGCAAAGTGCGCGACAAGCGGATGCACGGAAGCCTGCTGGACGAGATCCCGGGGATCGGCCCCAAGCGCCGGCGCATGCTGCTGCGCACCTTCGGCAGTGTGGAGGGCATCCGCCGTGCCACGGTGGAGGAGATTGCCGCCGTGCCCACGCTGACGCGCACCCAGGCCGAGCAGATTCGCATGTTTTTAGATGGCGAATTGGCGTAACCGCGTGGTATACACAGACTTATGTCTACGAAGGCTGCGCTGACCGCGCAATATCTCGGCACTCTGGCCATGCTGCGCCAATGCGTGGAGCGCGGCCCCGCCGACCTGTGGGAAAAGACGGCCGGCATGCGGCCGCGTCAGTTCTGGCGCATTGCCTATCACGCCACGTACTACACCGACCTGTACCTGGCGCAATCGGAAGCCGACTTCACCGATCCGCCGCACTACCAAGAGGAGGCCACCAACCTGTGGGCGGAGCCCAAGGACGGCGTGCAGCCGCGCACACTGACGTCCGACGAGGTGCTGGCCTACATTGACGACGTGATGGCGGGGCTCCCCGCGCGGATGGAAGCCCTGGACCTGGAGGCCCCCGAGAGCGGCTACCATTGGTACCCCGGCTTCACCAAGCTGGAGCACCAGTTTCTCAACCTGCGCCACCTGGGCATCCACGTGGGGCAACTGCAGGAGCTGCTGATGGGGGCCGGGGTGGACGTGAGCTGGCTCTCGCGGGCTGAGTAGATAGCAGCCTTAGGTGGTGAGGAGCGAATAGGTGCGGAACTCCGACTTCATCGGCGGTTCCTCGCCTCGCTCCTTGGCCAGGCGCATGTCCTCGAAGGCGCGGCGGTGCCCCTCCAGGAACTCTTCCGAGCCCGTCCAGCTCTCAAAAGCCGCCTCGTTCACCCAGTGGCTCACC
>CAZVHE010000151.1:0-4866 GCA_964627705.1 uncultured Chthonomonas sp.
TGAAAGGACGTGGTGCCGCCTAGGTGACTCGAACACCTGACCCCCGCATTACGAAGGCTACTCCACCCTCGCAAGGAAAGCCTTGCAGACAATGGTTCTGAGCCAGATTTGACAGCCGTCCGGCACCCCTACCCAGCCTCTTCCCAGATTGGCCCGAGGGGCCGGTAGGGCCGCTTCCTAAGCTACGCGCCCTAACGTGGGAACCGCCAAAATTCCGACCTGCGCTATACCTGCAAAACCCCACTCCCGGTTAGCCCATCACGCGCCAGGATACCCTGCTGGACTGGGAATCTTTGTCGCGTTCGATGTTCGGAAACTCCGGCAGGACGTCTTCCAGTGCTTTGGTGATCGGGATTTGCCTCGCGGTGTTGCCCTTCATCCAGACCACAAACGGATTGTTGGCATTCTCGAGCACCGCCTTGTTGAAGATGGACCTGCCCTCCTGCCACTGACGAGGGTGGCCGCGTTCCACGATCCGCAGCATTTGGCGGGCGAACTCGAGACGATGGTAGGCCATCCCGCCACCGGCCTCGAATACCGCCAGACGAGCGTCGATGGCTTCGACCAACGCGGCGGCTTTGTCGCCATACCTCAGCGCATTTTCGCGTTGGGTCTTTAAGCCCTCCACATCCAAGTCTGGAACCCGCGCCATAGCCAAAGCAACTTGCTTGTCCATCCCTACCTCGACTTGCTGAGATTTCTTCGGCACGAGCTTGGTCAATGAAAACAGCCTGCATTCGCCGCCGTCAACTCGGGGCTTAGCGGCGGGATAGGGACAGTATGCGCCTAGGCGGGAAAGAGGGTTTGAATGAGAAGGGTCGGATGAAGGTGCCAACAACGGTTACCAGCCTAGACGATCTCGGAAGGGTTCGGCTGTCGCCGAACTTCTTCATGCGTGACTTCCTCTACAGCGAGATCGCGAACCTGCACGGCATTCCCAACATCCCGGAGGACCCGGCCCTTGCCACCCAGGCCGGTTCGCGTCTTTGCGAAGACCTACTTGAACCGCTGAACGCCACCTTCGGAAGGATCGCTATTCGGTCGGCCTACCGATCTCCGACCGTCAACCAGTTCGGCAATGAGAAGGGCCATAACTGCGCGAGCAACGAAGCCAACTTCGCCAGCCACATCTGGGACCGACGGGACGCTCAAGGCCGAATGGGAGCGACCGCCTGCATCGTCATCCCTTGGTTCTCAGATCGCTACGAGGCTGGAGAGGACTGGCGTTCAATGGCTTGGTGGATTCACGATCACCTGCCCTATTCGCGCATGGAGTTCTTCAAGACGCGAGCGGCTTTCAACCTGACTTGGCGTGAGCAGCCGGAGCGACGGATCGATAGCTATGTGAGGCCTAGGGGCTGCCTGACCCGGCCGGGGATGGCCGGTCACGAGGGCGATCATTCTTCTTGGTATCCGGGATTTCCGGACTTCAAAGTTGGGATCAGCTCCGCCCAACAAGTGCGTAAGCCGTAATTCCTACTAGGCCGATCACGACGACCAGCAGCGCAAAGGTCAGAACCAGCTCCTTGAGATCGAGCCCGGGTGCCCAGTCTTCCTCGTCCACGCTGATCGGAGTCTGGCCCAGCAGACCATCGGGTTTATCGAGATCGTGGCCGGCGGGATTGGGCTCATCTTCGCACTCGGCGGGTTTCAGCGGCACAGACGCACGGCGGGCGCAATCGCCCTGATCAGGTCAATGCGTGGGGGCTGCTTGTCTTCAGCGTGCTTCTCGTCGGCAACGGCCTGATCTTTTGGCTGAACGGCTGACCTCGTGACTACGCCCCGCCCGTCTACCACGCGGCCCTAGCGGCGACCTCTGAAAATCGGACCTTCGTCTCAGGAAGAACACCCTCAACGCACGATTTTGGGGACAGTCCCGGTGTAGGGGCTCGCTTGCTTGACCTCACCTGATGTGCGGCCTGCCTTTTTCGCCTTCTTCCCGTTTCGCTGCTGCGCTCGAACGGTCCATTCTGGCTTATGGCGATCGATCATCGGCCCCCTCAAGTCCTTAGCCAACTTCCTTGGGTTTGTGCTTAAATCGTTGGTGATCAACACTTGCACATCGATTTGGTCGATGTGTTGATGGATGAGTTGGCCTGCTTTGTGTTTCCGTGCGTTGTCGCTCGGTCGCCCGAAATCATGGAGTCGTTTAGCGAGGCCCCCATTGACTTCAATCGCTCGGCCGATGGCTTTCTCACGCCCGTCTAACCGCACTCGATAGAGCCCAATCATCCCGTTCAGTTCAGTGCGGCGCTCCCTGAGGTTGCCTTTCACCGGGGCCCACAGCTGATCCAATTCGTCGAGGGTCTTACCGCTGAACCGCTTCGGTTGATCGTTCTTCATCACGCGTCCCTCCAAAAAAATAAGTGGGGCCCCGCCTCACGAACCGACCGAAGCCAGCGCGCGAGGCGGGGAAGGTTTAGGCAGAAGCCTGTTTCGCTGCACCGGCCTCGACAGCAGCCAGCAGGGTGTCATTGGCGAGGTGGGCGTACCGCTGGGTCGACTGGTAGCTCGAATGACCCAGCACCTTTCCGACAGCGAACAGATCGACCCCGCTGTTGACCATGAAGGATGCTGCCGAGTGCCGCAAATCATGGATCCGCAGGCCCGGCAGCTTCGCCACCTTAATCGCCCGCTGCCAGCCGTTCTTGATGGACACGAAGGGCTTGAGGGTATCGGGGTTGGGCACCAACCAAGGGCAGTCCTTAAAGCGCGGAAGGGCTTCAATGATCGCCAGCGCCGCAGTCGAGAGCGGAACATGACGTGGCTTGCCGGTTTTCGAGGTCGGGATCAGCCAAGACTTACGCTCGACGTCCACGTCTGACCATTTCGCGTCCAGGAGTTCGCGAACCCGGGCGCCTGTCAGCAGGAGAAGGCCGACGACATATTGCAGCTGCGTGTTCTGCGACTGCGCCACCGCCTCTCTAAGTCGGGCCGCTTCTTCCGCCGTCAGAAACCGTTCGCGGGCGTTGTTCAGCGGCTTCCTGGACACCCCCCGGGTCGGGTTCTTATCGGCACCCGGGATGCCCCAGCGCGCGCCCAGCTCGAAGGATCGGCCGAAGATGACCCTGATCTTCTCGACGGTCGCCGGTGCTAGCCCTTCGGCACGCTTGTCGCCCAGCCACTGAGAGACTGCACGAGTGTCGATGTCAGTGAGCCGAACCTTATTCCAGCGTGGACCGATGTGGCGGCGGACGTACATCTCGGTGGTTGAATAGGACCGCTGCGTGAGCTTGGCCTCGGCTAAGTGCATAACTGAGAGAGCTCCGTACGTTAGAACGGCACGGGCTTCCGCCTTCTTGGCTCTAGGGTCGCCGCCCATGACGACTTCGGACCGGAGTTGCACCGCCCGCTTCTTGGCGGCCGCGAAGCTGATGTCCAGCTCCCCGCCGATCTTGAACTGGGCCTGCCGACCAGCGGCATCCGTAAACCTGAAATAGTATGTGCCGCCGCCGCTGGAGCGCCGTTCAAAAATGAAGCCGACGACCTGAGAATCATACAGGTCGAGCTTCGCCTTGCCGGGTGGGCACTTTGCGGTTGAGACGACCACGGCACTTAAGTGGGCCTTTGGCATAGTAGACTTCCTTGTGGTTTAGATTGATGCACGCAGGCCATCGGACCGCCGCGCCGGATGAGGGCGAACGGCAGGCCGGGGGTCTGCTTTCGGGGACGGGATGAGCGGTGCCGAAACGGCCCGCAGGGCCCCCAACGGCGCCGCAGGGGTGGCGCTTTGGAGCGGGGATGGTCGGGGCCCTACGCGGGGTCCGGAGCGTGCCCAGGGGGCAGCGTTTGGGGCCATCGGTGATCGGACGGCCGAGGGCAGTTTTTCAGTTTGTAGTTTTGCGGGTCGCAGTCGATTTCTCGTCCGGACCCGCCGAAAAACTAAAGACTGAAAGCTGCGTCTTGAGGCTCAGTCGAAGATGAGGAGCCGGTAGGCCTGCGTGTTGTGAGCGCCGGTCGCGGTGTTCCAGATGTGCACCCCGGGTGTGCTTCCAGTGCCTTCCTCGATGACACGAATGGCCTGCCGCTTTGAGATTCGGCAGGCAGCTGCGGTCGCCGTGGCGAGGGCCATCTTTCCTTCGAAAAAGCCGTCCCCGATGATCTCGGCGATGGCCATCCGTGCTTTGACAACATTACATTTTGTGGCGGGGACACTAGTTGCTTCGAGGTCGTCGGGATCGACGGCTTCAACCGATGCAAGCTTCTCAAAGTAGCTGACCCCCGGTTCGTCGACGTAGGCATACGCCACTTCGTTGGGGCTATCCGCGCGCTTCTTCTCCATTTTGAAGCGGACAACCCGACGATCCGTCCGGCCGGTTTCCTTCATGAGCTCGCCGACGTAGACGGCGTCGAAGTCTTCCAGGATATCGGTCGTCCCTTGGTACTGAGGTGAGCCGTCAGCCTTCGGAAGTTTCCGGGTATGGCCCAAGGCGATGATCGTTCCGCCGGCTGACACATACTCACGGCACACCTGTCCGAATTCACTGGTCCGCCTTTTATCCATCGGGTCAGTGAACTTCTTGAGGGTGTCGATGATGACGAACGTGCCTCTGGCCGTGCCGTCCTCGATGGCCTGAAGGAGCTTTTCTACTAGGTGCCTTGTCTTCATGCCTCTGTGGCCGGGGGCCATCATATGAGCACCGACATCCTCCAGCAGCCGCACCTTTGCGGCTAGGCCTTGGCTACCGTCATCGGCGTTCACGTAGAACACGCGATTGGCAGTGATCCGCCCAGCGGCAATCGCTTCAAGGACGAGGTGGAGTATGACCAGTGTCTTGCCCGCGTTGGGCGCGGCATAGATCATCGTCGCCTGGCCATCCATGACGAACTGGCCGAGAAGCGGCTTCGTGTCGGCGGCATTGGCCT
>CAZVHE010000152.1:0-2358 GCA_964627705.1 uncultured Chthonomonas sp.
CCACCCCGTCGCCGTCCTCGTCCATCCGCTCCACCCAGGCCCCGTGGCATAGGCTGACGCCGCTGGCCACGGCCTGGCGCATCAGGGCGTCCATCATCTGGCCGGTGTGCACCAGGCCTTCGGCGCGGTTGCGGATGAGGTGGCGCGTCCCCCCGAACCCGAACTCGGCGAGGTGGGCGGTGCCGTCGGCATAGGCTTCGGGCTGGCCGGTGAACTCAGCGGCCCAGGCGTTCAGCGTCGGCATGAAATCGCGGCAGCGGGCCATGGTGGCGTCGTCGGCAATCAGCTCCCAGCCGCCCAGGGGTTCGTAGCCGATGGCGTCGTCGCCCAGGTTCTCGCGCAGGCGGCGCAGGCCTTGGTAGCGGCGGGCCATGAGGGCGCGGACTTCGGCCTCGGGCATGCGCTCCAGGTCGTCCATCACCTCAGTCACGCTGCCAAAGCACGCAAAGCCGGCGTTGCGGGTGCTGGCGCCATAGGGCAGGGACCCGCGCTCGAACACCACCACCCGCAGATCGGGGCGGGCGCGGCGGAGCGCCCAGGCGGCATTGAGCCCCACGATGCCCCCGCCAATGACGGCGACATCGAGGTCTCGGAAATAGGTGTCGTACTCCCAGTGGCTCAGCGACATGGCGTTAGGCTTGCAGGCGGTCGAGCAGGCGGCCTTCGCAGGTCTGCAGTTCGGTGAGGGTGGCTTCGTCCATGGCCTGGATTTGGGCGACGAGGCCATCGAACTGGGCGATGCGTTCGGCGCGGAGTTCGCGGCGCAGGCGACCACTGAGGAAGGCGATGCGCTCCTCGCGGGTCTCGCAGATGAGGGTGGGCACGGGCACGGGGCGGCCGTTTTCCACCGCAACCATGATGACGCGGGCGGTATTGGTGTGGGTGTCGCGGCCAGTGGGGAGGTCGGTGGCGGTGACATCAATGGTGACCTCCACCGAGGTGCGCCCAGCGTAGCTGACGTGGCCGCGCATGGTCACCAGCGCCCCGACATCAATGGGGGTGTGGAAGTCCACCCGCTCGAACGAGGCGGTGACGCACACGCGCCCGGCGAACTTCTGCGCGGTGGCACTGGCGGTGAGGTCAATCATGCTGAGGATGCTGCCGCCGAAGACCTTGCCGAGCACGTTGGCATCGTTGGGGGTCATGATCTGCGCGAGCTTGAGGTGGGTGTCTTGAACGCGCACCCCTGGCTTCGTTTCGCTCACGGGGCGGCCGCCTCGACAATGCGTCGGAAACCGGCGGCATCCAGGCTGGCGCCCCCCACCAGGCCGCCATCAATGTCGCTTTGGCCAAAGAGTTCGGCGGCGTTCTCGGCCTTCACCGATCCACCGTAGAGCACGCGCACCTGGGCTTGCACCCCGGCGGGGAACCACTGGCGGATGAAGGCGCACACCCGGTTGGCTTCGTCGGCGGCGCAGGTTTGGCCGGTGCCGATGGCCCACACGGGCTCGTAGGCCACCACGGTTTTGGCCATGTCGCCCTCGGTAAAGCCCTGGAACGCGCCCTCCAGTTGCTCGCGGATGACATCCTCGGTGCGGCCGGCTTCGCGTTCGGTCAGGGTCTCGCCGACACACAGAATGGGCACCAACCCGACGCGCATCAGGGCTTCCATCTTGCGGCGGACGGTGGTGTTGGTTTCAGCGAAATAGCCGACGTCGCCCGCGTCAATATCCAGCTTGCCGAAACGGCCGCGGGTTTCGCTGTGCCCCACAATGCCGTAGCGGGCGCCCGCGTCATCCAGCAGTTCGGCGCTGATTTGGCCGGTGAAGGCACCCTGGGGCATCCAGAAGCAGTCTTGGCCCCCGGTGGTGACCCCGGCGGGGCAGTGGGCCGCGATCTCAGCCAGCAGGGTAAAGGGCGGGCACACCACCACCTCGACAGCGGCGGGCAAATCGCTGAGTTCGGCGACAAGAGCCTGGCCCGTGGCCCTCGTCATGTTCATCTTCCAGTTCCCGGCCACCAGCGGCGTTCGCATGCTGTTATTGTGGCCGGGAAGGAAGTGGGGAAGTTAGGCGCGAACGACTGTCGGGTCCACGACGATCTCCACCGTGCCTCGCACCGCGTTGGTGACGATGCAATAGGCGTCCGCCTTGTGCGCCATGTCCTCAGCCATCTTGATGTGGTCTTCGGTGGCTTCGCCGCTCAGGGTGATGGTAGGGCGGAGCGTGATCTTGGTGTACTTGAACGACGGGCCGCTTTCTTCCACTTCGCCCTGGGCGTTCGTCTCGATGTTGACGAGCGGAAGCTTGCGGTTGGTGGCGATGATGCCAAAGGTGATGCTGTAGCAGGCGGCAATGGCACTGGTTAGCAGCTCTTCGGGGTTAGTGGCCTGGCTTTCACTGCCGCCAAACTCGGGCG
>CAZVHE010000152.1:2389-4850 GCA_964627705.1 uncultured Chthonomonas sp.
CGTTGCGTGGTGGCCTTGCCTTGGCCGTCGCGGCCTCCGGCCCATTGAACTTGCACCGGATACTCGTGGATTTTCGCCATGTCTCTGGTCTACCGCGTCAGGCGTCCCGATGTCTCGGGAGCAGGGCGCATGGCTGGGGTATTGTTTGGGTCTCGCTGGGCGTCGTACCCAAGCGGTGAAGGGAACGGTCTGCAAAACCGTGATGCAGCGGTTCGAGTCCGCTCGACGCCTCCAACCTTGTTGCGTTCCCGCGAAAAAACAGTTAGGCGCCGTAGCCAAGTGGTAAGGCAGAGGACTGCAAATCCTTTATGCGGCGGTTCGAATCCGCCCGGCGCCTCCAACTCCTTTTTTGCCCCATTGGGCGGCAGGTCCCGTCTTTTGCGCCGCGCGGGGATACTGAAGCGTCTAAGTTATTGACATGGCTTTGCGGCGACTCATCCTGTTTGTTGCGGTGCTGATGGCAGCCCTGATGGTGCCGGCCCTCATCCCGCAAAACCGCCCCACGATGACCCTTGAGGTCGAAGGGCGCGGCCGCATTGTCATTGAGATGTATCCGGATAAGGCCCCCAAGACGGTGGCCCACATCCAGGGTTTGGTGCGCCGGGGCTTTTATGACGGCCAGCGCTTCTTCCGGGTGATTACCGAGCCGCGTCCCTATCTCATCCAGACCGGCGACCCGGCCAGCCGCACCCAGGCGATGGACAGCGCCAACATGGGCAGCGGCGGCAGTGGCGCGCGCGTGCCCTATGAAGATAGCGGCCTGCCCAACGACACCGGCTACGTCGGCCTCAGCACCCTCCCGCGCGACCGGGACAGCGGAGACAGCCAGTTCTACATCCTGCTCGGCCCCTCCCGGTTCTTGGATGGTCAGTACACGGTGTTTGGCCGGGTGACCCAGGGCATGGACGTGGTCCGCTCCATCAAGCTGGGCGACCGCATTATCTCGATTCGCTAATTCCGTCATTTTTCCCCTGGAGGCCCGTTTCCTCGGCTAGAATGAGCGGGCAACTATGGCTTCGGGCGGCACCTCTTCGGCATCGCTGACGCGTCGGCTCTTGGGCCGTGTGGCGGCGGGCTTGCTGAGTGTGCTGTTTGTGGCCTTCGTCACCTTTATGGCCGACGAACTGGCCCCCGGCGATGCCGCCATGGCCATCCTGGGCGAGAAAGCCCGCCCCGAGCAGATCACCGCGATGCGCAAGCAGATGGGGCTAGACCGGCCCGTGGCCGTACGCTTTGTGGAGTACGTGGGCAACGCGGCGCGGGGTGACTTTGGCAACTCCTACTTCGGCACCCGCGAGCCGGTGAGTGAGCTGATTGGCCGCTCGTTGCCCATCACGGCGATGCTGGCGGTGCTGGCCATTGGGGTGGCTTCCCTGATCGGGATTTTGCTCGGGTCTTTGGCAGCGATCTTCGAAGACCGTTGGCCGGACCGTATCATTCTGGCCCTCAGCACTTTGGGGGTTACAGTGCCAAACTTTGTTCTTATCCCCATCTTCATGCTCATCTTTGTGTTGAGGATGGACCTCTTCCCGCTCACCTGGGAAACCCCCCTGCGCGGCCCGCTTTTCTACTATCTGGTGCTACCGGTGGCGGTGCTGGCGGCCCGGCCGATGGCGGTGCTCACTCGCCTGACCCGCGCGAGTTTTGTGGATGTTTTGCGGCAGGAATATATGCGTTTTGCCCGCGCCAAGGGCGTGCCGTTTGGGCAGCGCATGTTTAAGCACGGCCTCCGCAATGCCATTCCCCCGGTAGTGACCGCCATGGGCAACTCGTTCGGCATTCTGCTCACGGGGTCGTTTATCACCGAGACCGCCTTTGCCATGCCCGGGCTGGGCAAGGCGGCGATTGACGCGATCAAGAAGCGCGACACCCCAGTGGTGATGGCCACGGCTCTCACGGCGGCGGTGCTCTACATCCTGGTGAACCTCATCGTAGACTTGATGCAGCCGGCGCTTGACCCCCGCGTGCGGGAGTCGCAGGTATGAAGCGGCGCGACCCGCTCTTTTGGGGCGGCGTGGTTTTCCTGGTTTTCTTGGTGCTGTTCGCCATCTTCGGCCCGAACCTGCGCCACAACCCCATCACTCCGGTGGGCACCAACTTTTTGCCGCCGTCTTCGCAGTATTGGCTGGGCACGGATGAACTGGGGCGCGACATCTTTGCGCGCCTGGCCGAAGGGGCGCGGATCTCGCTCTTCGTCGGTTTTGCGGTGCAGGCCATCGCCCTCACCGTCGGCATCATTGTCGGCCTGACCGGGGTGTACGGGCCGCGCTGGCTCGCCGGGCCGATCATGCGCCTCACGGACGCCATGTTCGCCTTCCCCGATATCCTCCTCGCCATCCTCATCATCGGGGTGTGGGGGCTAGGCATCACGCCTGTCATCGTGGCGCTGAGCATCACGGCCTGGCCGGGGGTGGCGAGGCTGGTGAAGACGCAAGCCGCCGCCATGAACGAACGTGAATTC
>CAZVHE010000153.1:0-4730 GCA_964627705.1 uncultured Chthonomonas sp.
TGCCCGTGCGTGGCAGGCCCTCGCAAAGGGCGCGCTTCACCTCGCGGTTGAGGATCGCGGCGACGGTGGGGTCGCTGTCGGCAAGGGTCGTGCGGTGGTGGGCGGGCATCGCCGTCGAGGCCATGCCGTTATTCTATCCGAGAGTTCGCCCCGAACCTGTGCCCGAGGCTGTGCGGCTTATGCCAACGCCAGCGCCCGTTCCAAGTCGGCGACGATGTCGCGCGGGTCTTCCAGCCCGATGCTCAGCCGCAGGCCCCCGGGCAGAATCCCGCCCTGCATCTGCACTTCCGGCGCAATCGCCGAGTGCGTCATGGAGGCCGGATGCTCAATCAGCGTCTTGATCTGCCCCAGCGACACCGCCAAGGTCACGCTCAGCGCGTGGGCGGCGATGTGGTTGCTCACGCGCATGGCCGCCTCGTAGCTCTCCTGCAGGCTCCCGCGCAGGCTAAAGAACAGCATCGAACCCGGCGCAAAGTTGCCATCGTAATCCCGCATTTGCCGCTCGGCCAGGGCCCGCTGCGGGAAGTCTGCCCGCCCCGGGTACCACACCTGCGCCACCGCCGGGTGCTCGGCCAGGTAGTCCGCTACCAGGGCGGCGTTGCGCTGCTGTACTTCCAGCCGGTGGGGCAGGGTCGGCAGGCCGTAGACGCTGACGTGCCAAGCCGTATCGGGCGCGATGCTCCCTCCGAAGTCCTTGCGATAGAGCAACAGATCCGTCTCCGCGCGGCGCGGCCCAATGACCACGCCCCCCATGTTGGTGCCGAAGCCGCCGATGTGCTTGGTGAGGCTGTGCACCACAAAATCAATGCCGTGGGTGAGCGGGCGCTGGCCGAAGGGCGAAGCGAAGGTGTTATCCACAATGCTGACCACGCGCTGGTCGGCGGGGCGGGTGGCGTTCACCTCGGCCACCACGCGGGCTACCATCTCCAGGTCAATCAGCTCCATAGTGGGGTTGGTGGGGGTCTCGAAGTAGACCACGCGGGTTTCCGGGCGGATGGCGGAGCGGAGGGCGTCTTCGCTCTGGAAGTTGGCCAGAGTGTGCGTGATGCCAAAGCGGGGCAGCCAGTTGACCACGTGGCTATAGGTGCAGCCATAGATGGCCGGCGGCATGACGATGTGGTCGCCTTGGCGCACGTGGATGCCAATGGCGGCGGCGATGGCGGCCATGCCCGTGGCGAAGACGACGGCGGTTTCGCCCCGCTCGGCAAAGGCGAGGTTCTCCTCCAGCATGCCGCTGCAGGGCTCATCCAGCCGCTCATAGATGTAAATGGGCGTGGCGGTGTCGCGGTTGATGTTAGGGTTGGCGAATTGCTGGAACCCGGCGGCGCCCCGCTCGGCGCTGCGCAGGCGGAACGTGACGGCGGTGGTAATCGGGGGTGTGATGTGGTCTTGGAAATCCCACTTTTCACTCCGGAACTTGCCGTGGATCAGAACGGAACGATCGCGATAGCCGGGCTCTTGCGCCATAGGATGACTATAACGAACGGTGCCAGGTTTGTCAAATCACGCTAACAAAATTGCAGTCGGCTCTTGTAGGGCGAAAGGAAGTGATGCAAAAACGGCGTTATGACAAAAGAAAAGCCTCCCGGCCCATTGCGGGCAAGGAGGCTTGGTTTGGTTTCCCCGGGGTGGGGAAGAGTTCACTTCTTGGCGCGATCGCGACCGTAGCGCTGCATGAACTTCTCGACGCGACCGGCCGAGTCCACAATGCGCTTTTGGCCCGTGTAAAACGGGTGGGAAAAGGCGCTGATGTCGAGGCGGATCACGAAGTGTTCCACGCCGTCAATCGTGCGCGTTTCGTTGCTCTTACTAATCGTGCGCGCCAGGTCAATTTCCGGGGATTTGACCTGGCGCGCACGATTAGTAACCAGGCCGCCATTCATGATCACCGTCAACCCAAAGGACGGGGTTGTTCACCGGATGCGTTTCGGCCTTCATAATTCTCAGTTCCTGGCCCCCGTCCTTGCACCGTGCAAACACGAATGGGCGCGAAGAGAAATCATGGCACAAGCGGGCCTGGCTAGCGGGGGCCGGGGCCAACTTTGGGCCGATTTTCCCTTAGCCAGCGGGGCGACGCCAGTGGCTGCGCACGAGGTCGGTATCGGGCAGCGCCAATTCCTTCACAAACTCGAGCCCCAGGCTGGCCAGGGCGTCCAGTTCGCGGCGGAGGAGCGGCCAGGGCACCGGACCCCATTCGCCGTCATCGGGGCGGATGCGCGTGATGATCCACAGCTCACCCCCAGGGGCGAGGAGTGAGGCAATGGCCCGGCTGGCGGCGGCGCGGCTTTCGGGCGGCAGAGCCTGCAGGGTGTAGACCTCCACCACCCAATCAAACGCACCCAGGCGCTCGGGCGGCAAGGCAAAGAGGTCGGCCTGCTCGTACTGCACGCGGGTGTCCGGCCACCGTTGCTTCGCCCACTCGATGGCGGTGGCGCTGACATCAAATGCCCATACCGATTCAGCCCTCGCGGCCACCCATTCGGCGTCGTCGCCTAGCCCACAACCCACCACGGCGGCTCGTCCTCCAGGCGCGGGTTCTTGCAAGAGCGGATGCGGGGCAAGGTCGGCCCAGGGCACGCACCGGGGGTCCCCGTCGGCGGCCTGATACAAGGGCTCGAACCAGTCCGAAGGTCGCCCGGCCTCACGGGCGCGGTTGGCCAGGCGGGCCGCGGCCTTGCGCACCTCAATGTCGACCGGTTCGGGCATCCTCCTCTAGTATAGCGAGAGGGCCGATACGTGTAGGTTTTCCTCTTCCTGGGTCCGAGGATGGCGGCGGGTAACCTCCGCGGAAGTGCCGTCCTGCGCCAAAGGTGCCGTGGGCTGGCTAAATCCCAAACCAGGATTTGTAGCCTCAACATGAGCGAAAAGCGCGTATATCTGTTCTCGGAAGGCGATGCCTCCATGCGAGATCTCCTCGGCGGTAAAGGTGCGAACCTTGCGGAAATGTCCAACATCGGACTCCCGGTGCCCCCGGGCTTCACCATCACCTCGGCGCAGTGTATGGAGTACTACGCCAATGGCCGCACCTTACCGGCCGAATTGATGGGCCAAGTGCGGACGGCCGTGGCGGCCGTGGAGAAGGACCTCGGCAAGACGTTTGGTGGCACCACCAACCCGCTGCTGGTGTCGGTTCGCTCAGGCGCCAAGTACAGCATGCCGGGCATGATGGACACAATTCTCAACCTCGGCCTCAACCCCGATACGCTCCAGGGCTTGATCAACGAAAGTGGCAGCGAGCGCTTCGCGTACGACGCCTACCGCCGCTTCATCATGATGTTCTCGGCGGTGGTGCTAGGCCTCGAAAAGGAAACCTTCGAGCACGCCTTTGACGCCAAGAAAAAGAGCCGCGGCATTAAGCTCGATACCGACCTGACGGCGCAAGACCTGAAGGAGATTTCCAACGAATTCCTGGCCATCGTGCAGAAGGAAACGGGCGCCTCGTTCCCGACCGACCCGTGGAAGCAATTGGAACTGGCCATTGAAGCCGTGTTCAAGTCCTGGAACAACGAGCGCGCCATCATCTACCGCCGCACCGAGCGCATTCCCGACGAAATCGGTACCGCCGTCAACGTGCAAGCGATGGTCTTTGGCAACCTGGGTGACGACTGTGGCACCGGTGTGGCCTTCACGCGCGACCCCAGCACCGGCGAGAACTACCTCTACGGCGAATACCTGATGAACGCTCAGGGCGAAGACGTCGTGGCCGGCGTCCGCACCCCCGTGCCCATCAGCGAACTCGAAAAGCAAAACAAGGCCGTCTACGACGAGTTTGTGGCCATCTGCAAGCGCCTGGAAGGTCACTACAAGGACATGCAGGACCTGGAGTTCACCATCGAAAAGGGTCGTCTGTTCATGCTCCAGTGTCGAACTGGTAAGCGTACCGGCCCCGCCGCCGTGCGCATCGCCGTCGAAATGGTGAACGAAGGCCTCATTCAGAAGGAAGTGGCCGTGCAACGCGTGACGGCCAGCCACCTGGACCAGCTTCTGCACCCGCGCATTGACGATGTTTATGTAACGGATCGAGGCATCAAGGCCGTGGCCCGGGGCCTCGCGGCTTCCCCCGGGGCTGCCGTCGGTAAGGCCGTCTTTGACGCCGACACCGCACAGCGACTGGGCGATGCAGGCGAGAAGGTGATTTTGGTTCGTGACGAGACGAACCCGGATGACGTGCACGGCATGTTGGCCGCGCAAGGCATCCTCACGGCGCGCGGGGGCAAGACCTCGCACGCGGCGGTGGTCGCCCGTGGCTTCGGCATCCCTTGTGTGGCCGGCTGTGAATCGCTCCACGTGGACCTACGCACGCGCACCTTCACGGTGGACGGCCAAACGGTCAACGAAGGCGACTTCATCAGCGTGGATGGCAGTACGGGCGACGTGTTCCTGCAGCAGCTTCCGCTGATTGCTCCGGACGTGAGCGGCCACTTTGGCACGCTGATGGAGTGGTGCGACGAATACCGCCGACTGGATGTGCGCGCCAACGCGGACAACCCGCGCGACGCTCGTCAGGCACTGGACTTCGGTGCGCAGGGCATTGGCCTGTGCCGCACCGAGCACATGTTCTTCGAAGCCGACCGTCTGCCGATCGTGCGCGACATGATCCTCGCCAAGAGCGATGCCCAGCGCGAAGCCGCCCTCCTCAAGCTTGAAGTGGTGCAGCAGAGCGACTTCGAAGGCATCTTTGAAGCAATGGACGGCAAGCCGGTGACGATCCGCCTGATCGACCCGCCGCT
>CAZVHE010000154.1:0-4626 GCA_964627705.1 uncultured Chthonomonas sp.
CCTTAGCTTGAGTTGGGGTTCGCGGACAGGCTCCGTTCTGATACACTGGAACGCGACCCAGGCGTATATCAAGGCTGTTGGGGTTCGCGGACAGGCTCCGTTCTGATACACTCCTCTGTACCTGACCCCTTGCGGGGTCAGGTTCAATTTTTCTGAAATCAGGATCAGAAAAACGAAAGCTGCTCGGGCGGATCCTCGACGGAGATGCGTTTTTTCCCGAAGAAGACTTCAGTCCGACTCCACTGTTTGTCCGTAAACATCATGATTCGCACGTGACCCCGAGTCGGGACTGCATGCTCAATCTTGCGCTTGATCGTATCCGCTCGCTCCTCGTTAAAGGCCACCCGAGCGTAGACGCTGTATTGCAATTGCCAGAACCCTTCATCGAGCAGCAATCCGCGAAACTCCTGGTACGCCCGGCGATACTCCCGGGTCGTGACAGGGAGATCAAAAATCACCATCACCCACATGATTCGGTATCCACTGACCGCCATGGCATTGGCACCATTACGCGGCGATTCCCTTCACAAATCGCCTTTCTCAATGATGTGGCATAGCGACCCAAGGCATACGCAATCGGGGTGGAATTCCCCGCAAGATTGACATCACAAACCGATACTTTTATCAGGGCTCGCTTGATGGGAGGCGTCAATTCTTGGATATCTGGTTGGCCGCGCCAAGTTCGATACACGAGCGCATCAACCAGCGGGCGGAGGGGTTCCATCGCGTCATCGGCGAGGCAGTATGGGTTGTATTGGTTGCGGTGGTGCACGCCCAGCGCGGGGTGAAGCCCTGTCCCTACGAGAGCCCGCGCGACCATCGCGCGGAGGACGGCGTACCCATAGTTCAGCATCGCGTTGATGCCCGGTTCGTCGCGATCCCGCAGGAACGTGTCTCCGAACAGTCGCTCAAAGTAGAGGGCGGCGGCTTGGGCTTCGAGGTTCATGGGGTCGCCGCTTGCGACCCGGACTTTCATCGCTGCCAGGTCTTGCCAAGATTGGTTAAGGTTGCGCAAAAGCTGCGCCTGGGCGTCAATCTTGGCTTGCACGATCTGTTGCCAAACCCGCTTGCGCTTGGGTAAGGAACACTCCACTTGCTGGCGGAGCGTGGCGGTGTGGAGGGCGTTGCGGTCTAGGTTCAGCGCGAGGCCAGAAGGAAGGTGTTTCTCATCGCTGATCACGACGGCAATGCCCTCGGCCAGGGCGGCCCGCAGCCCATCTATGGTGGCGACGATCTCCGGGCCATCGAGGATGAGTACGGCGAGGTCGGCCAGCGGAGCGGTGCCCACCAGGACACCTTCCCGTTCGACCATCAATTGCCGGTGCTCAACCGAGACAAAGGCGGGGCCGCTGACTTCGATCACCCGGTCCATACCGGGATTGTCGGCGGGTTTAGGGGTCGGGCCACACCCGACCGAGCATGTCAACTCGAACTCTTGCGCTAATCTGCCTCAGTCCCCTAGAATTCGTGACCTGTTTATCGTATTGTTGCAAGAGCGTTGGTTTGGCGTAGGTGATGAACTGCAGCCTCATGATCAAGGGCTCTCCCGCCGCAATCGTCGTCACTCGGTACAGTTCGTCATCCTCCCACCGCACCACATCGCCGTTGTGCAACACCATCACCGTGCGCCACCCCACCGGCGGGCGCGGCTGGTAGACGCTCTCGCCTTGTGCCCCCCGTCGGGCCGCTTCGGCCATCGTCACCACTTCGGCGCTACGTTCCCCCGTCACTTTGTGCTCGTAAATCACCGCGTGGTGGTTGCTCCCGTAGGGGTGGTACTTGTACGGCTGGCCGCTCTTATCCCGAATGGCGAACATCTTGCTGGGGTCCGCCGCACGGGCGCGGATGCGCACTCGGCGCACTTCCACCTTCTCTCCGTGCCGGTTGACAAAGAAGAACGCCTCGGTCGCCTGGCGCTTCGGGCCAATCTCCTCGATCCACGCCCGCACTCGCTTCCGGAGAGTGGGGTCAATGATCCGCTCCACTTCATTGGCGGTGAGGCTGTTCACCGACTTGCGCACCATGAACGAGCCGTCTTGCTTGTGCCGCCCGTACGCGGTTTCTTCGTGCAATGGGCCGGTGACCTTGCGGTTGATCTGGTGCGAGACGACGACCTTATCCAGGGCTTGGCGCACGTCGTGCCGGAATCCATCCCAGGGCTCGGGAGCTTGCCAGGTGCGATCAAAGTAGCCCCCTATCTGCCCCTGGGCGGCCCGGGCAATTTTTTGATACAGCGATAGGGTGGTGAAGGCCACCACCAACGCATCCAGGGCGTGGTGCCGGTGGTCCAGGCGGTTCTTCTGCCCATCTTCGCCCAAGAGCGAATTGAGCCCCCATTGGTGCCGCAGGGCGGCTGTGGCCTTGCCGGTGGTGGCCGTGACTTCGCACCCTAAGTCTTGGCAGAACTGAAGCACTTGGCGGGTGATGTACCGCGTATCGTTGAGTTGGCGTTCAACAAATCCTTCGGGGATCTCTTGCAGGCTGAACAGCTTCTTCTTGTGCCGCCCACACTTAAACCGGGCGACGCGCTGCCGCATTTCCTCCCATCGCGGCGTATTGCCGTAGGCTTCGTAGGGAGTGCGATTGCGCTTGACCTCGCGGTTCTCGTGGGCGTAGCACAGCGTCTTGTTGGCCATCGAGTCGTCCTGGCTCCGTGAGAAGGGCAGGATGTGCTCGATATCAATGTCTTGCGTAAAGAGCTGATGCAGGCCAATCTCGCGGCCCGTATAGGGGCAGACCCCGTTGCACTCCACCCACAGCCGATACTTTTGCAGGTCGGTGGGGGATGGGTGGGCGATGCCCTGAGCTTGGCAGGCTGCCTTGGCCTGCTGGTTGAGTTCGGCGTTCCGTTTGTTCGCCTTTTCGATTTCCTGGCGATCTTTCTTACTCAGGGCGAGGTCGCGCCCCATTTCGATGCGGATTGCCTGCGGAAGCCCGTATTCAGCGATGATGGCATTCACCAGGCGTCGGGTCTGGTTGAGCGCCTTGCGCACGACGGGGTTGGTGATGCTCTTGGGCACCTCGGGGAGTTGCGCTTTGACGCTGACCTCCTTTTGGTAGTTGTGCGCGTAACCCGCCGCCACCACCGCATCGTGGTAGTTGAGCCCTTGTTTGAGGTGGGTCAGGATGCGCCGCATCGCCCGCGTGGAGAGCATGGCGTGGCCCATTTCGAGCTCGAGCGTGGCGAGATCGTAGGTTTCCTCGGGTGAGAACTGCCAGTGCTGGCGCAAGCGACGGACAAGCTTGCCCTTGTGGTCAATGGTGTGCAGGTCCTCGAACAAGGCGGCTTGCTCGTCCTCGGTCATGTTTGACCAGCGCCCGTTGGTGCGCCGCTGGAGTTCGATGTGCGTGGCATTCCCGCTCAGTGACTTGATGCCTGTGATGCGCTCGGTCTCGTTGGGTTCCAGGTTGATTTGCGCATCCTTCTTGATGCCGGTGAGCGTGCGGAACTTGGACCAGCTCAGTTCCTTGGCTTCTTGGAGAGCGGCCGCGACCGTGTTCTTTTGATCTTGAGTGAGGGCCATCCAATCCGAACTGCCCTCTGGCAAGTAGAGCAAGTGATTGAGTTGCTGCCAGATGCGGAACTCATGGGCGATGGGGTTGGCCTTGGGTGCGCGGTTGCGGCTTCTTTCGAATTGGCACGCCCCGACGACGCCGACGGCCCGGCGCAAGGGCCGCTGGAAGAAGATGGCGTGGAAGAACTGTGCCCGCAGCTCATCGTTTTGAAGTAGGGGGTGGTGGCGAGTTTGGGCAGTCCAGAGCGCTTCGAACTCGTGCTGGTACATGCCGCGCTCGGTATAGGTGCGCCGCACGGACAACCCCTTTTGGAGCCGATGGTGGAAATACTCTCCCAGGGTGCGCATGCCTTGGCTTTCGAGGATTTGTTTGAGCTCGGCGATGGCCGCGAGCACAACTTTCTCGTCCTCGGCGGCATTGGGGTCTTTCCCTTTGGCGGCGGCCTTCTCGCGCCTCTTCTGCAAAGCCTCAAGTTCCCTCAGTCGCTCTTCGGTTTCCTTGCGCTCGATGATCTCTTGCACCGCTGGATCCTCAACATCACTGAGGCCAGCCGATTTGCGATTGGATTGATAACCCCGCCGTTGAGCCAGGTGGAACAGGGCTCGCCCGAACTCTTCGAGAGTGAGAGCCTCGTTTAGCCCCTTGGCACGGAGGGAATAAGGATCGATTTGGTGCCAGGCGGCCACATTCTCAGCGGGAATCATCCCGTGCTGACGAAGCAAGGTGAGGAGTTGGTTACGACGGATGACGCGGCGGCGGGTGAGGCGGCGGGCTGCTCGTTTGGCGCGCCGCGCGGCGTTCTTGGGGACATCCTTTTTGTCCGGCTCCATGGGAGTGGAAAAAACGCGCGAGCCCATGGCGGCGACGACCTGCTGCTCTTCATCCACCAGTGCCCATCCTATCGAATTCGTGCCTATATCGAGCCCTAAGGTTCCGGTTCTCCCCCTTGACGCCATGGTTTGGGAAAGGTACCATACGGAAGTATCAGAACGGTGCCTGCGTCCGCAACTCCAATAAGAAGTTTTCTTAGGATTGCTTCGCAAGATATGCCGCTTCGCGGCTAAGAAACTGGGTTGGCATTTGCTGGTCCACTAAAGACCTCCTTGGGGA
>CAZVHE010000155.1:0-276 GCA_964627705.1 uncultured Chthonomonas sp.
GGGTTCAAACCAATTCAGCCCCACAAGCTGGACTTTTTCGCTGGTTGCTGGCAGCACGGCTGGCTTTGCCGATGGCACCGGGGCGGCCGCCCAATTCAGTAATCCCGATGGGCTGGCATTAGGCGATGACAACGCTCTTTATGTGGGGGATAACTTCAACAACCGCTTGCGCCGCATCAACCTTGAGAATCAAGCGGTGACTACCGTTGCCGGCGACGGATCAAATGGAGTCGTTGACGGAACCCCAGGAAGATTCAGCGACACCCGATCGGTCGT
>CAZVHE010000155.1:308-557 GCA_964627705.1 uncultured Chthonomonas sp.
CGTTTACGGGTGTATAGAAACGGACGCCTCTACACGATTTCCACAGGCAACAACAGCTTGCTTGGTGATGGATATACCGATGGCGCGGGCCAGCAAGGGTCAAATCGCCTTGCCATCAACCGGGCCACAGGCACAATCTATACCATTGGCACTAGTTCATCAGACGTGCCTCAGCTTGTGGTGTACGAAGCCGTCGTGCCTTAAGTAAGGCTGGTCCTGACAATCAAGAAACCCCTCGGCCCAAATGGC
>CAZVHE010000155.1:579-4620 GCA_964627705.1 uncultured Chthonomonas sp.
TGCCGAATAGCTTCGGATTAGTGGCCGGAGGCCTTGCTCGTCAGCGTCGGATCGAGGCGGAGGCCCGGACCCATGGTGCTGGAGAGCGTGACGCTGAGCAGGTATCGACCCTTGGCCGACGACGGCTTGGCGCGGATGACCGTATCCACGGCCACCATCATGTTCTCACGCAGTTGGTCGGCGGAGAAGTTCACGCGGCCGATCGGCATGTGAATCACGCCCGCCTTGTCCACGCGGTACTCCACGCGGCTGGCCGACTTGACTTCCTTCACGGCCTGGCCGATGGTGTCGGTCACGGTGCCGTTCTTCTTGTTCGGCGTGCGGGGGCCGAGCAGACGGGCGATCTTCCCGATTTGCGGGGCCATGTCCGTCGTCGCCATCAGCACGTCGAAATCCTTCCAGCCTTCTTGAATGCGCTTGATCAGGTCTTCGTCGCCCACCACGTCGGCGCCGGCGGCGGTGGCTTCCTTGGCCAGGTCGCCCTTGGCGAGGACGGCCACGGTCTGGTTCTTGCCCGTGCCGTGCGGCAGGTTGGTGATGCCGCGGACGTTTTGGTCGCCCTTGCGGGGGTCCACACCGAGGCGGAGGGACAGGTCCACGCTTTCTACGAACTTCGCGTTGGCATTCGCCTTCACGAACTCGATGGCTTCGTTGATATCGTAAAACTTGGTCTTGTCAACCTGAGACGCCAACGCCAAGAAGCGTTGGGAGTGCTTAGCCTTGCGGCGGTTCTTGCGCATTTGATTACTCCCGGATGTGGTGTTTTGTGGCCTGCGCAGGCCTCCCACATCGCTCCGCTAAGATACCCGCGCCCTCACTTTTGGGGGCGGGCCTCCTGGTAATCTGGCTGCACCAGCCGCCTCGAGGATGAGGTGGCTTTCCCTTTTGGAGGACTTGAATGAAAGATACCTACGCCGTATTGGGAGCGGGAATGCAAGGCACCGCCGCCGCTTATGATCTTGTTCGTTTTGCGAACCCAGACACCGTCTACCTGGCCGACATGAGCCTGGAGCAAGCCCAGCAGAGCGCGGCCCGCGTGAACTCGCTGCTCGATAGCGACATCTGCAAGCCGGTGCAACTGAACGTGCTGGACAAGGATGCACTCAGCCGTTTCCTCGTGGATATTGATGTGGTGCTGAGCTGCGTGCCCTACTGGATGCACCCGCAGATTGCCGCCGTGGCGGTTGAAACGATCACCGACATGGTGGACCTGGGTGGCAATACCGAGGTGACCATGCAGACCCTGAAGCTTAACGAGGCGGCAGTGGAAGCGGGCGTAACCCTGGTGCCCGACACTGGCCTCGCCCCCGGCCTGGTGAACAACGTTGGCTTTGCGCTGATTGAAGCCATGGACACCACCGAGACGGTGAAGCTTTATTGCGGCGTGCTGCCCCAGAACCCCAAGCCGCCGTTCAACTACATGTTGACCTTCAACGTGGAAGGCCTGGTGACGGAATACGACTACGAGGCCGTGGTGCTACGCAACGGCAAGGTGCAAAAGGTGGACACGCTGAGCGAACTGGAGACGGTGCACATCGAGCAGATGGGCGAGATGGAGGCCTTCACCACCAGCGGCGGCACCAGCACGGCGCCCTACACGCTGGAAGGCAAGGTGGCCAACTACGAATACAAGACGCTGCGCTTCCCGGGCCACTGCCAGCTCATGCGCATTTTTAAGGACTTCGGTTTCTGGACCGAGAACAAGGTGAACGTGCGCGGAACGGAAGTGGTGCCGAAGGACGTGTTCAACACCGTGTTCGGCCCCGAGCTCGAGAAGTTCAAGGAGCCGGACCAGTGCGCGGTGCGGGGCGTGGGCTACGGCCACCGCGGCGGCAAGCCGATCATGGTGCAGATTGACCTCTACGACCGCACGGACCCGGAAACGGGCTTTACGGCCATGGAGCGCCTAACGGGCTTCTCTTGCTCTATCATCGCCCAGCAAGTGGCGGCGGGCAACGTGGAAAAGGGTGCGATCCGCTACGAAAACGCGATGAAGGGCCAGGCGTTCCTGGACGCCCTGCGCGAACGCGACGGCATCAGCATCCGCATTCGAGAAACGATCGAGCGCTAAGTCTTTAATAAGCGCGGCAAGGCCCCTGGGGTTCACCGAATGGTGGAATCCGGGGGCTTAATCTTTTGCTTGCGGTCCGTCGAGCTCTTCAGGGGCCTCGCTCGGGGCAGCGGCGCGCATGCGCTCGAGTTTCTCTTCAAAGATCGCCAGTGGGCGACCTTCTAAACCGGAATCTTTGCCTTCCAGCATCCGCACCAGGGCGGCACTTTCCGCCCGGCTAAGCCGCACACCTCCGCGAATGTGTTCTTCAAAGGCTTCGTACGCCATGGGGGCCACGGCCTGGGCGCACTTGGCCATGGCTTCGGCGTAGACGCGGATCTCGTACTGCGCGTGACTATCCATGCGCAGGTTGAGGAAACGCAACAGGTTGTGCAGGTCCATCTGCCAGTACCACTCGGTGTAGAGCGAGATCGGGAGGTTGGCGCGGGCAATCTCGCGGGCCAAGCCCTTGGCGATCATCTCCTCGTAGTGGGCGTACATCAGGCGCTGATCTTCCACCATCTGGTCAATAATTCGCTCGGCATTCGGTAGCTGTTCGTCGCTGCGCGCCTGCTTGTTGTCCGTGCTTTGGCCGCGCATGGTGTGGGCGGCGGGCACGTAGAACTCGTCCTTCATCACGCTGTAGCGGCCGCTCACTTCATTGAGGCGGGCCATGCGGTGGCGCACCCACTGGCGGGCCACGAAGATCGGCATCTTGGCGTGGAAGGTGAGCACGACTTGCTCAAACGGCGACGTATGGTCGTTGCGCAGAAGATAGTGGATGAGCGCCCGGTCTTGGCGGTAGCTCTTGGTGCCGGCACCGTAGCTCACGCGGGCCGCTTGCACGATGCGCTGGTCGCCACCCATATAGTCCACCAGCCGGACAAACCCCTTATCGAGGACGGGAATCTCTTGATCAAGAAGGGCCTCCGCTTCCGGGACGACGATACGGGCCATATGGGTTTGATTATGTCCCCTTCGTGTCGCCAAAGAGGTCAATTTGCAGACGCGGAGCGATACGCCAACCTCGGCGAATGGCCTCGGGCACCAGGCGGCGCTCCCGGTCGTGGAGCACGGCGGCGTCTCGCCCTTCGGCCATCAGGAACACCGAATCCGGGGCCAACGGCGGGAGTTGCGCCAGCATGGCGTCAATCTCAGCCCAGTCGTCGCTGGGGTGGTCGGGGTTCACCACAAATTTGAACTGCACAGGGGCTCGCTGCATCATCGCGGTAATGACCTCGGGCCGCCAGCGGGC
Source organism: uncultured Chthonomonas sp. (assembly GCA_964627705.1). Taxonomy (GTDB): domain Bacteria; phylum Armatimonadota; class Fimbriimonadia; order Fimbriimonadales; family Fimbriimonadaceae; genus JAHBTC01. The sequence goes on from CAZVHE010000155.1 coordinate 3,885, forward strand.
CGCTTCATGGCGCTCGTGCCACTCGCCATCCGGGGCCGAGTGCGAGAGCTTGGGGCTGATCGAGAAAAGCTGCGGCGTGAGCGGCAAGTCCACGGTGCCGGCCGTCTCGATCGTGATGACATGACCCTTGGCTTGCAGGGCCGCAACCAAGTCCACTGTGGGTTCAAAGAGCATCGGCTCGCCCCCGGTGACCACCACGTGCCGTACCCCTTGAGCCTGCACTTCCGCCACCACATCGTCCACCTCGCGCACCGGGCCTTCGGGTTGCCAACTGGCGTAGGGGGTGTCGCACCACACGCAACGCAGATTGCAGCCGCTCACGCGCACGAACACGCTGGGCACGCCAATCCACTGCCCTTCCCCCTGCACAGAGGTGAAAATCTCCGAGATGCGGAGCTTGGCCACGAGGCTAGGAGGCTCCGGCAGGGGCGCGGCGCGGGTCGGTGAGGCCGTGGGCGGCAAAAGCGGCGTCCCGGTGGAGGCAGCTGTCGCAGTGGCCGCACGGCTGGCCCTGGGCGTCGGGGTCGTAGCAGCTGGTGGTGTCGGCGAAGTTCACACCCAGTTCCAGGCCCCGCCCCACAATCTCCGCCTTGCTCATGTCCACCAAGGGCGCCCAAATGCGCAGGGCTTGTTCCCCGGTGACGGCGGCTTTGGTGGCCAGGTTGGCCATACGCTCGTAGGCGGCGATGTATTCCGGGCGGCAATCGGGGTAGCCGCTGTAGTCCACGGCATTCAT
>CAZVHE010000156.1:0-4617 GCA_964627705.1 uncultured Chthonomonas sp.
CGAGGTCGGCCAGCGTCTGCCCCGCCCAGGGGCCGGCCAGCACCCGCGCCAGTTCGACGACCTTGAGACCGGCAAGCGGCGGGGCGGGGTGTCCACCTGGTCGCACTCCGGCCTGAAGAACGCCGACGCGCAGACCTCCTCGGCGGGTGCTATTCAAGCCACCCGGGTGTACGACGCCTTCGGGGCGGAACTCTCCGCCACCGGAACCTGGAAGGGCCCCTTCGGCTACGCCGGGGGATTTGGCTACCAAGAGGATTCCAGTGGCCTCAAGCTCCTGGGCCACCGCTACTACGACCCGACGACCGGGCGGTTCCTTTCGCGGGATCCGATCAAGGACGGTAGGAATTGGTACGCGTACTGTGACAACGAACCGATCGGCAACGTCGATCTGCTTGGGCTGTCAAAGTTCAAGATTGTCAAAGGTTTCATAGATGGATGTAGTGACATCCCTCACATAAGGGTCAAAGTAGGCAATAATGATCACATGAACATCTTGGTGAGGAATGCAGAAGATGCGCAGGAAATTGCAAGAAGAATGGCACCAGGTCAAGAACCTGTTCCTCATCCGGGACATAGGCCGGGATTCCCTCCGCACTGGCATCCTGGCGGCCCAAGGACAGAAGGCGAGTCGGTTCACATTGTTGACGTGAATGATCTTGAGGAGTCGGTCAAGCATCCAGATACCCCTGGATACTTCAAGAAATTTGGTCAGGAGCCTTGGAAAGCAAAGCTGGACGAGATAGGCGAGCAAATAGCAGGGTTTATCCCTGGGATTGGCGAGGCAATTATGGTGAAGGATGCACTTGTGGGTTTCGCTGACAGTCTGATGCCAATGAGGCTATCGATGGAGGCGAAGTTCGAAATCGCAAGCGATGGTCACTATTGAACTGTGAGGAAGGACTCGATTCGAGATGCATTCAGCAGACTAGTTGCTTTATGAGCCGATTAGCAATATGAAAAGTAGTCCTGATAGCGAAAGTTTAAGGTCCGCAATTGTGATGACATTCGAGAAGTGGAGTGCTTCTTGTGTGGAAGTGCAAGGCCCAGTTGTTGCGGGCGTATGGGAAGAGATGCTTGTGTCGATGCTAGAGCAACATGAGGAAATACTCTCCCGTGAACTGGGCACAGGACTTCGCGCAAAAATCCGAGAGTTTCTCCGCGAGAGGGCGACGCTTGGAGATAGAGAACCGCGTCTATTCGCCTGGAGTTGGTTTGTTCGGCTAGAATATGCCAGTTCTAGGTTCGAGAAGTCAAATGGCGACATCGATCACTGGACAGAGGAGGACTGGGCGAACTACGATGCGGGGCGGGTGACCTCGGAAAATGTCTATCGAATAACAGATCGAGTTCGAATTCGCAATCCCTTCTTTCTCCTTATTGAGGAGGGTTTAAATATCATGACTTGGGTTACCCCGCCCATTGAGGGCCTGCCCTTGAGTGTCTTGCGTGAGTTACCGTTGATCGATGTTTATCTAGTGGATCCATCGATGCAATGGTGTGTGGCGAAGACGCATGAGCCAGACTGTGGGCCGTACTTGCTCAGGAACTACTCTCGATGTTCATTTCTTTGATCAACGAGGATACAACCGTGAATGTATGGACCTTAGCACAGCTTAGTAAACCAATATGAAGAACGGTTGGGAGATGTTTAGTCGAGACACTGATGAGTGGATTCGTGCGCATTCAGCTAGTTCTCATCTGATTGGAGGCGAAGCAGGTCGGACTATTGTCAGTGATCTCAGCAGTCGGCTCGCCGGGCATTTGGCTTCACGGGATTGCATCCCGGATGGTAATGGGCATCCGATTGGGAAGGCAATCACAGGCGCGCTATCTGTAAGTCAGTTTATGGCGACTCTCCATAGGAGAGTGAATCGGGAGATCCGCGAGGTTGGAGCCGGCACTCACACTAGACCAAGCGATGAAGATCCGTTCTGGATTGGGTATCGCGAGGTTCAGGTTGAGGTAAGTCATACAAATCTGATGCGAGTGAGTTGTCCTGTTTTTGTCGCCCAGGAGGGTTGCCCGGATGAGGTGCTCTACGTGTGTCCCAAGCATGGCGGATTTGATGACTCGTTGCTCCAGGCCTTAGGTCGGGAACACTGTGTAGTAGCGAAGCCGTCACTTGAGTGGATAATCGTAAACGCGGCGCCACATACGACGGGTTTTGCAGCCTACGTCATCCGGAGCTACCACGAGAGTAGTTTGATCTAGGATTTGAAATCGGCGAAGCTCGAACTGCACCTACGATCTGGTGGGCCAGCTCACCAGTGAAGTGCGGGCCGGGTACTCCGCGCAGTACGCCTACGACGCCAACGGCAACCGGCTGAGCAAGACAGTCAATGGAGTTAGCGAAAGCTACTCCTACGACAGCGCCGACAAGCTGCTGGCGGTGTCGGGCGGGAATGACCCGCGCACCTTTGCCTACGATGCGGCCGGCCGCATGACCAGCGTGCAGCGCGCGGCGGGCACCACCTTCCTCGCTTACGATTTTGACGACCGCGTGGTGCAAATCCAGGATCCGACGGGGGTGCAGAACCACACCTACGATTCTCTGGACGCACGGATCAGCAGCACCTTTGGCGGCGTGACGCGCAATTATCGGCGGTCCGGGGCGGGTTCCTGGGCGCCGGTGGTGAGTGATGGCACGGCCCTGTTCTCACCAGGAATCTCTGAGCGGCGCGGCGGAACCACGACGTATCTGCACGCGGATTCGGGTTCCACGGACCTGCAAACCACGGCCGCCGGGGCGGCGCTGGCGGGCCGGGAGTTCAGTGCCTTTGGCGAACTGGTTCAGTCTGCGGGGACGTGGCAGGGTCAGTCCGGCTTCATGGGGCTGGAAGACTTTGGTGGTCACTTCAAGGTTGGCAATGGCGGCGGCGTCTATGACCCGGGCACCGGCCGAGTCGGTACGCCCGGGGCAGGCGGAAGGAACGATTACGCGCCGGGGTCTGGCGGTCCATCTAACCGACTGCATCCAACGATCGACTTTGTCCCGGCTGATGAGGGTGGGCACTACACCGCGCCCTGGGAGTGGGAGGACTTCTTCGCCGGTTGGGGCGACACCTTGACTGGTGGCGGAACGCGGCAAGTAAGAAAGTGGATCGGATGCGATGATGTTGTTGACTCAAGCTCAGGAAGCTATCGAGTGGGCGAGATCGTCGGTGAGGTCAATGACCTCGCGCTTGGCGGAAAAGGGCGAGCAGGGAAGGTTGCCAAAAAACTGGCGGAGGAAGCAGCTGAGAAGGGTGCAAAATATACTGGCCGCCATGGAAACAAGCAGCACCGTGACAGTGTTGAGGCCGCTTATGAGGAGTGGAAAAATAAGGGTGGCAAATGGGAAGGAGGAGGCGGTAAAGGGAAGAAAGAAAAAGGCATACGCATCCCTGAAGGCGGGTACAAGAAGCTTCGCTACCCTGACGTATGGGTTAAAATTGAGCGTGGGGACGATGTCGTGGATGTATTTGTCCAGGTTGTGCGCTTCTTGAAGGACGACAAGACCTTGCCTAAGCGAGAACGTGAGGCGTGGGATGACTTGAAGCGGGCATATCCTAATGCTGAAATTTACTTCCGTGCAGCCGGGGAATAGGGTTTGGTGAAGCAAAGAACTTTACAACTGAACATTTGTGTGACGTCACACACACTGCTAGATGTCCTGCGTGAGTTTGCTGATGAGAGTTTGGTTTTGACATTCAACAGATGGACTGCGCCTGGTTCTCAAGAAACGAGAGTGCCAAATTATTATTGGCGGGAGATGCAGGATGTTTCATTGGATGATTTGGAAGGTTCCTTTCCCGTCTATCTTGTTCCGCGCAGGGCGTTCTTCGTTTATAGAGAGGTATTCGATGACTATCATCGATGCAGTGTTGATGGCTTGGAGATTCCAACCTACAATGAATTCCTAAATCTAGGTAGCATGCACCTCCCTGCTGGGGTTGGGAAAAGTATAAGGGCAAATTCACCTGCAAATTTGCTTGCGTTTCGAATGCCGATTGCAGAAAATGTAGGTGTTTCTCATCAATACAAATTGATCCGCAAAAAGCTTATGGGAGTTTGTCGGCGTATAGCAGGCTTTGGTCAAAAGCCAAGTTTCGACTATGTGCTACACGAGTTTCGTTTCGAACCTGGACTAGAGGATTATGTTAAGATGGATACCGATTTTGTTGAATTTCTTAGGTAAACAGCCATCACCAATGGGCGCGGGGCCACCCGCAACTTTGCCCACAGCGCCCGCGGCGATGTGACGAGCCTCACCCTGCCGGATGGCGCAGTGGAGCAGTGGAGCTATCTCGGCACCGGCCAGACCAGTGGCTACACCTCGCCGCTCGGCTACACGAACAGCTACGTATTCGATGATGCCGGACAGATGACCACCGTGGACTACCCGGCGGGCACCGACACCACCTTTGCCTATGATGCCAGCGGCCGCCACACCCAGATGGTGGACAGCACGGGCACCACCACTTACACCTACAACGCCGCCGGCGAGCTGACCAGCCTGGCTCAGCCGCAGGGAACCACGACCTACACCTACAACGCCGCCGGGCAGCGCCTGACGATGAACGAGGCGGGCAGCGGCACGGCCCCCCTCGCCCCAGGCGGGCCAGAGGGGGCGGGCCT
>CAZVHE010000157.1:0-4473 GCA_964627705.1 uncultured Chthonomonas sp.
GATTCGAACCTGCGACCCGCTGGTTAACAGCCAGCTGCTCTACCTGCTGAGCTATGCGGCAACGCGAGACACAATAATACCCCTCAGTATTGGCGCCATGAGTCACGGGACTTAGGTCAACGAAACAAAATCCGGGCAAGTTGGCACGAGACGTGCCGGTATCCTCTCCACCATGCCTCGAACCAACGATGCTTCGGCGCCCTCGGACGGCTACAGCAGTAGCGACTTTCTCCGCCTAACCGAAGCCGCCGCTCTCGCCGCCGCCAAGTGGGTGGGCAAGGGCATGAGAGACGAAGCCGACCAGGCCAGCTGCGACGCCATGCGCCGCGCCATGGACAGCATGCCGATTGACGCCACCATCGTGATCGGCGAAGGCGAGCGCGACGAAGCCCCCATGCTCTACATCGGCGAAAAGCTCGGCCGGGGCGGCCCCAAAATCCAAATCGCCGTGGACCCGCTGGAAGGCACCAACCTGTGTGCCAACGGCACCCCGAACTCTATCAGCGTGCTAGCCGCTGCCGCCGAAGGCGAAGGCTGGCTGATGCACGCCCCCGACACGTACATGGAGAAGCTCGTTGTCGGCGCGGAGTGCAAAGGCATTGTCGATATCACCCTGCCCCCGCGCGTCAACGTGCGCCTCATGGCCAAGGCGCTGGGCAAGGATGTCGAAGAACTCATCATCGGCTGCCTGGATCGTCCCCGGCATGAAGCGCTCATCAGCGAACTCCGCGAAACCGGATGCCGCGTGCAGTTGGTGCCGGATGGTGACCTGTCGGTGGCCATTGCCGCGCTGGACCAAGACAGCGGGATTGACGGCCTAATGGGCATCGGTGGCGCGCCGGAAGGCGTCATCACCGCCGCCGCCGTGCTGTGCGTGGGCGGCGATATGCAAGCTCGGCTTAAATTCCGTAGTGAAGAAGACCGCGAGCGGGCCAGCACCATGATGAATGGCGATCCCGACCGTGTGCTGGTGACGGAAGATATGGCGCGGGGCAGCGTGGTCTTTGCCGCCACCGGCATCACCTCAGGTGATCTGCTCAAAGGCGTGCGTTACGGGCGCGGGTTTGCCAAAACGGAGAGTATCGTCATGCGTTCCGCCGTCCGCCAGATTCGGCGGATCGAAACCACCCACCTAGATAGCCTCGATCGCGATTAAGTTTCGCGTTTTGGCGCAGGGCTGAGGTAGAAGGGGAAGCGTGACGGCGCTTCTCCTTGCCTCCCTCGCTGCGGTGCAAGCCACCGAGCTGAAACTCTCATCTCTCTTCTCCGATGGCGCGGTGCTGCAACAGCAAACGCGCTCAGCCGTGTGGGGATGGGCGCCGCCGGGGACGACGGTCGAAGTGCAGGGAAGTTGGGCCGAGGGTGCCCGGGCTACCGCGCGGGCCGGGGCCAGCGGCTATTGGATGACCAAGGTGCCGACCGGCAAAGCGGGTGGACCCTTCAAGCTGACGGTGACCCAAGCCGGAAAGAGCCTGCAGCGCGAGGTGTATCTCGGCGAAGTCTGGATCTGTAGCGGCCAAAGCAACATGCAGTGGACGTTGGCGCAGTGCGATGGCGGCCGACCGGGCGGAAATATGGCCGAGGTGCAGGGCAACAACCCCATGCTGCGCCGCTACTTTGTGCCGCTACGGCATAGCAATGTGCCGGTGGCGGATGTAGATCGGCCTTGGGAGGCGGCGGGAGGAGCTGGCATGGCGGAATGGTCGGCCGTGGCGTATTGGTTTGGGCGGCGCTTGCAAGAAGAACTTGGCGTCCCGGTGGGGCTCATTACTACTAGCTACGGTGGCACCGAAGTGGAGCGCTGGACGAGCCCCTCGGCGGTGATGAGCAAGCTTTCACCAAATGGTCAAATGCCGCTGGATGGGAATGGCAATTGGCGGGGTTCAACGCTCTATAACGCGATGATCCAGCCGGTGCTTCCGTTCAGTGCGCGAGGCTTCTTGTGGTACCAAGGCGAGAGCAATGTGGGTCGGGCCGAGCAATATCAGATGTCGTTCCCGCTCATGATAGAAGACTGGCGACGGTGGTGGAAGAACGACGACATGTCTTTCTACTTCGTCCAGATTGCGCCCCACAACTACGATGGCAGCGCCAAATCGGCCGAATTGCGCGAGGCACAACGACTAGCGCTCTCCGTGCCGAAGACGGGCATGGTGGTGACGACCGACCTGGTAGACAACCTCGCGGACATCCATCCGCGTGACAAGTACAACGTGGGGCGGCGCCTGGCGGCGTGGGCCCTGGCTAAGGACTACGGTCTGGATGTGCCGTATTCCGGCCCGCTTTACCAAAAGGTGGAAACGATGGCGGGCGCGATTCGGGTGCACTTTGCCCATGCCCAGGGGCTAAAGGCCGGTCCGAAGGGATTGACGGGCTTCCAGATTGCGGAAGCTGGCGGCGAGTTCAAGGATGCTATCGCGCGCATCGAAGGCGAAACCGTGGTGCTGACGGCATCCGGGGTGCAACGCCCGACCGAAGTGCGCTACGGTTGGTCAGCCATTCCGGAAGCCTCGCTATTTAATGGCGCGGGGCTACCGGCCTCGCCGTTCCGGACGGATCAGCGACCGCTGCTTACGGCCGGGGTGCGCTGGTAGGGGCGCCCATCGGGCGCCATTCCGGCCATTCTTGCATGAGGCTCTCGCGGGCGGCATCCAGGGGTTCCGTCCCCGGTGGCTCAGGTACGCCCGCCGGGGCGGCTGCCACCCATTCTTGGGCGAAGGAGCCGTCCTCGATCTCGTTGAGAAGTCGCTTCATCTCGGCGCGGGTGGCGTCATTCACCAATCGGTGAAAGGCCCGCTGTCCGCCGTAGGCGGCGGTGGGGGAGATGGCCCGCCGCATCCCGGCTAGCCCCTGCGCCAACATCAAATCCACAATGAGCTTGGCTTCATAGACGCACTCCAAGTAAGCGTCTTCGGGTTCATAACCCGCATCCACCAGGGTTTCGTATCCGGCTTGGATCAGGGCCGGGATTCCGCCGCACAAGACGGCCTGCTCACCAAAGAGATCGGTGATCGTCTCGGCCCGAAAGGTGGTCGTGCGTGTCCCCACCCGGGTCGCCCCAATACCTTCGGCGTAATCCATAGCGCGAGCCACGGCGCGCCCCGTGGCGTCCTGGTGCACGGCCACCAAGGCCGGCAGGCCGCTCCCGGCTTCGTACATGGCTCGTACCCATTTGCCTGCACCTTTTGGTGAAACCAGCGCCACATCCATCCCCGCCAGGGGCTGAATCAGGCCAAAGTGGATGGCAAAGCCGTGGGCAAACATCAACATCTGCCCCTCTCGCGCTACCGGGGCCACCCCGTCGCGCCACACCTCGCCCATGCGCTCATCGGGCAGCAGCAGCGCCACCACATCGCATCGGGCGGCTTCTTCCAGGCTCACCGCGCGCAGCCCGTCTTCTCGCACCCGCTCAAAGCTCGGGCTACCTGAGCGCAGCCCCACCACCACGTCCCGACCGCTGTCGCGCAGGTTCAGGGCATGGGGTCGCCCTTGGTTGCCGTAGCCGATGATGCCAATGGTTTCCGAACCCGGCGCGAAAGACATGCAGATATTGTGTCATTGTGAGTCGCACAGGCCCATAGTCACGCAGATAGTTGCGTGCGCAACTATCTGCGGGCAACGAGAGTTGAACAAAGCATGAGCATTCTTGGTATCCACCACATCACCGCCATGAGCGGCGACCCGCAGCGCAACGTAGACTTCTACGCGGGCCTTCTGGGGCTCCGGCTGGTCAAGGTCACCGTTAACCAAGACGACCCCGGCACATACCACCTCTACTATGGTGATGGCGCGGGCACGCCGGGCAGCATCCTCACGTTCTTCCCGTGGCCGCAGGCGTTCCATGGCCGCAATGGCATCTTTGCGGTTGGTGCCACGGCCTTTACCGTGCGCCCGGGCTCCATAGACTTCTGGGAAGAGCGGCTGATCAAAGCCGAAGTGCCAACCATGCGTTCGGTTCGGTTTGGCGAGAAGGTGCTTCATCTCACCGATCCGGATGGACTCAATATTGAGCTGATCGAAAGCACGCCGGACCCCCGCTTTGTCCCGCACGCGTCCGATGTGCCCGCTGAGTACGCGCTGCTCGGGTTCCACAGTGCCACCGAATGGCTGAAGAACCTACCCCAGCCCGAAGCCTTCCTCACCGAACAGTGGGGTTACCGCCGCGTGGGCGAAGAGGACGGTCGCGTGCGCCTGGCCGTGCAAGAAGGTCTCCCGCATCAACTGATTGACCTCACCACGCCGAACCTGGAAGCCACCAAGACCGGCCCGGGGGCGGTGCACCACATTGCTTTCCGTGTCGCGGATGCCGAGCAAGAACTCCAGGCCCGCAAGGAGGCCCTCGCCTTTGGCCTTCAGCCCACCGAGCCGATTGACCGCTTTTACTTCAAGAGTGTGTACTTCCGGTCGCCGGGGAGCGTGCTGTACGAGATCGCCGCCGCTGGGCCGGGCTGGAGGGTGGGCGAGGCTCCGGGT
>CAZVHE010000158.1:0-4419 GCA_964627705.1 uncultured Chthonomonas sp.
CCGCGCGCGTGACGGTGGCCACCCTCAGCGACCTCTACAGCGGAATCGTCACGGGCATCGGCACCCTCAAGGGCCCCCTCCACGGCGGCGCCAACGAGGAAGCCATGCACATGCTCATGCAGTTCAACTCGCCGGAAGAGGCTGAAGCCTGGACCCGCGACGCGCTGGCCACCAAGAAGAAGATCATGGGCTTTGGCCACCGCGAATATCGCAAGAGCGACAGCCGCGCGGGCTACCTCACCAAGATCGCCAAGGAAATTGGCGGGCAACACCAAGTGGGGCGAAATTGCCGACGCGATGGAAAAGGTGATGTGGGAAGAAAAGCAACTGTTCCCGAACGTGGACTTCCCGGCCGCCTACGCCTACTACTTGCTGGGCATCCCCATCCCGCTCTACACCCCGATCTTTGTGATCGCCCGTACCAGCGGCTGGTGCGCCCACATGATCGAGCAGCTGGACAACAACCGTCTCATCCGCCCCTCGTGCATCTACGAAGGCAAGGGCGTGACGAACTACGTGCCCATCGCTCAGCGCTAAGCTGGCTGCAAGCAAGCAAAGCAAACCCCCAGGCCCTTTTCGGGTGCTGGGGGTTTCTGTTTTGATTTGCCTTGAAAGTTAAGCGGCGAGGGCTTGGGCCACGGCTTGGCCTTCCCACCCCCGGTCGGCGGGGAGGTCCAGCAGCTTGGCGAGGGTGGGAGCGCTATCAAAGATGCGCACCGGGCCTTGGATGGGGCCCGGCTTCACGCCCAGTCCGTGCAGAATCCAGGGGATCGTCATGTCTTCCGGCAGGCCGGTGCCGTGCTGGCGTTCGTGCCCGCCGTGGTCACTTACTACCAGAGTCGTTTGCATCAGCCCGTAGCTTTCCACGTCTTCCAACCAGTCGCCAATCAGATGGTCGGCCCGCTCCAGGGCGGCAATCTGTTGGGCGCTGCCCCAACCGTGCATCTGCCCCATGGCCTTCATGTGCCCCAGGTAGATCATGGCCAGTTCCAGCGGCGCTTCTTCCATGCTTCGCTTGGCGGCGGCAATGATATGGCCATCGCTGGCGGGGTTCTCGCAATCGCGGCGGAGATAGGCTTCGGTCACGCCGGGCGATTGAAACGCATCCCGGAAGGCCGGGCCGTTGATAAAGAAACCACAGCGACGGCGGAACCGTCCCATCGCGTCCACCAGGCTGTGGCCGTGCTTCACGGGGGCTTCGGGTTCCTCGCTGCGCAAGCCGTGCTTGTTCACGTCCACCCCGTGCATCAGGCTGGTCAGCGCGGGCAATGTGAGGCTGGGCGCCACCGTGCGAGCCTCCATGGTCCACGCGCCCTGCGTGATGAGGCGATCTAAAACCGGGGTGCGGGCTGCGCGCAAAACATCCGGCCGGCATCCTCCCAAAACAATCACAGAAACCGTGTACGACATGGTAGTTCTCATGACATTGTCGGCAGAGTCGGGGGGAGGCTCCACGGTAATCTGCAGGAAAGTCATGAGTGAAGGCTTATTTGTGGGATTGGGCGAAGGCCCGGTGGAGTTGCTGCCCAAGTTGGCTAACCGCCACGGTTTGATTGCGGGCGCGACCGGTACGGGGAAGACCGTGACCCTGCAGATTCTGGCGGAGCAGTTCAGCGCCATCGGCGTGCCGGTGTTCATGGCCGACGTCAAGGGCGACCTGAGCGGCATGAGCCAGGCGGGCGGCGGCAAGCCCAAGCTAGAAGAAAGGGCTTCCCAAATCGGCCTGGGCACGCTGACGTACGCGGCTTTTCCCACGATTTTCTGGGATCTCTACGGCGAGCAAGGCCACCGCGTGCGGACGACCATCAGCGAGATGGGGCCGCTCCTCCTCAGCCGCCTGCTAGACCTGAACGAAACTCAAGAGGGCGTGCTGAACATCGCCTTCCGCGTGGCGGACGATGACGGCCTGCTACTGCTGGACCTGAAGGACTTGCGCGCGATTTTGCAGTTCATCAGCGAGAATGCGAAGGAGATTCAGGCCGAGTACGGCAACGTGAGCGGGGCGACCGTGGGGGCGATCCAGCGGCAATTGCTGGTGCTGGAACAAGAAGGAGCGGACATGTTCTTCGGCGAACCCGCCCTGGACATCCGCGACCTACTGCGCACCTCGCCGGACGGGCGTGGGATGATCCACATCCTGGCCGCCGACAAGCTGATGAACAACCGGCGCACCTACGCCACGTTTTTGCTGTGGCTGCTGAGCGAGCTGTTTGAAGAACTGCCGGAAGTGGGTGATCTCGACAAGCCGAAGTTGGTCTTTTTCTTTGATGAAGCGCACTTGCTCTTCACCGATGCGCCCAAAGCGCTGGTGGAAAAGGTGGAGCAGGTGGTGCGCCTCATTCGCAGTAAGGGGGTGGGGGTGTACTTTGTGACGCAGAACCCGCTCGACATCCCGGATGCGGTGCTGGGGCAGCTGGGCAACCGAGTGCAGCACGCGCTGCGCGCCTTCACTCCGCGCGACCAGAAAGCGGTGCGGAGCGCGGCGGACACCTTCCGCCCGAACCCGAACTTCAAGACCGAGGAAGTGATCACCGAGCTTGGGGTGGGGGAAGCGCTGGTTTCGACGCTCGACGCTAAGGGCACGCCGAACATCGTGCAGCGCACGCTCATTCGGCCGCCGCATTCGCGCCTTGGACCAGCCACGCCGGAAGAGCGCAAGCAGGTGATGAACACCAGCCCCGTAGGGGCCACCTATGACCGCGAGATTGACCCCGAATCCGCTTTCGAGGTCCTGAGCAAGCGGGCGGCCGAAGCGGCCAAAGCCGCCGAGGAAGAAGCCCAGCGCATGGCTGCGATGAAGGAAGAAGAGAAGCGCCGCAAGGAAGAGGAACGCCTGATGCGTCAGCGATCTAGCGGCACAACCCGTCGCCGCTCGGATGACCCGCTCCAGGCCGCGCTCAAGAGCACGATGCGCGCCGCGGGCAGCCAGATTGGCCGCCAAGTGGTGCGGGGCATCCTGGGCGGGCTGTTCAAGGGTCGCTAAGCCGGGGGTTCACCCGTCAGAGCCGTCGGGGACGTGAGGGCCTCGGCGGCTCGTTGGTTCATCAGCTGGCCATAAAGGAAGAAGCCCAGCGCCACCCCGGCCAGACCGATGGAGACACCGATGGACCAGTTAAACCGTTCCTTGAGAATGACAACGGCCAGAAAGATGGACGTGGTCAGCATCGCTAACATGCCGTAGAGCGCGTAGTACGACGCCCCGAACTTGCTGTACAGGATATAGAACCCCACGTAGGTGATGGCGGTGCCGATACCCGCCCACAGCGCCGGCCCCATGTTGACCTTGGTAAAGGCCACGGGGTCGCGGGGTGGCTGGAACGCCATCAGCGCCGCCATCGCCGCCGCTGAGATGAGGAAGGTAAGAAGCACAAAGCCGAAGGGCGAATCTTCCGCGCGGGCGGTTTTGTTGCCGTAGGTGAAAATGGCGTTTCCGATCGCAGCCAGCAGGGCGGCCAAGAAGGCTCCAACGAGGGGTGGCATATTGCCGCTAGTTTAGAACAGCGAGCGCTCGCCGGATTCGTGGGCGAGCAATCGGGCCTTGCGGTCTAGGCCGTAGGCGTAGCCCGTCAGCCCACCCGTTTTGCCCACCACGCGGTGGCACGGCACCAGCACGGCCACCGGGTTTGCACCGTTAGCGGCTCCCACCGCGCGGCTGAGGTTGGGGTCGCCCAACTGCAAAGCAATCTCACCATACGTGCGGGTTTGGCCATAGGGAATGGCACAGACTGCAGCCCACACGCGTTGCTGAAACTCGGTGCCCTGAAGCTCCAATGGTACATCAAAGCCGCGCAAGGTGCCCGCCCAGTAGGCTTCCCATTGCGCGGCCAAGGCCGCCATTTCCGCAGGCATGGCCGTAACTTCTTCCTCGGCCCACGCCAGGCTCCGCAGGCCGTGGACACCCCAGGTCACCCGCACCGGGCCGAGCGGAGAAGGGAGTACGGCAAACAGAAATGCACCCCCGCCCGCAGGGGGCAGAGGTGCATCTCCGGACGACGTTCCGGTCAAGAAACCGTCGCGGCTTCCGTCGCGAGGAACGTGGAAAGGTGACCGATGAACTCGATGTCGTGGGCCAGCACCAGCGAGAGGTACTCGCCAATGGTGAAGGCTTCGCGACCCGTGAACTGGATTTCTTTGTCGAAGTCGGCGGGGGAGAGACCACGCAGGTAAGCCAGCGTCATTTGGCGGCGGCTTTCAAAGACCTCCGCTTCGTGGAACACGTTCTTATCATCGAAGTGGTGCTCGTCCTTGCGAGATTCGGCATCGTACCATTCCATGATGGTGCCGGGTTTGTTGTGCGCCGCACGAATACGATCCAGGATCACCTGTTCCGCATCCGCCAGCATGGCCACGACCAGCTCACGGTCTACGGCCTGGGGCGCGAGCTCGACGAGTCGACCTGGCGCAGCGTGTACCGGCAGA
>CAZVHE010000159.1:0-4395 GCA_964627705.1 uncultured Chthonomonas sp.
CGAGCGCCAACCGGGAGGCCGCGCTTGCGCGCCGTCAAGCCCGTCTCAAGGCACGATTCCAGGCCATGGATTCGGCCATCAGTGCCTTCCGGGCGCAGCAGGCGCAGCTCACGGCCGCGCTTACCGGGCAACGCTAAAGCAGCCTAGAACGCCCACACCAGTTTGAGGGCCGCGCGATTGCGCGTGCGCTCGGCATTGGCATCGCCCAGGATGAAGTAGACATCCAGCCCCTCGCTCCCTCCTTGCCGGAAAGCCAGGTAGGCGTTCGACTCGCCGTCCTGCCAAACCACGCGCCCGTTCAAACTTTGATAGGCGTTGATCTCGTAGCCCATGCTGAGTTGGGTTTGCTCGGTTTTGCCGCGCCAGTCCAACTGCTGCCAACCTAACGACAAATCGAGGCCGGGGGCAAGACGTTGTTCGGCCCGGAAGGACATGTAGCGCGAGGGGTCGCCGTCAATCACGCCGCCATTGATAAACCCGTTGAATCGGGAGAATCGGTTGCGTTCGTTGATGGTGAAGAACATGCCCGCCGACCGAGAAGGCAATCCCTGAAACTCGGAGGTGGCGAGGGATATTCCCAACCTCAAGTCTTGGGCCGTGAGGAGGCTCCCATCGAAGCTCGCGGACTTGGAGAACGCACCTCCGTTCTGGGTTTGGCGCTCTTCCAAGAAGACCGAACCCGACATACCGTGGATGCCCCTGCGAATGGTGGGGTCCGAGAACTCAGAATAAACGTAGTGCCGCCGCGTGCCCTGGAAGTTGATGAGCCCGAGCGAGGGGCGGAAGTCGGCATCCACCGTATCGGCTTTGTAGACCACGAAGAACCGGGGAACAGAGTATTCAAAGCCAACGGCCGCCGCCCCACTGGTGCGACTCCCGTTTTGGCGACGAGCCAGGCGGATCGTGCCACCCCAAGACCCACTTTCCATGCTGTATTGGGTGCCGACCATGGCATCCGACCGCACCGGCCCGTCGCTGACCGTGCTGAAGAAGGAAAGCGAGTCGAGTGAGCCAATGCGCTGGGCCACGCGCGTAACCACGTCGGTCTGCCGGCCGTCTTCGCGGGTGGCGAGCACGCCGTAGCTCAATCGGTCGTTCGGGGTGCCGAACACTTTGATTCCCTGGTCGAAGTCGTCAATCCGGCGCGAATAGAACAACTGCCCGAAGGTGAAGCCGCCAAAGAGGTTGAAATACTCCTGACCTTCTTGGAAGAACGGGCGTGCATCCGCCAGGGAACGTTCGGTCCGTGAGAACGAGATGTCGGCGATCGCTTGTTCGATGTTGCGGAAGTCGGGATTGACCGAAAGCACCCCGGTCAACCGGGAATCCGGGCGATAACGGAGGTCAAAACCGGAACGGAGGCTGAGAGTATTGTCCGCATCCTCGTCGTACTGGGGCACCGCGTAAATCAGACCCTGCCAGTCCCGTTCGCGAGTGGTGACGGGGGCATTCACGCCTGTCCAGCGGCCCAGGTTTTGCACGCGCCCGGCCAGGGTCAGGTCCGCCCATGCGCTGCTGACCCGGGTGCGGGGCTGGCTACGGATGAAGTTGATTTGCATCGTCTGATTTGGACCGGCGGGGTAGTCCAGCATCCGCCAGGGGATGCGAATCTCCGCGGTCCAGCCGTGCTCGTTGCGCTGGGTGGCGGCCGTCCAGTCGCCGCGCCACTCTTGCTTGGTCGCGCGTCCGGCACCCAATCGCTCGTTCTGGGTGCCCAAGGCATTGACAGTGAACTCGAACTGGTTGTTGTAACGGTTGCTGGCGAAGGGGTCAATGAGGAAGGCGACTAGGTCTTCACCCTGGAAAGAGGCCCCCCGCTGGCGTTCTCGGGCCGTGATGGTTTCGGGCTGAGAATCGGCGCAAGCAAAGGCGACATAGATGAACTCCGCATCGCTCATTAGCCAGGCCTGTGTTTGTTCCGGCGCGGCGGCCGAGGTGACGATGTCAATGAAGCCCGTGACCGGGCTGGCGGCGGCCCATTCCCCAGCTTCTAATCTGCCATCAATCGTCGGTGGGGTGCTTGCCTCAATGAAAGGGATCGAAGGTGGGCTTTGGGCCACGGTAGCAATGGTCAGGCACAGCGAAATCAGTCCGACCAAAGCGCGCATGGCCCACAAAGTACCTTTGGGCAAGCTAGAACTTGTAGCCGATGCCCAAAACGTACTTGTAGTTGTCCTGGCGGGCGCCCACCGCCGGGGTGCTGTCGTAGTCAAAAAGGAACGAGAAGGAAACCTGCCACGAAGCCTTCTTCTCATCGCCCAGAGGCATGGTGAGCGAAAGATCGCTGACAAAGAAGTAGTCGCTCCAATCGCCGAAGTTCGGCACGAACCCCGCACTGTGCGAGAGGCGCAGAGTGTCACTGAGCATCATCCGGTAGGCAGAACCTAGTTCTAAGCCGACATAGCTGTCGGAGCCTCCCCCGGTGTAATCTTCATGGAGATAGGACAACCCCGCGCTGAGTTTCCAATCGCGCTCCCCTCGGTCTTCCAGTTTCGATACCGGGATGATATAGCTGCCCAGCCCGGCCCCGGCCAGAGTGCGCAGGTCAAGTGCGGCGATGCGGTCGCGGTCGAATCGGAGGCTGCCGTATCCGAAGGTGCGCGTCCCAATTAGATAGTCGTATCGACCGGCGAGGCTCATCCGATCTTCGGTGGTGCTGAAGGGGCCACCGTTCGTCTGGTTTTGGCGGGCAAAGCTGTAGAACGCTTTGATTCCCAGGTCGCCATTGCCCATCTTGCGGCTGGCATCGCCAAAAAGGAACAAGGCTTGGCTGTCGCGGTTGCTAACTGCGTAGTTGGCTGAAAAGTTGATACTGCCTTCGAACTTCGATTCGGCGGCGAAGGCACCCGCAGCAAGCGTCCCCATTAAGAGAGTGAGTGTCGGCTTCATGACGGTTTGCTGTATACCGAACCGAGATGAAGCCGAGTGTCCTCAACTCTTATGATCCCGTCGGCGGGTCCTCGGGCATCTTGGGGCCGTGTAACTGCACAGCCTGGCCCTTCTTGCGCATCTTGATGTTGAGCATCTCCACCACCACCGAGAACGCCATGGCGAAGTAGGTAAAGCCCTTCTCGATGTGGAAGTGGAAGCCTTCGGCCAGCAGGTTCACGCCGATGAGGATGAGGAAGGCCAGCGCCAGCATCTTGACCGTGGGGTGCTCCTCCACAAATCGAGAGACCTTGCCCGCAAACGCGAGCATAAAGCCCACGCTGATCACCACCGCGAGGATCATGACCGTGAGGTCCTTGGCCATGCCGACCGCCGTGATGACCGAATCGAGGGAAAAGATGATGTCGAGCAACAAGATCTGACCGATGACCCCGGCAAACGATGCCGCCTTGGCATCCTTGGTGTGCTCCGAGCCCTCGAGCTTGTGGTGAATCTCGATGACCGACTTGTAGATAAGGAACAGGCCCCCACCGAGGAGAATGAGATCGCGACCACTAAAGTCTCGCCCCACGGCATTGAACAAAGGCGCAGTGAGTCCCATGACCCACGTGATGCTCATAAGCAGCAGGATGCGGGTGACCAGGGCCAACGTTAAACCAAGTTGGCGGGCCTTGGCGCGTTGGGCTTCGGGCAGCTTCCCGCTGAGAATCGAGATGAAGACGATGTTGTCGATCCCTAAGACAATTTCCAGGACCGTGAGGGCCGCGAGGGCCGACCAAGCCGCCGGGTCATTGACCCACTCAAAGTTCATACGAAGGCGATTTTAGCCGCTACTGGATGGGTACTTGCCACGCATCTTGCAACTGCGCATACGAGACCGACTTGGCGTGGAAGTCGGTGAAAATGACGTTGTAGCGGTAGCGCTGCAGTCGGTTCCACCACTCCTGTCCATCCACGTCGGGCGTCATGCCGGGCAGGCCCGAGTGCCAGCTGCCCGAGGCCGTCTCCATCATGTTGCTCTCGCTGGGTTGGGGCAAGCCGGAGTGGCTGACTTGCCGCAGGGTCAGTTCGGTGCGATAGAAGTAACTGCTGCCGTAGGTGCCGTAAACCGAGGTGGGGGCGGGAAGCGGAATGTACGGGCGATCGTCGAGCACCTGCATCCCCTTGTCCGCCGGACTGCGGAACACCTCCTTGTTCTTGAGATACGGCTGGAGCAAGTCACTGAGCAAGGGCATCCGCTCCACCTGGGCCTTGAGTTCGGGTTCGTCGTCCCAAATCCCGGGCTGCCACTTGTCAATGGCGTCCACGCCGTAGGGGAAGAGGTCGCCCTCATCGGCCATGTAAAGGGCAAAGGCGGTGCCGATCTGCTTCATGTTGCTGAGGCAGCCGGTCTGCTTGGCGCTAGCCTTGGCGCGGGCAATAGCAGGGAAGATGAGGGCCGCGAGGATGGCCACAATGGCCACGACCACGAGTAGCTCGATGATGGTGAACCCCTGGCGGCGCGCG
>CAZVHE010000160.1:0-259 GCA_964627705.1 uncultured Chthonomonas sp.
AATCAGGACCTCATGGCCGCGTCGAAAGAGGTGACGCGCACAAACCAGACCCGCGAGGCCGGCGCCAACAATGACGATGGGACGCTGCATTCCGCTTGTGGTTTTACCCAGCCGTCGGCAGAACCCACTGGCCCGAGGTAACGCGGTACCCCACCGCGGCCAAAAGCGGCCCGCCCGCGAGGCTGAGGAACGCCCACGTCAGGGCTTGCCCCACGCGCCCAGTGGTGGCCAGGGCCACGATCTCAAAGCTCAGAGCCGA
>CAZVHE010000160.1:276-4205 GCA_964627705.1 uncultured Chthonomonas sp.
CCCCGTGATAAAGAACGCAGAGGCCACCGGAGAGCGCTGACTGAGTAGCGCCGCCGCGACCCCAATGAGAAATGAGCCCAGAAGATTGATGAGCAGGGTGCCCGCCCCGAGCGGCCAGCCCCCCGCCCGCGCTCCGAGCCCCAGGGCAAAACGAAGTGTCCCCCCGATGCCCGCACCGAGGAATACGGCGAGGAAGTCGAAGGGGCTGACGTTCACGAGAGGAAGGGGAGGCTAACCGAGGCGGATCCGTTCGCGGGGGACTTCTTCGGCTTCGATGCTGTTCTTGCCGCGCTCGATGGTTTGGAGCACCTTGGCCACCACATCTTCGAGGTTGTGCAGGGTGTCGAAAGCGTAACGGTCCGCGCCGCGTCGCATCTCCTTCGCTTCGCGTTCGGCGTCTTGCTTCATCTCGGCCACTTGGGCCTTGGCAATCTTCAAGATTTCGCTTTGGGCCAGCATCTGGTCGCGCTCCAGTTGAGCTTGCTGGCGCAGGCGTTCGGCTTCGGCGGTGGCTTCTTCCACCAGACGCGAGGCTTCCTTGCGGGCAAAGTCCAGCAGGGCGTCCGCCTCGGCTTGGGCATCGGTGAGGATGCGCTCGCGTTCGCGGGCCATGCTGGCTTGTTCGCGGACTTCGCGCGGGAGGCACGTCCGGATTTGCTGCAAACTCATGGAGAAGTGATCGGGCCGGAAGCCAAACGCGACCGGTCCCAGATGCTTCACACTCAGAATCTCTTGGTTCAGACTTTCGATCAAAGCCAAGACATCCGTTGCGGGATCAATACGATAAGCCATGGATCACCTCGACGGTACTTCTAAGTGTAACACGTCGGAGAACGTCATTCCGTCGCTCTTTTTGCGGGGAAACGGGTCTGAATGCTGGCTTTTACACTCGGCGGGACGAAAAGGGAGACGTCTCCGCCCAGGATCGCGACCTCGCGAACCACGCTGCTGGCCAGGAATGAATACTCCTCGCGGGCAAGTAGGAACGTGGTTTCGATCTCCGGGGCGAGCTTGCGGTTGGCCAGGGCCACGCGGAACTCGTAATCGAAGTCGGTGACGGCGCGTAAACCCCGCACCAAAATCCGGCAGTCCTGCTGGCGCGCAAAGTGGACCAAAAGCCCATCGAAGGCGGCAATGGTCACATTTGTATAGGGTTCTGCCATTTCTGTGAGCAGCGAGATCCGCTCATCGAGTGAGAGAAACGGTGTCTTGGAGGTGTTGATCCCCACCGCCACAATCAGTTGATCGAAAAGCTCACTCGATCGCTGGATGAGATCGAGGTGGCCGAGGGTGGGCGGGTCGAAGGAGCCCGCGTAGATGGCGCGTCGGGTCATGCGGTGGGCACCTGCCCATTGCCCGCGAGTTGGCGATAGGGGAGTTCGGCGAAGGCCGCATCGTAAATGGCCGGGGCAAGGCCCGCTTGGGCGAGTTGGTCGGGGCGGCGTACTTCTTCCGCCCGCGAGGCCAAGCGCACCCCGTGACTAGCCACCACGTAGGCGCTGGGGCCACCGAAGGACGGAATGGCGAGGTGGTACGTTTGCACCACCGGGAAGACTTGGCCAAGCTGCGCGACCGTGTTCTCACGGCCGTAGGGGCAGAACAGAGCGTTGTCGGATTGCGTGACGACCAACCCGCCGGGGTTGAGAATCCGCGCCAAATCGCGATAGAACGCGGCGGTGAACAGGGCCTCGCTCAGTTCGCCTTCCTCGTCCTCGTAGGTGTCCGTGCTGTCCACCACGATGAGGTCGTACCGGTTCTGCGTTTCCTTGACGTAAGGGAAGGCGTCGCCGATGGTGAGGTGCAGGCGAGGGTCGTTCCAGGCGTTCCCGGCCAGGGCGGGCCAGTTCTCCTTGGTGACCTGGATGACGCCTTCATCAATTTCCACCATGTCCACCTGCTCCAGGCTGATGTCAGTCATCAGTTGGCGGATGGCGCCGCCGTCGCCGCCGCCGATCACCAGCGCGCACCGGGGGGCGGCCAGGTTCGCCAAAGGCACATTGACGAGCCCCGCGTGGTAAAGGCCTTCGTCGAGTTCGGTGAGCTGGATATGACCATCCAGAAGCAGCATTTGCCCAAAGGCGTCGCTGCGCACGAGATCAATCGTTTGGAAGGGAGACGTGAAGGAAGCGACGTGCTCCTGCACGGCCACGCGATGCGCAAAACGATCCCCCCGAATCGGGTACTCAAGAAATCCACCAGAGAGGCCGTCGGCCATAGGTTGGAGAGTACCCATACCCCCGGATAAACTAGGGGTTCATGCGAATCGTCATCGGCGCGGACCATGCCGGTTTTGGCTACAAGGAAATCCTCCGCCAAGAGCTGGCGGCCCTGGGCCATGAGGTGGAAGATGTGGGCACCCACAGCGACGCCTCGGTGGACTACCCCGATTCAGCGCGCGCGGTGGCCGAAGCCGTCGCCCAAGGCCGGGCGGATCGCGGCATTGTGCTGTGCGGCAGTGGCATTGGGGCCAACATCGCCGCCAACAAGGTCCCGGGCGCCCGGGCCGCGAACGTGGAGAACGCCTACGCCGCCCGCCAAGGCGTGGAGCACGACGCCATGAACGTATTGGTGATGGGGGCGCGCACCCTGGGTATTGAGGTCGCGCGCGACCTGATGCACGCCTTTTTAGGAGCGCAATTTGTAGAAGACGAGCGATTTATCCGCCGCTTAAACAAAGTGCGCCAAATAGAAACCGACTACCAAAAGAATTGACGATGAACCCTCTGCAGAAGATGGCCTCGCTTGGCCAAAGCCCTTGGCTGGACTACATCCGCCGCGACATGATCCACGACGGCACCCTGGCGCGGATGCGCGACGAAGGCGTGCTGGGCGTGACCAGCAACCCCGCCATTTTTGAGCAAGCGATTGCCCAAAGTGACCTTTACGACGATGCCATCCGGGCGCTGGCCGCCGAAGGCAAAACCGCGCTGGAGATCTACGACATCCTGACCGTGGCCGACGTGCAAGACGCCGCCGACGTGATGCGCCCGGTGTGGGAAGCCAGCGGCGGACAGGACGGCTATGTGAGCTTAGAAGTGAGCCCCCTGCTGGCCAACGACACCAACGGCACCATTCTGGATGCGCACCGCCTGTACCGCGCCGTGGATCGCCCGAACGTGATGATCAAGATTCCGGCGACGTTGGCCGGCCTGCCCGCCATCCAGCAGTGCTTGGCCGACGGCATCCCGGTGAACGTGACGCTACTCTTTAGCCGCCGCCGCTACCAGGCCGTGATGGACGCCTACATCGAGGCGATGAGGGAGCGCGCCGCCAAGGCGAAGCCCGTGCAAGTGGCCAGCGTGGCCAGCTTCTTTGTCAGCCGCGTGGACTCCTTGCTGGACCCGCAGCTGGACGCCAAGGGCGCCCCGGACCTGAAGGGCAAGCTCGCCATTGCCAATGCGCAGGGTGCGTTTGCCGATTTCCGCGCCGCTTTCTCGGGCGCGAAGTGGGAGCAACTGGAATCGCAAGGTGCTTGGAAGCAGCGCGTGCTGTGGGCCAGCACCAGCACCAAGAATCCCGACTACGCGCCGCTGATGTACGTGGAAGCCCTGGTGGGGCCGGACAGCGTGGACACCATCCCCGCTGCGACCCTGGAAGCCTATAAGCAGGACGGCCAACCCGCTGACCGCCTGACCGGATCGGCGGACGCTGCCGCACAGGTGCTGGCCCGCGCCGCCGAACTGGGCATTGACATGGAAGCGGTGGCGGCCGAACTGGAAGCCGATGGCGTGGCCAAGTTCGTGGAACCGTTCCACAAGCTCATCAGCAGCATCGACGCCAAGCGGCTGGCCGTTCTCTCGTGAGCGAATTGGCCGCGTGGGTGGCCCGGCTGCGGGCGAAGGATGGCACGCTCTTCAGCGCCGACCCCGAGGTGGCGGCGGCGGCCGCGGCCTTCTTGGGCTGGGTGGACCTGGCCCTGCCCGACCCGG
>CAZVHE010000161.1:0-241 GCA_964627705.1 uncultured Chthonomonas sp.
AACACCGCGCACGTGCGGCTTGCGACCGAGGCCGCGGTTCTTACCCGCCTTCCCAATGCGCTCGTTTTCGTGCTCGGCGTTTCCGACTTCACCCACCGTGGCGCGGCAGTCCAGGTGGACCATCCGCATTTCGCCACTCGGCAGGCGCAGGGTGCAGTAATTGCCTTCCTTCGCCATCACCTGGGCGCTCGCGCCGGCGCTGCGGACCATTTGGCCACCGCGACCCGGGTGGCGTTCGCTG
>CAZVHE010000161.1:354-3032 GCA_964627705.1 uncultured Chthonomonas sp.
TTGCGCGGGGCCCGGATATCGCGCTTTCCGCCGTCGGCGTATTCCAGCAGGGCGATGCGGCAGGTGCGGTTCGGATCGTATTCAATCGCGACGACCGTGGCCTCCACCCCGTCCTTCTGGCGCTTGAAGTCAATGATGCGGTACCGTCGCTTGTTACCACCACCACGGTTGAACATGGTGATCCGGCCGGTGTGGTTGCGACCACCCGACTTCGGACGCGGAGCCAACAGGCTCTTTTCCGGTTTGGACTTCGTGATCTCCTCGTACGTCGAGACCACCATATTGCGGCGGCCCGGCGAGGTCGGTTTGTACTTTCGCGTAGGCATTAGACTCCAAAGTCCTCAATCATCTGGCCCGGGGCCAGGGTCACGACGGCCTTCTTCCAGTCCGGGCGGTAACCCTGCGAACGGGCTCCCACGCGGCGCTTCTTGCCGTGCATCTTGATCGTGCGGACCGACGAGACCGTGATGTGCTCACTGGCCTTCTTGCCCGAGTTGTAGATGTTTTCGATCGCCGACTTGATCTCGATCTTGTTGGCCGTCGGGCTCACCACAAAGGTGTAGGAGCGTTCGACGTTCTTGAGATCCTTGATGCGCGGGTCGCCGCTGGCGAGGCGCATGGTCTTTTCCGTGATGTGTGGGCGAACAATGATCAGGTGCGGATCTTTCACTTGCTCCAAACCTCTGCTGGAGACGCCCTTGGCCATCACCATCTTGTGCGCCACGAGCAGGTCTCGCGTCGAGAACGCCGCGCCCTGGCCCGCCTTGTTAGGGGCGACGCGGACTTCAACGTTCGGCAGGTTGCGGAAGCACAGATACGTGATCGGATCATGTTCTTCCAGAATCACCAACACGCGGCGAACATCGTTCACCTTGTGCTTGGTGAGAAAAGCGATGGCTTCCTTGGTGCTCGGCTTGCTGAAGGCGATCTTATCAACCACCGTCACGTCGCCAGCGTTCACGCGGGCGCTCAGCGCACCGGCGAGGGCCAGACGCCGCTCCTTGCGGTTCACCTTCTTGGTGTAATCGCGCGGCTTGACGGCCAGGGCCATACCACCATGAGCGTAGTGCGGGGCGCGGATGGTTCCCTGGCGGGCGTTACCGGTCTTCTTCTGCTTGTACGGCTTGCGGCCACCACCCCGGGTTTCGCTGCGCGTCTTGGCGCTCTGCGTGCCTTGGCGGGCGTTGGCTTCTTCGGCCACCACCACGCGGTGCAGCAGACTGCGCTCGACGTTCAGATCCTTGAGCTTGTCAATATAGTTCGCCATGGTTACTTGGCCACCTTCTTAATCGTTACGAGGGTGCCGTTCGCGCCCGGCACGCTGCCGCTCACCAAGATCAGGTTGCGTTCGGCATCCACCTTCACCACCTTCAGGCCCTTTTGGGTGACTTGTTCGTCGCCCATATGACCCGGTCGGCGCGAACCCTTGAAGACACGCTGCGGGCCTGTGGCACCGTTGGAGAGCGGGCGGCGGTGGGTCATATAACCGTGAGTCATGTGCTGACCCTTGAAGCCGTAGCGCTTCACACCGCCGGCAAAGCCGCGCCCCTTACTGATGCCCGTTACCTGGACGTCTTCGCCATCGGCAAAGATGGAGGCATCAATGGTCTGCCCGAGCGAGAAGGACGACGGATCGTCCACCCGGAACTCGCGCAAATACCGCAGATTGGTCGTGAGGCCTGCCTTCTTAAGATGCCCGTACTTCGGGTAGGTCAGGCGCTTGTCGCTGATTTCTTCAAACCCGACTTGGACGGCGTTGTAGCCTTCCTTGTCGGTGGACTTGATCTGGGTGACATGCACCGGCCCCGCCTGAATGACGGTGACCGGGATCATTCGCCCGTCTTCTGCGAAGACGTGCGTCATGCCCACTTTCGTCCCTAAGATTCCTGGAATCAAAGTATTCAACCTCGTACCGGCGCTTCTTCCCGCTCCTCTGTTGCGTCTGATTCCTCAGTTGGCCTTGCCCCAAGGTTGATCTCAGGGGTGCCCGCAAAGAGAGCGTATGAAGTTCTCCGGCTTAGAAATGGTCCGCACACAGAGGCGCGGACTTGAGAAGATACCCTTTGAATCAGGCCGAACGGCGGGGTGAGGGCCGGAATTCCCCCGGATGACCTACTGGACTAGGCCTTCTTTGCGCTCTCAACTCGGACCATGGGCACTGTGAGGCTAAACGGAAGTGGGGAGCACGAAAAAAGGGGATTCCCTGGCCCGTAGCCAAGCAACCCCCCGAAACGGTCCGCGAACCGATTAAACCGTCTTAATTTCGATATCGACGCCGCTGCTCAGGTCGAGCCGCATCAGAGCGTCAATCGTCTTGTTGGTGGGTTCATGGATATCAATGAGTCGGCTGTGAGTGCGCAACTCAAAGTGCTCCATGGACTCCTTGTCAATGTGGGGACCACGGATGACGCAGAAGCGGCGAATGCGAGTCGGCAGGGGCACGGGGCCGGCCAAGCGGGCGCCAGTGCGCTTCGCGGTATCAGTGATCTTCTCAGCGCTTTGGTCCAAGATGCGGTGGTCGTAAGCGCGGATTCGAATGCGGATTGTAGGTGCGGACATGTTTTCTTCTCAAAAGTTCACCCCCGGGCTCCAGTGAACCCGGGGGTGTTTGGTCTTAGGCGTAGACCTTCGTGATGGCGCCGGCGCCGACCGTTCGGCCACCCTCGCGGATGGCGAAC
>CAZVHE010000161.1:3097-4135 GCA_964627705.1 uncultured Chthonomonas sp.
TTTTCGCCCGGCATCACCAATTGGACGCCTTCCGGCAGCGTGAGCGTACCGGTCACGTCGGTGGTGCGGAAGTAGAACTGCGGTCGGTAACCCGTTTGGAACGGCTTGTGACGACCACCTTCATCCTTCGACAGAACGTAGACTTGCGCGTCGAACTTGGTGTGCGGCTTGATTGAGCCCGGCTTCACCACGCACATGCCACGTTCGATGGTCGAGCGGTCCACACCGCGAAGCAGGAGGCCGACGTTGTCGCCCGCTTCGCAGTAGTCCAGCGTCTTGCGGAACATTTCCACACCGGTGCACACCGTCTTGATGGCTTCTTCGCGGAGGCCGATGATTTCGACTTCTTCCATCGAACGCAGCTGGCCGCGTTCGACACGACCCGTGGCAACCGTACCGCGACCCGTGATGGTGAACACGTCTTCGATGGCCATCAGGAACGGCTTATCCTTATCGCGCTCCGGCGTCGGGATGTAGCTGTCCACGCTCGCCATCAGGTCAAGAATCGGCTTGACATCGGGGCTATCGAAGTTGACGTTGCCGCTTTCGACTTGGTCCAGAGCCTTGCGGGCGGAACCACGAACGATCGGGGCGTTGTCGCCATCGAAGCCGTACTTGCTGAGCAGCTCACGAACTTCCATTTCGACGAGATCAAGCAGTTCTTCGTCGTCCACTTGGTCCACCTTGTTGATGAAGACCGTAATGTAGGGAACGCCGACCTGGCGAGCGAGCAGGATGTGCTCGCGCGTTTGCTGCATCGGACCGTCAGTACCCGCAACCACCAGGATCGCACCGTCCATTTGGGCGGCACCGGTGATCATGTTCTTGATAAAGTCCGCGTGGCCAGGACAGTCCACGTGCGCATAGTGACGATTTTCCGTTTCGTATTCCTGGTGCGAGATGTTGATCGTAATCCCACGGGCCTTTTCTTCGGGCGCCGAGTCGATTTCGTCGTAAGCGCGGGCCTGTGCCAGACCCTTAGCCGCGAGGACGCCCGTGATCGCCGCGGTCAGAGTGGTCTTCCCGTGGTCGACGTGG
>CAZVHE010000162.1:0-4100 GCA_964627705.1 uncultured Chthonomonas sp.
GCTGGCCGAGGTCGCTTTCGATTTCGACCTGACCGCCGAAACGCCGGACGACGAGCCCGACGCGCCGGCGGCCCGGCCATCGCTCTGGGAGTCGTTCCGGCGCTGGCTGAAGGGCGGAGCCTAACCCCGCCAGGCGGCGACGGCGTCGTCGTACGCGGCAAGCCAGGCGCCGACCCGGGCCTCCGGCGTCATCGCCAGCGAGACGCGCAGCTGGTTGCCCTGGAAGTCGAGGACGCCGACCTTGCCCTCGATGGCGATGCCCACTACCACCACGGCCAGGGGGGCATTGTCCACCAGCCGGTCGGCGGCGCGCTTGGCGTCTTCGGCTTCGCCGGATTTCAACACCAGACGCTTCAGGGTCACGCCCGCCACCGGGGTTTCCGTGGCTTCAGCTTGGCCTACGCCGGTGGCGGCCATCTGCTCGCGCTTACGCCGCTCTTCGCGCAGGGTATCCAGGGTGCGGTCAATCGCGGTCAGGAGCTCGGCCGGGCTGGTCTTCAGCCGGTGGGCCGCCGCCTGCAGACAGTCCGTGTCGGCTTGCGCCATTTGCAGGGCCGCGCGTCCGCACACGGCGGTGATGCGCCGGATGCCGCTGGCCGCCGAGCCCTCGTGCCGAATCCGGAACTGGCCAATCGCGCCCGTATTGGGCACGTGAATGCCACCGCAGAGTTCGCGGCTGAAGCTGGCAATCTCCGGCGCCATGTCCCCGATCTGGACTACGCGCACCCGGTCGGCGTACTTCTCGCCGAAGAGGGCCATCGCCCCCATCGCGCGGGCCTCATCCAGCGGCACATCCTCATAGATCACCACCGGCTGGGCACTGAGCACGTGCTCGTTCACGCGGTCTTCCACCGCGCGCAAGTCCTCGGGCGTCAGGGCCTTGCCGTGCGTGAAGTCAAACCGCAGCTGATCCGGGGCCACCAAGGAGCCCGCCTGGGTGACGTGCGCCCCCAGCCGTTCGCGCAAGGCCGCGTGCAACAGGTGGGTGGCGGTGTGGTGGCGGGTGATGTCGGCGCGCCGAACTTCATCTACGGCCAAGGTGGCGGTCTGGCCAACCACTTCGCTCGGCACCTGACCCTGGACGCGGTGCGCCCAGACGCCGTCGGCCTTCTGCACATCCGTGACAGTCCAACTTTGCCCCGCAATCGTCAGCGTGCCCCAGTCGGCTTGTTGCCCGCCCGATTCCGCATAGAAGGGCGTGGAATCCAGCGCCAGCCAAGCGCCGCCCTCCGCGGGCCGCGTGGCGAGGACCACCCCCGTGCCGGACGTCGCGGCGTAGCCCGTAAACTGCGTCGGCTTCACCGGGTGCGACCAGGCCGCCCCGTCCACCCCCGCGTACACGTCATCCATTTCACTCGCCCCGCGGCTGCGAGCCTGGGCGGCTTGCATGGCCACTTCGTAGCCGTCTTCGTCCACCGTCACGCCCTGCTCTTGGGCGAGTTCGCGGGTGATTTCGAGCGGGAAACCGTAGGTGTCGTACAGCCGGAACGCCACGTCCCCCGGTAGCGTGCCCTGCACGCCCTCGAGTTCGCGGGCCAGTAGCTCACTGCCCTGGGCCAGCGTGCGCCGGAACTGATCTTCCTCCTGGCGCAGCGTCTGCTGGATGGTGGCGCGGTGCTCGTTGAGTTCGGTGTAGTGGTCGCCCAGTGCCGTCATCACCCCGGTGGCCGCCTCGGCCAGGAACGGTTCACTGAACCCAAGCTTGCGCTGACCTTGCAGCACCGCGCGGCGGATCAGGCGGCGGAGCACATAGCCCCGGCCCGTGTTGCCCGGCAGGATGCCATCGGCAATGCAAAAGGTGGCGGCGCGCAGGTGGTCGGCCACGATGCGCAGGGCACGGTCTTGCTCACCCCCGTACTTGGGTCCCCCAAGTTCCTGGATGCGGGCAAAGATCGCCGTAAAGCCGTCCGTGTCGTACACGCTGCGATGCCCGCCCAGCACGGCGGCAGTGCGCTCCAACCCCATGCCCGTGTCCACGCTGGCGAAGGGGAGCGGCGGCATGCCCGTCTTGCGGTAGCCCTTGTCCTGCGGCTCGCCTTGCCACTCGTACTGGATGAACACGTCGTTCCAAATCTCCAGCCACATCCCGGCGGCTTCATCGCGCAGGTAGTCCTCAACCGTGTACGGCCCCGACGGGGGCGGCACCTCGTTGGACACCCAGTAGAACATCTCCGAGTTCGGCCCGCACGGACCTGGGGGGCCTTTGCTAAAGGCACCCGCCGGCCAATAGTTCGTCTCTTCGCCCAGGCGGAACACCCGCTCCTTGGCGTCGATCCCCACGCCTTGCAGGTGCTTGGCCCAGGCAGCCTCGGCCACGTCGTCTTCGGTAAAGACCGTGAAGGCGAGGCGGCGCGGGTCGAGGTTCAGCCACTCCGCCCCGGTGAGAAACTCCCAGCTGAAGGCAATGGCTTCTTCCTTGAAGTAATCCCCGAAGGAGAAGTTGCCCAGCATCTCGAAGAAAGTGAGGTGGCTGGTATCTCCGACTTCTTCAATGTCCCCGGTGCGGAGGCACTTTTGGGCGTTCGTCAGGCGGCGGCAGGGGGGCTCGGCCACGCCCCGGAAGTACGGCTTAAACTGCACCATCCCCGCGCCATTGAACAGCAGGGATTCGTCGAGTCGCCCGGTGACGTCGTACGGAATCAGGCGCCCCGAAGGATATGCCTGGTGACCCTTGGACTGGAAAAATGCCAAGTATTTCGCGCGGAGGTCTCGGACGTTCATACCGAAGCTGACAGGATACCGGTGTGGCCTGCGGGTTCGGGGTCGGAGGGGCTTGGCTTCATTGCTTGGCCGAGCGGGTGGGCGAAAGAACTGGTAATTTTGGAGCCGTGAACACCTACGCGATTTGGGTGAACCTCGCCCCCGGCGCCAAGGACCTGGAATTGGTGGCGGCCGTGAACGCCTATCTCGGGGCATTGCAGAAGGAGGGCACCGTGGCATCGTGGAGTATCCAGCGGCGGCAGTTTGGCTTCGGCCCCGCGGAACTAGGAGAGTTTATGATCCAGATTCGCACCCAGAACCTCACGCAATTGGAGGCCGCCTTCACGCACGCCGCCCGCCGGAGCGGCGAACTGGAGCGATTGCACGTCGAGGTCTACTCGCGGGTGCAAAACTTCCGAAGTGCGCTCTACCGCGACTTCCCCGACGCGGTGCGCGTCTCGTAAGAGCGGTTTATGGCAACGATCCGGTGTGATGTCCTGATTCTCGGCGGCGGGACCGGGGGCTGCGCGGCGGCGCAAGCGCTGGCCGTGAGCGGGCTCCGGGTAGTGATGACTGAGCCCACGGACTGGATCGGCGGGCAGTTCACGAGCCAGATGGTGCCGAGCGACGAGCACCCCTGGATCGAGCGATTTGGCAGCAGTGAACGGTTCCGTGCCTTCCGCCGCGCCATGCGCGATCACTACCGCATGCACGAGAACCTCACCCTGCCGGCCCGCCGCAAGCTCTACCTCAACCCCGGCAACGGGTGGGTGAGCCGCATTTGTGTGGACCCCCGCGTGGCGCACCGCGTGCTGGAGGAATCGCTGGGCGCAACCCGCGCGACCGGACGCCTGCAAGTGCTACTGAACACCGACCCCATTGCCGCCCAAGTGGACGGCGACCGGGTCGTGGGGGTGACCGTGCGCAGCAATCAAACCGGCGACGAAACCGAGATCCTGCCGACCTATATCCTGGAAGCCACGGAAGTGGGCGACCTCTACCCCCTGGCGGGAATTGAATACAATATTGGCGCCGAAAGCCGCGCCGAAACCGATGAGCCTCATGCCCTCGAAGGGGAAGCCGATCCGGGCCGGATTCAGTCGTTCACCTGGGTGTTTGCCATGAGTTTTGGGGGCGACCCCCACGCCGTCGCCGAACCCCCCGCCGACTACGAGAAATGGCGACATTTTGCGCCGCCAGAGTGGCCCTATCCGCAGATTGGTTGGAACTACTACGACCGACGGCACAAAACCACGCGCCCCTTTGGCATTGAAGGGGAATGGTCGCAAAACCTTTTCACTTACCGCCAGTGCACCGACCCCGAACACTTCACGGACGGGCGCTCCGCCGCCACGCTGGTGAACTGGCCGCAGAACGACTTCCAAGCCGGGGCCATCGTT
>CAZVHE010000163.1:0-4057 GCA_964627705.1 uncultured Chthonomonas sp.
TGCTGTTGCGTTCCATCGCTTTGCGCATGTGGCGGCGGCAGAACCGCACCAGGTCGCCCCGTTGGTTCTCGCGCATCTCCCACAATTCGGCATCGGGAATGGCGTCGGCGGCGGCGGCCCACACTTCGCGGTCGGTGGCGTCATCCCGCCAGTTCGGCCCCACGTAGCGGTCCAGCAGGTGCACCATGCGGTCGCTGATCCAGGTCATCAAGTGGACCCCGTTGGTCACCGCGTCAATCGGCACCTCTTCCACCGGGAAGTCGGGCCAGCGATCCTGGAACATCCCGCGCGACACCTCGGCGTGCAGGCGCGAAACCCCGTTCACGTAGTTCGCGTTCTCCATCGCCAAGATGGCCATGTTGAACTTCTCGTCCTTGTTCTCGGGGTGCAGGCGGCCCATGTCCATGAACTTGTCGAAGCTCAGATCCAGGCCATTCACCATGCGCGAGACGTACCGTTCCAGCAATGGGCGTGGGAACAGGTCAAAACCCGCCGGTACCGGGGTGTGGGTGGTAAAGACGTTGCCCGCCACCACGCACTGCCGCGCGGTGCGGAAGTCGCACTGGTGGGCATCCATAAACTGGCGGATGCGCTCCAGGCTCAAAAAGGCGGCGTGGCCTTCGTTCATGTGGCAGACCTGCGGAGTCTTGCCCACGGCCACTAGCGCCTTGTAGCCACCCACGCCCAGCACCAGTTCTTGCCGGATGCGCATCTCCTCGTCGCCGCCGTAGAGCGTGTCGGTGATGCCTTGGTCGCGAGGGGCGTTTTCCAGCAAGTTCGAGTCCAGCAGGTAAAGCTCCACACGGCCCACCTGCGCGCGCCATACCTGGCAGTGCACGTTTTGGTCGGGGAACTCCACCGTCACGCGCAGCGGCTGGTCGTCCGCGCCCCGCACCAGCGCGAGGGGAAGGCGGTAGAAGTCGTACTGCGGATAGTGTTCTTGCTGCCAGCCGTCGGGGGTGAGGAACTGGCGGAAGTAACCCCGCGCGTACAGCAGGCCCACGCCCGTGAGCGGCACGCCGAGGTCCGAGGCCGCTTTGAGGTGGTCACCGGCCAGCACGCCAAGGCCCCCGGAATAGATGGGCAAGCACTCGTTGATGCCGAACTCGGCGCAGAAGTAGGCAATCTGGTTGGTGGCCCGCTCGCCGGGGAAGGTGCGGTCAAACCACGTCTCCCCGTTCATGTATTCGTTGAGGTCGCGGTAGGCGCGCTGAATCTTGGTTTGCAGTAGCTCGTCTTGCGAGATCCGGGCCACGTCGCTGTGGGTGAGGGAATTGAGCAACTCCACCGGGTTGTGTTCGACTTGCTCCCAGCGTTCGCGATCAATATCGCGGAAAAGAGCCCGCGTTTCGGGGTGCCAGCACCACCGGAAGTTGTAGGCAAGTTCTCGCAGGGGTTGCAAGGCCTCGGGAAGTTCTCGAACAACTTCAAAAGCGTGGGCGTACTTCGTGGTCCTCATCCGCTCCTTCATTATGGGCGGATTCCCCCGTAATCTTCCGGGGGGCCGGGTCAGGGGAGTGGGGTGACCGTGACCGTGTCCCGCGTGACCTCAAGGCGATGCTTCTGTCCGTCCAGCCAAAACTCAGGGACGGTGATGCGCTCCCAGCCGGTGGGCAGGTTCGGGCGGATGGAGACCACCCGGCCAGATTTGAGCTTGTGTTCGAATTTAGCCCCGGGCTGGGCGGTGCGATCCAGGCGTACCCCGCAGAACCCGTAGATGACCGTGTTGAGGCACCCCGCCGTGCCGGTGATGAAGGGCGTGTCTCCCGTCAGGGGCTTCTCCCGGAAGATCAGCGGGCCATCCATGTAGGGTTGCCAACTCTCTCGCCATCGCTTCAGTGCCTCATCCGCCTTGCCGTTGCGGGCGAGGACGGTGGCTTCGATGCTCGCTGACATGGCCGGGCCGTTGGGGGTGATGCGAGAGGAGAATCGTTCGATCAGGCTGAGGGCCTCGCGTTCGGCCTCGGGGTCCTGCAAAGGGAAAGCGGCCAGGAGGCCGCTGACCTGCTGGTAGGTGGTTTCGGGGTCGTTGCTTGCGTTCTTCAGGCGGCCTTCGGCGTCCCGGGGAATGATGACTTTCTCGGCGCGCTCTGAGTTTCCTGTGGATTGGAACAACCACCGCACCGCCATATTGGTGTAAAGGTCATCGTCTACTTTGTGGAACTCATTCGGCCCCATCACGTTTCGAAAGTGGATCCGCCCCTCTTGGTCCGATTCCATTCGATAGTGGTAGAAGT
This sequence comes from uncultured Chthonomonas sp., assembly GCA_964627705.1. Classification (GTDB taxonomy): domain Bacteria; phylum Armatimonadota; class Fimbriimonadia; order Fimbriimonadales; family Fimbriimonadaceae; genus JAHBTC01. The sequence continues at coordinate 2,238 of CAZVHE010000163.1, forward strand.
CCGCCGCATTCTGGCGAAACTCGCGGACTTGCGCTTCCGAGGCCAGGCCCAGGTCGGCGGCCCAGCTCAAACCGAGGGCAACCGACGCCGTGATGTGATCCTGGTACTGGCTATTGCCCATGGCCTTGTTGTTGCCATTGACATCCGTCTCCCAGGGCACCTTGAGGCCAGTCGAGCGATGCTCTGCCCCTGGAGTGTCGCTTGGCAACGGCCCGATCTCACTGCCCCAAACGGGGCGATTCTGTCGTACCCACTTCTCCGCTTCCACTCGCCATAGCGGCGCGTACTTGAGGCGGTAACTGGCAATCGTCCTCGCTCGGGCCGGGTCCGTGAACATCAGCGCCGGGAACACCCACACGTCGGCGTCCCAAAACACGTGCCCGCCAAAGCGCGTGCTCACCGCCCCGAAGGGGCTGGGGGCCACGTCACCATTCGCAATCACCCCTTGCCGGAGCATCTCCTGTAGTTGCGCCACCGCCTGGTTGGCCTCCGCATCCCCTTCGATCTGAATCACGGGATAGTCAACCACCGGAACGGGAGTGTCGGAGGTCTCCAAGCTCTCGGAAATGTAGATGCGCCTTTCACCCTCGCGCAGAGGCCAGATGAGTGATCGAGTCTTGGCGTCCCACTTCGGCGCATCCGTGCCATCAATCGTGACAAACCGGCGCGGAGAGGTGTTCGAAGACCGCTCCCCCCGGTAGAGGCCATCCTTTTTCCCGGTGAGATATCGCTGGCCGTCTTGGACCACCGGGTAGGCCGGCAAGGGCTTCGCCTTCGGGAGATCATGGGGCGGCCCGCTCGTCCCCGGCGGGCCTGGTGCGCAGCCGAGCAGGGCAAACCCTAAGAGGAGGCCAAACGCTCGCGCCATGTCCGCATTCTGGCACCTGGGTGCCGCTTCAACTCGTCCGCAATCAGCGAAGCCGCATTCATGGCCAGCGGGGAAGTCAGGTGGAGCACGCTTGGCGGTGCGGGCAACGAGGGCAGCACCCACGCCAGACCCTCGGGCAGCTCCGTCGGGGCCGGCCCGAGTACCCCCAACCCCTGCACCAGGTGGTTCTCTCGCAACATGGCCAAGCGCAGGGCCGTCCACTCGGACTGAAAATCTTCCGACGCCACCAACCCGTCCAGATGGTGCCCCTCACCCAAAATTGCGTCCGGATACGTGCGAAAGCACGCCAGCGCCCGCCGGGAAACAAAGAAGTGTAGCTTCCACCCCGCTGACCGGGCCGCCTCCAATAGCATCAGCAGCCGCGCGGCTTCGTCCGCCGCCCCAGGGTCATCATCCCAGGGGCAAGCGTTCAAATCCACGCGAACCGTCAGCGTCACGCGTCCAGCAACGCCGCGATGCCGGGCAAGGTGCGGCCTTCCAAGAATTCCAGGCTCGCGCCGCCGCCAGTGCTCACGTGCGTCATGCGGTCGGCCAGGCCCATCTGCTCCACGGCCGCCGCGCTGTCGCCGCCACCCACAATGGTGACCGCATCGCTCGCCGCCATGGCCTCGGCCACCGCCCGGGTGCCCGCCGCGTAGTTTTCGAACTCAAACACGCCCATCGGCCCGTTCCAGATCACCGTCCCCGCTTGGGCAATGATCTCGGCGAAGCGGGCGCGGGTTTCCGGCCCGATGTCCAGGCCCATGCGGTCGGCGGGGATGGCACTCGAGGGCACCACCAGCGGCTCGGCGTCGGCGGCAAATCGGTCGGCCGTCACCGTGTCTGTCGGCAAGAACACGCGGTGGCTTTCCTTGGCCATCAGCTCCTGCGCGAAGTCCAGGCTCGCCTCGTCCAGCAGGCTGGAGCCGATCTCGTGGCCCGCCGCCTTAAA
>CAZVHE010000164.1:0-4043 GCA_964627705.1 uncultured Chthonomonas sp.
CGGCATGTCCTTGGGTCGGCCGTTCTTCCTGGCGCGGAATGGCACACCGCGATCCGAATCAGCCCATGGGGTGCGCTTTCTCTTCACCGGCCGCGAGTGGCTGGCGCCGCTGGGCCTTTACGACCACCGCCACCGCGCCTACTCGCCCACCCTCGGCCGCTTCCTGCAACCGGATCCGGTCGACTTCGCTGGCGGTGACTTCAATCTCTATCGTTATTGCGCCAATCACCCTACGAGTTTTACGGACCCGTTCGGGCTTTGTTCCCATCAGTCGTCCACATCTGCGAGGCCATCGGCTCGTCTAACTTGGTCGCATGCGGGTTACTTTGCTCTGGGTATCGCAGCCGGTGCGATTACTGCCGCAGCCATCGTGGCCGCTGCCCCCGTGGTTGTTTCGGCGCTGGTTGCGGCTGGCCTGTCGGCGAGCGCGGCCTCTGCGACCGTTACAACGGCCTTGGCCATCGCCGGAGGGGCTGGCTTATTGGCGACAGGCATAAACATTCATCGGCATGCCTTAGCTGGCAACTGGGATGTGGTTGCTTATAATGCAGGGACGCTGGTTGGAGGACTAGGGTATGGAGTTGCTGGCGGGGGGCGCGCTGTGGCTGGATTGGGCGGGAAACCAAGCTCGGTGCCTTCTTCTTGGAACCCATTCGCTGATTTTGGCATGAGATATCAGCGTAACTATCCAGGAGGTAGTATCGTGCGGTGGTTGGGCAGCGGTCCGACGCCATCGAGCGGAGGCCTTGCGGTGGCGGGAGTCGCATCTGGTCTTGCAGACATTCCCAGAAGGTTGGTTGACTCGCCCCAACGATGGGGGCTGTCATCGCCTGTTCTTCCTCGTGGGCCGTAGAACGTAGGCACCATGCAATTCTGGCTGCTGCTCTGCGTTTACGCGGCAATCTCTTGGGGATGGTGTCTGTTCACGGCCTTCCGGAGTAGCGGTGCCACATGGGGTGGCTTGTTGTGTGGCTCGGTATTTGCCATCGGGTTGTTCTTGTTGCTCTGGTTAGGTGGGGCGCGGATGATTCGGCGGTTTAAGCTTTCGGAGTCAAGACCGCCCTTCTCGCGTTTGGTCGTTGCTTGGGCGATAAGCGGTGCGATGTTGTTGTTCGTTCTTATGGCACCTTGGGCCGTCAGGTGGATCATCACGTTTTACAGCTCCAACTGAAGCGCGGAGCAGGGGGGCAGCGGTGGACCCGGGAGCGTCGGGGTCGTATCTAAAGATTTGAGAATTGAAATGAGGCCGGGCCGGGGCACGGGGCTCGACACAGGACACTTGACACGGTGCGGTGGACTGGGTACGAGAGACCAATCGAAGGGTGACGCGCATGCGGCGGGCGGACCTTGTGAAGTGGAGCGTACAATGCGGGAGCGGCGGCCTTAGCTACGGACGGCGGTTCTTCCTCACGCCCGATGGGACGCCGAGATCCGAATCAGCCTACGGCGTGCGGTTACTCTTCCCCGGCCGAGAGTACCTCGTGCCGCTGGGCCTCTACGACCACCGCCACCGCGCCTACTCGCCCACCCTCGGCCGCTTCCTGCAAGTGGATCCGGTCGCCTTCGCCGGCGGGGACGTCAACCTTTATCGTTTTTGCGCCAATAAGCCCGTGAACTTCGTGGACCCCTATGGAGAAACGCCGTTGGTTACAGCAGGAGTGGGAGGAGTCATAGGAGGTCTGGTAGCTGTGGTTCAGGCAATCAGGAGTGGAGCTTGTTGGGATGAGGTTGGCTACGCAGCGTTGCGTGGTGCGGCGACCGGCGCAGTTGCCGGTTTGGTGATGGGCTGCGGAGGAGGTTTAATCGCGGGGTGGCTCGGTGGTGGTTGGCTGGGTGGCGCTGCAGCTGGTGCCACGGCAGGGATCGCGGGAAACCTAGCTGGCCAGGGCTTGGGTTGGGCAACAGCCAGACGGGCTACTGTAGATCTGGATGAGGTGGCGGTATCGGGCGTCCTTGGCGCGCTTTGGGGTGGTGTTTTTGCGCGCCCGTATACAGCAGCGTCACAACAGGTTACGAGTTGGGCACAAGCGGGAGTATCGCCTGATCTTGCACCTGGCCGATGGGTCGTCGTCGGAGGTCCTACTTTTGCGAATTATTTGAGAACAGTTGGACCGGCGCTGCGCCAGTATCCGTATGGTAATAATGTGACAGCAGTTGTATCTTCACGGAACCTTTCCTTTCCGCCTAGTCTCTCCGGCAACCTCGCGGGAATACTGGGCCAGCGGATCATCAGGCCGTGAGCGGACGCGGTGGGCTGAGCTGTTTTTGAAGAGAAACGGAATGGTGAAGGCTAAGAACTCGATTTCGAAGGGGACACGATCGCAAAGTGACAGGAGGGGACCTACGCTAGCTGAAACGGGGGCAATGATCTCGGTGATTGCGGCGGCGGTGGGATTCGGTGTTACCCTTGCCCAAGCATGGCTTGACTGGCGCCGAAACAAACTGGGCGACTGGAGCGATTACGTGCAGTCACTAATTATGAGTGTTAGCCCGTGGATCGTTGCGCTTGTCCTCTTAGTAAAGCTTAACCGATTCAGAGAAGGACGGCGCAATACACATTTTCAAATAAGTAGAAGATGAAACTGGCATTGTAAGCGCGCATGGCCGATGTGGACTGGTTTAAAGTGCAGTCGCAGCGGAGCGGAGCGGTGGACCCCGGATTTGCAGCCGGGGGCATCGTTAGGGTAGGCGGTCTTCAGCGGGGAGAGAGGCATCCGGCGATGAGCCAGAGACGGACACACAGCGCTGAGTTCAAAGCGCGGGTCGCCCTAGAGGTGGTCAAGGGGCTGACGACGGTCAACGAGATCGCTTGGGAGTACGAGGGGCACCGGGTTCAGGATCGCGCGATCATGCCGCGCTCGTGTGACAAGGCTGGAAAGAGTGGTCACTGACAGGCACTGGACAACGGGCTCCAACGACTTGACGTCGGAGGGCAGCCGCTCGTAGGGTATGAGCATGCGGCGGGCGGATCATGTGAGGTGGAGCACACGAGCCGCGACGGGTGGCATGTCCTTCGGCAAGCTGTTCTTCCTTGCGCCGGATGGCACGCCGCGATCCGAATCAGCCTACGGGGTGCGCTTCCTCTTCACCGGCCGCGAGTACTTAGTGCAGGTCGGCCTTTACGACTACCGCCACCGCGCCTATACCCCCACCCTCGGCCGCTTCCTTCAGGTGGATCCTATCGATTTCACCGGCGGTGACTTCAACCTTTACCGCTATTGCGCGAATCGAGTTTCCGCCCGAATTGATCCCCATGGTCTCTGCGAGCGGATTGCGGAGGAGTACGTTGAGCACTACGTTAATGTATTGAAAGAAAACTGGACATTAAACCCGGGCAAACTTGCCACTTTAGCTCGTCGGCCTGATCTGGACATTACGATTTACCGGTGGGACGAATCGTTTCGATGGGGCGGTCGTATCCTGCGGTCAGATGAGATGGGAAACGCTGGCGCCGCATTTGCCCTGGCGGAAAACTTCGGATTGCCGACCGCCTGGTTGATGACGCGAATCGCTGAGGGAAGGTTTGCTGGCTTCCGTGGGCGATGGTGGGCCACGCCGGAGGCCAAGGGGAGCTTTCGAGATAATGACTTCGGATTTCGGCAGTGGCTGAGCAGCCCTTCCGGCCGCGAAGCCATCCGAAGCTGGGAATTTATCGCCAATAACTACTGAGTCATGACAATGTTGAAGATCGCATCTGTTGTGGTTGGATCATTGGTGGTGGGCTACGGTGTTTCGATTCTTAATTTCTGCCACTGGGGATCGGTGAGGGCAGATTCCATCAATGCAGCCGTGGCCAGCATGTGGATCTACGAGCATATAGTGGCGTATGGAGACATGCCACCGACAGACGTGACTGCGAAATTGAACGGGATGAGCGGGCCGAGTCGTCTCGCCGGCGTGACGGTCCACCGGGAGGATGGCAAGGCTGTGCTGACATGGCCCTCGTGGTCGAGAGCGCGGGTCGTAGTGAGTCGCACCATGTCGGGGGAGGGGACGCGGTGGGCAGAGTTCTACACGCACCGTGGGGACTTGCTCGGACGTGT
>CAZVHE010000165.1:0-4037 GCA_964627705.1 uncultured Chthonomonas sp.
CGAGAAGGTGGACGTGGTGCTGAACGCCCTCGCCGAAGTGCGCGATGTGGCCGAAAGCAACGCTGCCGCCCTGACGCAAATGGTGAACAACGTGGACAGCGTGACCAACGCGATTGCCGGGGTGGCTTCGGTGGCCCAGGAATCGGCGGCTGGTGCGCAGGAAATGAGCGCCAGCGCCCAAGAGGTCTCCGCCAGCGTGGAACAAGTGAACCACGGCATTGGTAGCACGACCTCGGCCATCGTCGAGATTCGTGGCTCTGCTGAAGAGCTCGAAGCCATGGCCAGCCGGCTTCAACAAGCCGTGGACCGCTTCCGATTGGACGCGACGAACGTGGTACCGCTCAGCCAGCGCATCGCCAACGCCAAGCAGGCTCACCTCAACTGGGTGAACCGTGTGGAGGTCATGGTGAACGGGGGCGCAATGATCCCGGAGAAGGAACTGGTCTCGCATCAGCACTGCGTGCTGGGCAAGTGGTACGAGGGAGAAGGCCGGGCTCAATACGGTCACTACCCGAGCTTCCAATCCATTGAGGCTCCCCACGCCCGCCTGCACAACCTGGCTCGCAGTGCGGTTACGGCGATGAGTAGCGGGAACAAGGCGCAAGCCCAGCAAGCCTTGAGCGAAATGCGTGAGGTCAGTCAAGACATCATTGGCAAGCTCACCGCATTCGAACTGGAGGCCGGGAACATCAACAAGCAAGCCGCCTAAAGCCTTCGCCGGCGCACACATCACCCTATCGTTCTCGACCTCATGGGTCGGAGCGGTAGGGTGATTTCGTTTTCGGGGCGATGATCACTCGGCCCATGATGTATGTTGTATATTTTCGTGCCTTTTACTGACATTTAATGAAGTGTCAGATTTCGTCGCCGACAATGTATTGGGAGGGCCATTGGGTCCCGGAGCATTCCATGTTCGGGCTCAAACATTTACGTATTCAGACAAAGGTTCTGATCACCCTGGGGGTGTTCGGAATCGTTCCGATCTTAATTGGACTCTTCATTGTCCAGAAGGGCGTCCAGCAATCCAAGGATGCCGCCCGAGAATCGCTGGCACTGATTGCTGGTAGCGGCATGGACGTGATCGAGCGAAACCTTTTCGAACGCTAAGGCGATGACCAGCCGGCTGATGGAGTCCGTGAGCAACTTCCGGACCAACACGGCTTTAGCCGATGAGCCGCCGCCAACAAGGCAAAATTGCGAGCCGCGTAGGCGCCGCCCGTGAAGAGAAAAACCCTCGCCCTCTTGTTAAAGAGAGTGAGGGTTTTGGAATTGCCCTTGCGAATCCTAGTGCTGGGTTTGGGCAATCACGGGTCGCTCGACCTTCACCGAGGCTTCGTTCGGGGCCGCCAACATGCTCTGGACCGCCGAACCGAAGAACCATGATCCAAACACGGCTGCCGCACACACCACACAAGTCAGTTTAAGGCCGCCCGAGGTTTGGCCCACGCGCGCGCCGGTCAGCTCTTCTTCATCCACAAATACGGCCTTGGCCATGTAAAGGTAATAGGCCACGCTGATCGCCGAGTTGACGCCCAGCACGATGGCCAGCGGCAGCAGGTCCGCCTTGAGCGCACCCTGGAAGATCAACAGCTTGCCCAAGAAGCCCCCGGTGAACGGGATACCGATGAGCGAAATGAGGAACACAATGAACGCGCCGGCCGCGAAGCGATTGCGCTTCCAGAGCCCGTGCAGGGCCGAGGCCCGCGCGTCTTCTTGCGCATTGCGCACCGCTAGGGTCAGCACCGCAAAGGCACCAATCGTGGCCACGCTGTAAACGGCGAGATAGAACACCATCGCGTCCAGACTCACCACCTTGGGATTCTTGAGGTGGGCAAGCAGCGCCACCATCACGTACCCCGCGTGGGCGATGGACGAGAAGCCGAGCATACGCTTGAGGTCGGTCTGCCCGATGGCCGAGACGTTCCCCACCGTCATGGTGAGCATGGATAGCCAGAACAGCACCGGGAACCAGAAGTCTTGCGTCTGCCCCAGCACCGGCAACATCCGCGCCATCAGGCCGAGGGCCGCAATCTTGGAGACGGTGGCCAAGAACGCGCTGACGTTGGTCGGCGCCCCTTGGTACACGTCCGGCGTCCACATGTGGAACGGGAACAGCGAGGCTTTAAAGCCCAGGCCAATCAAGACGAAGGCCGTCGCCAAAATCTGCATGTTCATCTGCGCACCGTTCATCCCGATTTGCGTCAGGCTCAGCGTGCCCGTCGCGCCGTAGAAGAACGCAATGCCGTACAGCAAGAACGCCGAGGCCAAGGAACCGAGCAAGAAATACTTGAGCGCCGATTCGGCCGAGCGCTGCTCTTCGCGCGCCAATCCCGCCATGCAGTAGAGCGAAATGGAGAGCACTTCCAGGCCGATGAAGATCATCAGGAGGTGGTCGGTGCCCACCATGATCATGCCCCCCGCCGTGGACCAGATCGCCAGCGGATAGAACTCGCCGTACGCCATGCGGCGTTCGCGCAAATAGTTCTCGCCAAAAAGGAACGTCAGGCCGCAGGCCACCACCATCAGGAGTTGCAGCATCAAGCCCAGATGGTCGCGGCGGATCATCCCGGCAAACGTATCAATCGCCGGCATGCCGACCTGGGAGGCCAGCAAGTAAGCCGCCACCGCCAGACCCGTGAGGCTGATGCCCACGATGACGTTGTTGTTCTGCCGGGGGCGGAACATCTCGATCAAAAGCGCGGCGATCCCGGTGACGAACACCACAATCACCGGCATGGCCGCCGTCCAGTCAATGGTGGGAATCACGTAATTGTTCATCGTTGGGCCACCTCGGCGGGTTCGCGGAGATTTTCAAAGTGGTGGTTCGCCGGGGCGATCTGCTGTTGCACGGTGTATTCACCCAGGGCCACCCCTTCTGCTCGCGGTAGCACCTGCACCAGGTTCCCGTCTTGGTCAATCTCGTGGAGCGGTTCACTCCAACTCGGCCGCATGCCTTGCGGGTTCACGGCCATCATACGGGCCGCGCCGAGGCTGCTCTCCATCGGCTTCATAAAGGTGTTGGGATAAATCCCACCCCAGAAGATGAGGACGATGAACATGCCCACCAGCACCACCTCGTGCGTCTTGATGTCCTTCAGCCGGAGCAAGTCTTGGTTCGTAATGGGGCCGTAGAAGACCTTCATGAACATCTTGAGCAAGTAGACCGCGGCAAAGACCACGCCCGTCCCGGCAATGACCGGCAGCCAAATGTTGAGGCCAAACGCCCCCGCCATCCCGGCCTGGAACGCGCCCATCATAGCCAAGAACTCGCCAATGAACCCGTTGGTGCCCGGCAAGCCGACACTGGAGAACATCACGATGAGGAACAGAGCCGCAAAGATCGGCATCTGCGCCTTCAAGCCACCCATATCGGCGAACTTACGCGTGTGGATGCGCTCGTAAAGCAAACCGATGAGCAAGAACAAGGCACCCGTGCTGATCCCGTGGTTTAGTTGTTGGTACGCCCCGCCCAGGATGCCCGTGCTGGAGAGCGAAACAATCCCCAGCATGACAAAGCCCATGTGCGCCACGGAGGAGTAGGCGACGAGCTTCTTCACATCGTCCTGCATCGTTGCCACAATGGCCCCGTACACGATGCCGATGACACAAAGCGTCATCAAGACCGGCACCGCGTTCTGCATGGCCTCGGGGAAGAGCGGTAAGCAGAAGCGTAGGAACCCGAAGGTGCCCATCTTCAGCAAGACGCCGGCCAGGATGACCGAACCAGCCGTGGGGGCCTCGGTGTGCGCGTCCGGTAGCCACGTATGGAACGGGAACATCGGACACTTGACCATCATCGCCACTGCGAAGGTCCAGAACACCACAGTTTGCAACTGCATGGCGTTCGCCCACAACGCCCCGTTGGCCACCTGGGCCTGGATCGCGATGAGATCGAACGTCATGGCGCCCGTCACCTTCTGCATCTGCATGGCCAAAGCAATCATGCCGATGAGCATGAAGATACTGGCCCCGAAGGTGTAGATGAAGAACTTGCGCGCGGCGTAGGCGCGATCCGAACCGCCCCAAATGTCGACCAG
>CAZVHE010000166.1:0-3995 GCA_964627705.1 uncultured Chthonomonas sp.
TCCCGCCGCACGAAAAGGGCTTCCTTTGTCAGCGGCTAGCCAACTCGCTCCGCGCCATCATCGCCCAAAAGCTGGTGCCGCGGGCTGACGGGAATGGCCGTGTGGTCGTACCGGAAATCCTGATCTGTACGCCCACCGTGAGCAAAGCCATTGAAGATGGCCACTTCGGTGACCTGTACCACCTGATGAATGAGGGCGGCTACTGGGGCATGCAGACGATGAACCAGGGCCTGGCGCGCTATGTGAAGGCGGGCATCGTGGACGAACCCACCGCCATCCAATACGCAGGTATTGTTTCGGAATTGAAGCAGATGCTTCGCCGGTAGGTCGTTTATGTCAGCCGCTTATGATCGCTTAAAGTCGCTCCTAGAGCACGTGGTGGAGGTCGACGCGAGCGACCTCCATATCAAAGTCAACAATCCGCCCATCCTCCGGGTGCGCGGCGATCTCAAGCGGCTGGACATGCCGGCCCTCAGCGAAAGCGAAGTCGATGCCATGTTCGATGCGGTGCTCAACGACGAGCGCCGCGAGCGGCTCAACAACTTCAAGGAATGCGACCTTTCGTTCGCCGTTCCGGGATTGGCTCGGTTCCGTGTGAACCTGTTTTGGCAGCAAGGGCGCAAGGGCGGCGTTTTCCGTCTCATCCCTTATCGCATCAAGACGATTGATGAAATCGGCATGCCTGAGGTGACGAAGAAGCTGGCCCTGCTCCCGCGCGGGCTCATCCTCGTCACGGGGCCGACCGGGAGCGGCAAATCCACCTCTCTCGCGGCGATGATCAATCACATCAACGAGCACTCCACTCGCCATGTGATCACCATCGAGGACCCGATTGAGTACGTGCACCAAGACCGCAAGTGCATCGTGAACCAACGCGAATTGGGCACGGACACGTCCAGTTTTGCCGAGGCCCTGCGCCACATCATGCGGCAGAACCCGGACGTCATCCTCGTCGGGGAAATGCGCGACCTGGAAACCATCCAACTCGCCATTACCGCAGCGGAAACCGGACACTTGGTGTTCAGCACACTCCACACCGTGGACGCCGCGCAAACCATTGACCGCGTGGTGGACGTTTTTGACCCCGAACAGCAGGAGCAGATCCGCACTCAGCTCGCGGTCACGCTGCAAGCGGTGGTCTCCCAGTCATTGCTTCCACGTTGCGACATCGAGGGGCGCGTCGCCGCATTTGAGGTCATGGTCGTCACCCCGTCCATCCGCACAATGATCCGGGACGGCAAGACGCACCAGCTGATTTCCGACATCCAGACCGGAGGCGAGTACGGCATGCAGACCCTCGACAACCACCTGCTCAAACTGGTGGAAGAGAAGAAGGTGGACTACGAAGTGGCCCTCTCCAAGAGCACCAACATCCTCGAATTTGAGCGCCGAGCTTTGGCGCGCGGCATCGCCCCGGGAGCTGCCAGCAATGCCTGACGTCTTGGGCCTCCTCACCCGGTGCGTCGAACAAGACGGATCGGACCTCCACTTCAAGACCGACACGGGTAGCGTCTACCTGCGTAAGCACGGTGAACTGATTCACTGGGAAGACGTGCCGAAATACGGCGCCGATGAGTTCATGGCGAACTTCACCAAGCACCTCCGGCCGGAGCAAGTGGAGAAGTTCAACAAGACCCAGGAACTGGACTTCTCGCTGGAAATCCCGAAGGTGGCCCGCTTCCGAGGCAACATGTATTGGCAACGCGGCTTCCCGCAGGCCGTCTTCCGCGTGATTCCGTTCCACATCCAGAGCATGGATGAGCTGAACCTGCCGCAAGCCTGCTACGACTTCATCGAGCGCCCGCGCGGCCTGGTGCTGGTTACGGGTCCGGCCGGTTCAGGGAAGTCCACCACGCTGGCGGCGATGATTGACAAGATCAACCGCACTCAGCCTGTTCACATCGTGACCGTGGAAGACCCCACCGAGTTTGTTCACGAGGACCATGTGGCGCTGATTAACCAACGCGAGCTGGATGTGGACACCCATAGCTTTGCCAACGCGCTCAAGTACGTGTTGCGCCAAGACCCGGACGTGATCCTGGTTGGGGAAATGCGCGACTTGGAGACCATCCACCTTGCCATCACGGCGGCGGAAACCGGGCACCTTGTGTTCGCCACTCTGCACACCGTGGACGCCGTACAAACAGTGGACCGCATCGTGGACGTATTCCCCATGCACCAGCAGCAGCAGATCCGCATGCAGCTTTCGGTGAACCTGCTGGGCGTGGTTTCGCAGACGCTGATCAAGCGCAAGGACGGCCGGGGCCGCATCGCCGCCTTCGAGGTGCTCAACGCCTCCAGCGCCGTGCGCAACCTCATCCGAGAGAACAAGACGTACCAAATCAACTCCATCATCCAGACCGGCGCCAAGCAGAAGATGCAGACGCTGGACCAGAGCCTGGCCAAGCTCGTCGAGGCGGGATTGGTAGACCAGATGGAAGCGCTGTTCCGCGCAAAAGATCGTGGCGAACTCGGTCGTTTGCTCCAACTGACCAACGTGGCCGGGGCTACCCAAGCCGGGGCACCTTCTTCGGCCACCCCGACGGCACCCCCGGCAGCGGCTCCGCCGGTGGCTCCGCCCGGCACGACCGATAGCCCTTCCGCGCCCCCGTCCACTAGCCCTCGCGGCGGTTGGCGGCCTGGCGGCGGCAGCTAACGCATGACCCAACCTCCAGACGACCTCTTCAAAGAGAACGAACGCACCGCTCCTCAAGCCGAGGGGCGGTGTCACTTTGCGCTTGGCGACTTGCCCTTGAAGTGCGGGGTCACCTTGCCGCAGGTGCAGGTGGCTTACGAAACCTGGGGCACCTACAACGGGGATAACGCGATTGTGGTGTGCCACGCCCTCAGCGGCGATAGCCACTGCATCGGCTGGTGGGAAGCCCTGATCGGGCCCGGCAAGGCGATTGATACCGACCGGTACTACGTGATCGGCACCAATGCGTTAGGCGGGTGCCAAGGCACTACCGGCCCCTGGCAGGCCCACCCGGAGGACGGCCGCCGCTACGGCTCGCGGTTCCCCGAGATCACGGTCGAAGACATGGTGGCGGCGCAGGCGTGCCTTTGCGACCACTTGGGCGTAGATCGGCTCGCGGCGGTCATTGGGGGCAGCATGGGTGGTATGCAGGCCCTGGAATGGGCACGCCAGTTTCCGCAGCGGGTGCAGCGCGTGTGGATGACGGCCAGTTGCGCCGCCCACAACGCCCTCCAGATCGGATTCAACGAAACCGCCCGCCAGGCCATCACGCAAGATCCGGCCTGGAATGGAGGCGACTACGACGCGAACCATCCCCCTGCGGCTGGCCTAGCTGTGGCCCGCATGGTGGGGCACCTGAGCTACCTGAGCGAGGCGGCGTTCGAGCGCAAATTCGCCCGTGAGAAGAGGGACGACGGGGTGTTCCAGGTGGCCAGCTACCTGCAATACCAGGGTCATAAGTTCGTCCACCGTTTCGATCCGGCCTCGCTGGTGGTGCTGAGCCAAGCGATTGACCAGTACGACGGGCGGGACGTGAGCATGGTGCAGGCCGATGTATTGCTGACGAGCTTCACCAGCGACTGGCTGTACCCCAGCCACCAAAGCGTGGCCCTGGCCGCTGCCTTGCGTGAAGGCGGCGCCTACGCCGAGTGGCACGAGATTGACCTGCCGCACGGGCACGATTCCTTCCTGCTGGATGGGGTCCACCAGACCGAAATCGTGCGGGAGTTCTTGGCGAGGGACCCAAGGGAGTCCTGAAACCTTGCGACTGCGAAGCCGCAAGTGCTAATCTTTCATTCCCACGCGGGTGTAGCTCAGTTGGTTAGAGCGCCGGCCTGTCACGCCGGAGGTCGCGGGTTCGAGCCCCGTCATCCGCGCCAGTGTGCCGCGGTAGCTCAGTTGGTAGAGCAAAGCACTGAAAATGCTTGGGTCGCCGGTTCGAGTCCGGCTTGCGGCACCACTCTTTCTCTGTCCATACCCGACACATGGGTGACATTTCGTTCCGGACACATAGGTTACA
>CAZVHE010000167.1:0-296 GCA_964627705.1 uncultured Chthonomonas sp.
CCCGAGGCTCGGCTTCGGCATTGATTTCGGCCACCAGTTGCCGGGCTTCAGCCACGGCGATGATGCCTGCCGTCGAAAGCGGCCCCAAGACCACAAAGATTAGCCCCAGCACCGTGAAGAGCGGGCCCAGGGTGTTGCCGATCCCCTCCAGCGGTCGCTTCGCCCACTTGATCGCCTTCGTTTCGGGATCCCGCGCAGGAGCGATGATGGCGAACTGCTTTCGGTTGAAGTACGCCGCAATTCGCTGGGACGTCGGGTAGAGCAAGACGCCCAGAATGGCCGGCCACAAAATCGCC
>CAZVHE010000167.1:306-3993 GCA_964627705.1 uncultured Chthonomonas sp.
TGAATGAAGGGCCCGTAAACGAACCCGGCCAGTACGAGGAGTGCCAGCAGGATGACCCAGAACCAGGGGCGGAACGCCGATGATTGATCAGGGGCAGGGGACTTCATACCGTTCTTTCACCTAACGAGACCCGCGCAAATTCGGTTGCGTTGGCCCGCAGTTCTTCCAGCATAGCGGTTGCCGCCGCCTCGTCGCCCGGTTCTATCTGACCTTCGACCACTAAGTCGCTGAGCCACTGCTTCAGGTTCCCCACTGCCGGGCCGGGCTCCAACCCACACAAGGCGATGATCTGCTCGCCGGTGAGCGGCGACTCGTAGGGGTTCTTGGCTTCCACCGGGGGTGGCAAGGTGGCCAGCACCGCCCGCACATTGTCCGAATAGAACGTGCGCACGCCCGCCTTCAGCGCCCCTGCATCGGCATCGCATAGGCGAAGCAGGGGTTCCAAGTTTTCGCCCAGGTCACGCACCAGGCGCCGCGCGGCCGCCGGGGACACCTTCGGCATGCCCATAAAGCGCATGTGGTGGCGGATAAGCGCACTGACCTGCAGCGCCTCGCGATGCGGAAACCTGAGCCTTGAGAGGATGGTCATGGCCATGCGCGCCCCTTCCGACTCATGCCCATAGAAGGTGATCCGACCATCCGGCTTGCTGCCCTTGGTGGCGGGCTTGGCGATATCGTGCAGCAGCGCCGCCCAGCGCACCACCGCCTCATCCCCGGCCGTGTTGTCCAGCGCGGCCAAGGAGTGGTGCCACACATCCAGGTGGTGATAGTCGCCTTGCTCGCAGCCTTGCAGGGGTAGGAGTTCGGGCAAAAATTCCGCCAGCAACCCGAGGTCGCTCAGGTCTTGCCAAGCGCGACTCGCCTGCGGGTTACGCATCATCTTCACCAGCTCATCGCGGATGCGCTCCTGGCTGATGATGCTCAGACGACTCGCTTCGGCCTGGATCGCCTCGGCCAGCCCCTCGGCGTACTGCAAATCCAATTGCCACCGGAATCGCACGGCCCGTAGCATCCGCAGCGGGTCTTCACGGAACGTATGCACCGGGTCCAGAGGTGTGCGCAGGATGCCTGCCGCCAGGTCTTCCCGGGCCACTCCCAGGGGGTCCAGCACCTCACCGGTGAAGATGTCCTGCAGGAGCGTGTTGATGGTGAAGTCGCGGCGCTGGGCGTCTTCTAGGATGGTGGCGGGCTCCACTTCCGGCTTGCGGCTGTCGCCCCGGTAGCTTTCACGCCGGGCCGTCACCAGCTCAATCTGCGCCCCGGCCACCTGCACCATGGCCGTGCCAAACCGCTCGTACGTCACCGGCGGGATATCGCTCACGCCGATGTCAAACAAATGCCGAGCGAGGGTCGGGGCGTCCTTGGTCGTCACCAGGTCGAGGTCCGCGCTCTCGCCCTTCCCGAGCAGGGCATCCCGCACGCCCCCGCCGACCAGAAAGAGCTGCCCCTGGTACGCAGGCACCGCGCGGGCGATGATTTGCGCCGGTCGCGGGATCTGCATGGCCCTATTGTAATCCCCTGTCGCGCCCCGCACGGGTGCGCTGGCCTTAGGTCTGCTTGACCGATGCCCTGGGCGTAGGGTTTAATTGACGCTCCAGTGGCTCCGGCCATCCGAGTGGGGGATTAGCTCAGCTGGGAGAGCGCCTGCATGGCATGCAGGAGGTCAGGGGTTCGAGCCCCCTATCCTCCACCACTCTTGACTCCAACCATTTCATGGCGGCCTGCGTGCGCATGGCCATTCTCATTTTGAAGCCCTCCCCCGCCCCCACGAGCGTAAGCTCGCGCCGCCCAAGGAGACATCCCAACGGGACGAACAGTTCTAACGATCCAGGGTCCGCATGCGGGCTGTGGAGACCGAACTGCTCGTCCTCTCGTCCGCGGGCCAACTGCGCGCCTCGCTGCCCCTCGCTCAGGGGCAAGAAGCACTCCCCACCGGAGCCGATGCCGCCCTGCGCAAGGATGACTCCGTCACCGCCACCTATCGGGGCCACGGCTACGTGTTGGCCAAGGGCGGTCCGCTCCTCCCCATCATCGCGGAGATCCTGGGCAAAGCCGCCGGGCTAAGCGGGGCCAGCCTCAGCGGCGGCCAGGGCAACCTGGTGGGGGCCTCCGTGGGGGCGCTGGTGATGGCGACGATCAACATGGGGTGCAACACGGTGGGGCTCTCCAATTGGGTGCAAGTGGTCCTCACCGGGGTGATTATCTTGGTGGCGGTGGCGGTGGACCGGCTGCGGGCGCGGCAGTTGTCCGTGACGGGGTAGGCGGAGTCGGCAGCAGAAGGTTCATCCCCGCAGTTCGTTATGAAAAGCTCGCTCGGTTTGTAGACTTCTCTCCGCGCAACCCGAGTACGCTTCGCTCCGTTAGGGTCGATAGAGGAGGGTTTTTGAATTGAAATTACATCTGCTGGCGGCAGGATTCTCCATGGTCACGTACTTGCTGATGGAGATTCCTACGATGCAGAGAGTGGGATTTGGCCTCGTCTTTGCCTCGTCCGTGATCTTTGGACTCCTCACACTCCTCGCCTCCCTCGGGCTCGCCAGGTGGGGATCGCGTCTTCACGGTGCCTTCGGCGCATTCCTTCTCGTCATTTCGCTCCTCAACATTTACACCTCCCATTACAGTCTTGCGTATGTGATGGGAGCCGACGCTCTTATGATGGCGGAGACCCCCATTCGCTACGTTT
Source organism: uncultured Chthonomonas sp. (assembly GCA_964627705.1). GTDB lineage: Bacteria > Armatimonadota > Fimbriimonadia > Fimbriimonadales > Fimbriimonadaceae > JAHBTC01. Next base: position 2,990 of record CAZVHE010000167.1, read on the forward strand.
TGTCGGCGATCTTGACGGCCGTCGCCATCTCATCGCTTTGTGCGCAATGGTGGCCGGAGGTGCGCCGCGCATGAAATCTCGCGCGTTCACCCTGGTTGAGCTACTGGTCTCGTTGGGCATCATTGCGGCGTTGGCTGGGCTGACCTTTGGTGCGACCGTCTCGGCGAAGCGGAACGCTCATCTTTCCAGCAATGCCGTCCGGCTTCGACAGATTGGGGTGGCCCTGGAACTCTATGCGCAGGATCACGGAGCCATGCCGCTCCGCTCACTGCAAGTCATCGCGGATGAAAAGTATCTTAAAGATGACCGGCTCTTGAAGTCGCCGTTGGAGACGTACCCCGAGGGCTATGCCAATCACTTTGATAAGTGCATCGGAGTAGGGACTATTGTTGGTGGTCCGCGTGTGCAGTCAGACTTTCATCCCTTCATAGCCAGGTCAGGTTCTCCTTCTTTGTACGAGCACATGAAGGAGTGGAACGATAGCCCCGGTTTGGCAGTGGACTTCTCCATTGGAAAGAGGGCGGGTACGGGATGTTTCTACGAGTACTCAGGAAAGTACCATCGGCTCCAGGGAGACCTTTCGGTTGTCGTTCGCGAGCGCCAGATTCGCTACTTTCCCCTAAACTCATATGGCACGGACCCGAGAACGGTTTTCATTGACGAGTTGCCTGACGACCAGTGGTTTCCTATCCATCGATAGGGCTCGACAACTGATTTCTGATCCTTGAGAGAATCCCAACCCGTCTCCAGCCTGAGGGCCAACAAATGGGCCAACATCCCGGATGAGCCGGGGGTTTACCGTTGGTACTTCCCTCCCGCGACCATCCACCAGCTGAAGATTGACGCTTACGTGCCGCTGGATCAGCTCAAATTCCGCACCGCCCCCCACGGCCATGTGTGCCTTTACCACGGCATGGCCAACAGCCTGGCCCAGCGCATCCAGTGGCACGCCGCCCAGCGGCTCGCCCGGTCCAGCATGGCCTCGGGGTTCCTCTCCACTTTTC
>CAZVHE010000168.1:0-3876 GCA_964627705.1 uncultured Chthonomonas sp.
CGGATCCAGAAGCTGATTGATGACGCCATCCTCACGGTGTCGCCCTTCATTCCTGACAGAATTACCAGGGCGTCAGTGGACCGCCTCGCGCTACAATCGCCGGGTGCCGAAGATCACCAAGCGGGAAGACGGTCGGTACATGATGGGGCTTCCCACGAAAGGTGGCCTACCGCGTCGCTTCGTCTACGGTAGGACCGAAGAGGAAGTCCTCAAGAACTACGAGCGGGCCACGTCGGGCAATGTGTACCGGCGCGGCTCGCTCAGTGAGTTCGTCCACCTGCACTTCCGCGACTGGCTTCAATCTAGGGTGACTCCCACCACCATGGACCGCTACGGAGCCCTGTGGGAATTGCACCTCGGCCCGGACATCGGCCACTATAAGTTCTCCGAGCTGACTCCCGCCATCCTGGCGGCCTCGATCACCAAGCTCACCTCCGGCTCCTCCCAGAGCCTAGCCCGCACCGTCCTGCGGCAGATGTTCGAGCTGGCCATAGCCCACCGCGAGGCAGACTACGCGCTCCTGTCCATGTTGCGCACCGTGAAGCTGAAGAGCAAGAAGTCCAGAGCCAGGCTCAATGTCGGAGAGCGCGCCGATGAGCTGCTGAAGAACCTCGAAGGCCACTGGGTGTACGGCCTGATTTGGACCATGGCCACGCTGGGGCTTCGCAAGGGGGAAGCCTGCGGCCTGATGGCCTCGGACCTCAGTGCAGACGGAATCCTGACCATTCAGCGCCAACGGTCGCACCGTAAGGAGACGGGGCGGCTCAAGAAGCGGGAGGAGGGAGAAGGGCGGCGCGTTGCCCTTCCAGCGGCCCTGGCAGAGCGTTTGCGGGGTTTCATGGCCCCCGAGGGGTACGCCTTCCGTGATGACCACGGAGAGCCTGTCACCTACAACCACTTGGACCGCGTAATCGCGCCCTTCCAGCCCGAAGACCGGCTGACAATCCATGACTTACGAGCGGCGGCCGTATCGCGCCTTGTGGATGCCGGCGTAGACGACCGAACCATCATGGACATCGTTGGCCACGTGGACCCCAAAATGCTCTCGGTTTATAGGGACCGAAGGGATGAGCGGATCCGAAAGGCTTTTGGTGGCTGACAACAATTTTCGAGCAGGTTGCTTCGTTTTGTTGTCAAACCCCTAGATTTAGGTTCAAAAAAGGGAATGGGGCGGATAATGGGTCCCTGAACCCAGGTTCAACCTGACAACAATTGGCGGGAAGATTAGCCTCAAGAACCCAGCAGACGTACGTCTACGACAACAAGAGCGAGGCCCGACTTTGCCCGTTTTGTGCAATTTTGCCGTGTGGTAGTATTGCGGGCATGACGACCCTCCTGATGATGGCCGCCATCACGGGCCAAGTGACTGGCCCCACAGCATCGACTTCGTTCGTGACCTCCTTTCCGCGTGAGCTGCGAGAGCCCAGCGCCCTGGAAGCTGGCCGGTTGCCCCGAGACTTTAGTGGCCACCGCGAGTACGAGATCATCGAATACGCGATGCAGGAGAGTGGCGGCGTTCGAGAAGTCACCTACACGCTGCGCAACAAGCGGGAGCGTGAGCGGAACGACGTGTTCCGCGTGAAGGTCACCTTCCTGAGCGACAATGGGATGCCGCCCGAGCGCGTGCTCCCTGTGAAGGGGGCTCCCTCCTATGTGCAAGACGGCCAGGGCGCAAAGCAGTGGATCGTCGTCGAAACCATCGGCCAGGAGCGATACGAATCCCGGTTCAAGCTGGCAACGCCGCACTACTCGCCCACCACGGCCACGGAGATGATCGAGGCCCAGGGCGTGGGCAAGGCCCGCGTGTCGCTGACCAGGGACAACAAGTACATGGTCACCATGACCACCTACGTGTTCCACCGTGGCAACCGGCGCGATTACTTCATGCTGGCGGGCACGCTGAAGCCGTAAAGAGAGAAGCCCCGCTCTAGGCGGGGCCGCTCCTCTTCGCTATGCAGAACGGGGCGTGATGACAGCTCCCGGCCGCGACATCTCCTCCTGAATCCTACGGACTCCTTTCGGCGTGATGAGCGTCTTTACGTAGAGCCTCGGCTGACGCTCCTTATCGAACCACTGCCGCTCTGAAACAACGAACAGGCCCGAATCCACGTGCCGTTGGTATGGCGTGTTGTCGGCCATGAGGTAGCCACGTTCGCGCAGGAAGGTGAACAGCCGCCGCTGGCCAGTGTTCATGACCTTGGCCGCATCGCGGATCGAGACCCCTTCCGAGTTCTTGAGCATGTCCTCGGCCCAAGCGGCAAAGGGCTCCAGTTCCTTCACACGGGCCTCAAGGCGTTCCTTCTCCTCCTCGCGGGCGATGAGGGCCTGCAATGCCTCCTTGAAGTTGCGAGGGGCCTGAATCTCTGCCTCTCTGGTCTTTACGGCGAAGTAGGTCTGGGCCTGGGCGATCTGTTCCTTGCGGGGGTCGCCGTTCATGGCCACCAAGTAGCAGGCATAGCGCGTCAGGTGGTAATCCTGAACGTCTTGAGCCGCCCCTTTCCCAAAAGCGATCTGCTTCCCGGCGCCGGGAAACTGATCCTCGGGATTGATCCCCGAGTTTTGGCAGGCCAGTTTCGCCCGCTGAATGGCTGAATCGAACCGCTCCCACTTGGCATAGCCGAGGAGGGGCATCAGTTCACGGGCCGACCAATACTCCGCCCCGCTCTCATGGACGCGGCGGATCGAGTCGAAGGGGCTCACGAGTCGCTTGGCGAGTTCCATTAGCTCAGGGCCACCTTGTTCCACAGTTCGGGGGTCTCGCGCACCATGCGGGCGTACAGGTCAAACCCGTACTCATCGAGGATTTCCGCAAATCGAACCCGCTCGGCGGCGTTCACAGCTTCATCGTCATCCGCGTTGGGCACGGCGGTGAACGCATGATGGAAGGAGAGGCGCGTGATGACACACTCCAGCCAGTAGGGCTGCTCTACTTCGGGCAGAGCGCGCACGGACTGCATGAAGCCCGCCACTCCCATGAGGAGCGTTTCTGCAATAACGTCGGCACTGTCCTTGCGGGCAAAGACCAGGGTCGTGAGGGGGCACTGAGCGTATTCGCTCGCAGAGGTATTCTGGATTAGTTGGGTGGCCATTCTGGATTCCCACCAACCACGCCTCGGGATGTTTGCGCATCGCCGGGGCACTTTCTTGGCTGGTGAAACTGTTATACCAAATTATCACCGAGTTGTCAACCTATTGCGCAAAAAAATCTGATCGGGTAAGATTTGATTATCACCGAGGGCCAAGAATGACCAAACAGAGAAAGCGTCCGCACATGGGGGTGACAATGAACCCCGACGTAAAGCGCAAGCTCCAGTACATCGCCAAGAACACGATCTACCAGCCTTCTCTTTCGAGACTCGTCGAACGCCTGATGATTGATCACATCGCTTGGTGGGAAGAGCAAAACGGCCCCATCACTGAGGCTGATTTGGCTTCGCTCGACGAAGATTAACCAGGGATGTTGGTGCCCCAGAGAGGATTCGAACCTCCGGCCAACGGCTTAGAAGGCCGCTGCTCTATCCGCTGAGCTACCGGGGCAAGCTGGTCAGTTGGCGGGCACGAGTTGAGGCCCCACAGGCCGCATGGCGCTCACGATCGGGCTGACACGCCGGGTGGTGGCGCCTCGACTCCACCCCTTGCCCGTGCCCCCGTGAATGATCGAGGACTTCGGCCCGCATTCAAACCGGCCGTCGAAGATGTTGTTGTAGGTGCCCACAGCCGCCAGCGTGGCATCCACGGCATTGAAGGGCGTGGCGATGAAGGTGTCTTGAATTCGGGTGTCATTCACCCAGCCCTGCACAGTCACCGCAGAGGCCCCATAGGCGTAGATGCTGGAGCCGTGAATGACCACCGCTGTTTGGCTCCACACGTCGTTCT
>CAZVHE010000169.1:0-3844 GCA_964627705.1 uncultured Chthonomonas sp.
CGAGGAGTGGGACGCCATGCGGCCCCAGACGGTCCACGTCAGCGCCACCCCCGGCCCGTGGGAAATGGCCCGGACCGGCGGCGTCTTTGTCGAACAGGTCATCCGCCCCACCGGCCTGATCGACCCGCCCGTAGAGATCCGCCCCGTCTCCGACCCCACCCGCAACCAGGTCGATGACGTCATCGACGAGGTCAAGGCCACCGCCCGCGCCGGCTACCGCTCCCTCGTCACCGTGCTCACCAAGAAGATGGCCGAGGACCTGACGGAATACATGCACGAACAGGGCGTCCGCGTCCGCTATATGCACTCCGACGTCGACACCCTGGAGCGTATCGAGATCCTGCGCGACCTCCGCCTCGGCGCCTTTGACGTGCTGATCGGCATCAACCTGCTGCGCGAGGGGCTCGACATCCCCGAATGCGGCCTGGTCGCCATCCTGGATGCGGACAAGGAGGGCTTCCTCCGCTCCGAAACCTCGCTGATCCAGACGATCGGTAGAGCTGCCCGCAACGTCGACGGCCGCGTCATCCTCTATGCCGACAAGACCACCGGCTCGATGGAGCGCGCCATCGCCGAGACCAATCGCCGCCGCGCCAAACAGGTCGAATACAACACCGCCCACGGCATCACCCCCGAAAGCGTCAAGCGCGACATCAAGGAGATCCTGGCCAGCCCCTATGAGAGCCGCGCGATGGACCGCCTGACCGCGCCGGGCCTCAAGGAAGAAGCCCGCCCCTTCACCGGCTCCAACTTCCAGGCCGCGCTCAAGGACATGGAATCACAGATGCGCGCGGCCGCCGCCACCCTCGAGTTCGAGGAGGCGGCGCGCCTCAGGGATGAAATCAAACGCATGAAACTCCTCGATCTGGACTTTGCGCAGGACATGATTTCATCTTGAATTCACAGGGGCGGCGCAGCCGGCCCTCCTGCGGGATGACCCGGAACGAAGCGGAGGGCAGCGCGGAGCACGACCGAAGGTCGGGCGTAGCCTGAGATCAAGACAATGAAAGCCCTCGACCTGGAGTTCGCCAACGAAATGCTGACAGGCGTGGGGGAGGAGGTCGACAAGACGGCCCCGAAACGCTGGCGGGCCGAGGCCGCAGCCGAGAAGGCGGAGGCGTTCCGGAAGGGGCGGGGGTAGGGGGAGTGCCCGGGGGGATGTTTTCCGCATGTGGCATATTGATACGCGCAGGCGGACGTGACGTGGGGCTTAGCGCTCGGACCGGAGACGAAGAATCTCCAAAATGATCGCCGGAAGCGGACGACGATTGCGCCAGGCGGGGTCCAAAGCTAGGCTTGAATCTCGGTGTGCGCTTATGCGTCCAAGGTGCGGTGGGCTTTAACGGCTGACCCGTTTCGGGCTTCTCTTTCATAGCAGCGATAAAGGTTACGCAGTGAAATCCGTCGCGTTCTTTAACAACAAAGGCGGGGTCGGCAAAACGACCCTGCTATGTAATGTTGCAGCGTACATCGCGCTTCACGAAGGAAAGCGAGTTTGCGTAGTTGACGCCGACCCTCAATGCAACGCAACGCAATATTTCTTTAAAGATGAAGTAATCGAGAAAATATATTCCGATAATTCTTCATTCACAATATTTAAAGTTATAGAGCCGCTTGCTCTTGGCGAAGGCTACAGCAAGAAAATAACCGTCAAGAAATCCGTTCGCTTCGGGGTTGATGTCATCCCAGGAGACCCACGCCTAGCCCTTACGGAAGACCTCTTAGCCAAAGACTGGGGTGAAGCAAAGTCTGGTGAAGTTAGGGGCATCAGAACTAGCTTGGTATTTTCAGCGCTTCTGGAAATGCTTAGCGATTATGATTACGTGTTTTTTGATGTTAGCCCTTCGCTTGGAGCCCTCAATCGATCCATAATGCTCAGCTCAGACTATTTTATAAGTCCCGTTTCTCTGGATATTTTTTCTCTTAAAGCGTTCGAGAATATTGCTAACTGGATAGACGACTGGTGGTTGGATTGGACGAGGGCTCTTGAAAACGTAAAACGAAAAGACAGCGTTCCAAACCTGCATTACAGCAGACCTACCTTTATAGGGTATGTGACTCAAAGTTATTTGGCGAAGAGAGACAGCCAAGGACAGAGGAGAGCGGTTCAAGCATATGAGAACATCAGATCTCAGATAGATGCAGTGATTCTCAATAACGGGCTAGCCGGTAGCCTGAACGAAGATTATGAGATCGGAACAGTTCCCAATCTATTTAGCCTGGTCCCCATGTCCCAAAGTCACCACACGCCGATATTCGGCTTGACCGCCCGGGACGGCGTCGTCGGCGCTCATTTCTCTAAGGTCAAGGACTCCAAAGACATATTTAAGCGGGTAGCTCAGGGCTTGCTGAGGCGCACCACGTGATTGAGTGGCCTGACAGCCTAGTTAACGACATAGCGCGGCGGCGCGCGGTGTTCGTGTTGGGAAGCGGCGTTTCGCGCCACTCTCTGGGCGAGAATGATGTTAGGCCGCCAATGTGGAAGACGTTTCTCGAGAAGGCGCTCGAAGATTGTCCTGATAAGACCGCTTTAGAACCTGTGCAAACGGCCATTAATGCCGGCGATTACTTACATGCATGCGAATGCCTTAAGAAGCGCTTTGACGAGGGCTGGGTGCCTTATCTGCGCCGAACGTTCTCGCTTCCGGCATTTCCGCCTGCAGAAATTCACCAGCAAATTCTCGATCTAGACAGTAGGATCGTTTTTTCTCTGAATTTTGATGACATTTATGAACGCCACGTCGGAAGCATTCATCGCGGCTCCCACATAATAAAGAACCATTCCGATCCAGACTCGGCCGAGTTTCTGAGAGGAAACGGTCGATATATCATAAAAGTGCACGGAAATCTTAACTCCCCGGATAATCTCATTTTTACCCAGAAAGATTATGCGAGGGCGCGAGTAAAGCACTTATCTTTCTATCAGGCTTTTGATGCAGCTCTATTAACGCACACTTTTGTTTTCATCGGATCCGGCTATACGGATCCGGACGTAAACTTGTTGCTTGAAAATCAGAACTTTGGGTTTCCGACCCAGACGCCCCATTACTTTCTTGCTAGCGCTGGTTTTGAACCTGATCGAAAAGTTTCTCTTCGCGAGAACCGAAATCTGAAAGTGCTGGAATACGACCCCGTCGATGAGTTGCACTCCGGCTTGGTGGCAGAACTAAAAGGACTCAACGAGCGAGTTGAAGCCGAGCGCTTTGACATAACCAAGACCACTTCTTGGTAGCTATTCCGAGATTGAGACTTGGCACATCATCACTGCCCTAAACCAACTCCACCTTCAGCCCCCGCCCCACCACCTTCGCGGCGCGGCTCAGGGTTTCCAGCGTCACATTGAATTCCTCCGGGTCCAGCACCCGGTTCAGTTGCGCCCGGCTGGTGTCCATTTCGGCGGCCATGGCGGACAGGGTCATGTTGCGGTCGGTCATGGCCTGACGCAGTTGCAGGGCGATGACGGTCTTGACCGCACGCAGGGTGGCCTCTTCCCGAATGCCTTCCTCGTCGAGGAAGTCGTCCAGGGTGTCGAGGTCCGACAGGTCGCGGGGTTTCATCTCATTCATGGCTGACCCTCAGGGGCAGATCGATGTCGTCAGCGTACCATAAATGATCCTGTACGCCGCACTCCCCCCTTTGTGTCCTCTGTGTCCCTCTTTGTGTCCTTTGTGATGAACCCGACTCCCCCGCCCCCGGACCGGCCCGCCGCCTGCCCGATCCGATACTCGGGTCAAGGCCGAGTATGACGGGTTGAGGGGCCCAACTATCCGCCCTGCCCGCCATTTCCCTCGCCCTTTCAACGGCCCTCGCGTTTCTCGCACCGTTTTGCCCGCCCTGGCTCGAG
>CAZVHE010000170.1:0-3834 GCA_964627705.1 uncultured Chthonomonas sp.
AGGATGCCCGCCGCATCATTCTAGAAGAGACGACGCTGGGTAGCGGCCCCGAAGTGGCGGAATACAAGCTGCAACTGCTGGACGCCATCCCCGACGGAGACCCGATCACGTTTTATGACCAGCAAGGCACGGACAAGCAGGGCAACACCCACCGCTTTATTGACCTGTGCCGAGGCCCGCACGTGGAGGCCACGGGCGAGATCAAGCATTTCAAGCTGATGTCCATCGCCGGGGCGTATTGGCGAGGCGACGTGAAGAACAAGCAGCTCACGCGCATCTACGGCACGGCTTTTGAGACCAAGGACGACCTACACCAATACCTGCACAACCTGGAAGAAGCCAAGAAGCGCGACCACCGCAAGTTGGGCCGCGAACTGGGCTTGTTCATCTTTAGCGACAAGGTGGGGCCGGGTCTGCCGCTGTGGTTGCCCAAGGGCGCCACGCTGCGCGAGACGTTGAATGACTTTCTGCGCGATGAGCAGCGCCGCCGGGGCTACCTGCCGGTGGTGACGCCCAACATTGCTAGCCAGCGGCTCTATGAGAAGTCGGGCCACATCCTGACCTACCGCGACAAGATGTTCCCGTTCATGCAGGACGATGAGAACGAGGTGTTCATCCTCAAGCCGATGAATTGCCCGTTCCACATCGAAATCTATGCGAGCGAACTGCGCAGCTACCGCGACCTGCCGGTGCGCCTGGCCGAATTCGGAACCGTGTACCGCTACGAGCAGAGCGGGGAACTGGCGGGGATGCTGCGGGTGCGCGGCTTTACGCAGGATGACGCCCACCTCTTTGTGACGCCCAGCCAACTGGGCGACGAGTTCAAGGGTGTGGTGGACCTGATGATGGTGGTGCTGCGGCAACTGGGGCTGAGCGAATACCGCGTGCGGGTGGGGACGCGCGACCCGGAAAGCTCCAAGTACGTGGGCAGCGATGAGAACTGGATGGCGGCCGAAAAAGCGATTGTGGATGCTTGTCATGATCTGGGCCTGGAGTTCGAAGTCAGCCCGGGGGATGCGGCGTTCTATGGCCCCAAGCTCGACCTCATCATCAAAGACGCCCTCGGCCGCGAGTGGCAGATGGGCACCGTGCAGGTGGACTACAACCTGCCCGAGCGCTTTGAGCTGGAATACGTGGGCGAGGATGGCCAGCGCCACCGCCCAATCATGATCCACCGCGCGCCGTTTGGTTCGCTGGAGCGCATGATTGGCCTGCTGACGGAGCAATACGCCGGGGCGTTCCCGTTCTGGCTGGCGCCGGTGCAAGTGAACATCCTGCCAATTGCCGACCGTCACAACGGCTACGCCTACGCGATTGCCGAGGCCCTGCAAGGATTTGTCCCGGCCCGCGAAGTGACCGAGGATGAACTGGAGTTTGCCCCGGTGACCTTGGAGAGCGTGCCGAAATGGCGCGTGGAAGTGGATGCCCGCCGCGAAACCCTGGGCAAGAAGATTCGCGAGAGCCAGAAGCAAAAGGTGCCCTACATGATTGTGGTGGGCGACCAAGACGTGGAGAATGGCACGATCAGCGTGCGCAGTCGCGAGGATGGCGACCTGGGAGCCATGACCCTGGCGGAATTTGTGGCGAAGGCCGGCGACCCCAACCCTTAGGGTCGCCTGTCGGTTTTTTTCATGACCCTAAGGAGGCTTACACCAGCAACCAATAACATGAGGGTTGCTGGTGCATCGTCAGTTCAAAAAGAGAGGGTTTACGCTGATCGAGATCATGATTGTGGTCTTGGTCATCAGCATCTTGGCGATGATCGCCGTGCCCGCCTGGCAATACACCCGCCAGCGCACCCATGAACGGGCTTGCGAGGCTAACCGAGGCAAGCTGAACGACGCGAAAGCGCAATGGATGGCGGCGACTGGCGCGGTGCCGGCGGATGTGCCGGACATGACCGACCTCGCGCCCACTTACATCAAGGAAGTGCCAAGTTGCCCGCAACACGGCACCTACACCCTGGGTGATGGCAATACCCGGGTTTCGTGCAGCGTGCACGGCCAGTGACTTTAGAGGTTTCTTAGGCTGACGACCGGATCTTGATTGGCCGCGCGACGCGCCGGCCACGCACCAAAGATCGCGCCCACCCCGACGCCAACCCCGAACGCCAGCGCCACCGTGCCCCACGTCATGAGCGGCTTGATGCTGGTGGTGGCGGCCAGCACGGAGTTGACGAGGGCGCTGACGAGCAGCCCGGCGAAGGAACCCGCAAGCCCGATGAGCACGGCCTCGATGAGGAACTGCCGGAAGATGTCTTTTCGGGTGGCACCGCAGGCCTGGCGGATACCGATTTCGACCCGGCGCTCGTTGACGGACATGAGCATAACCGTCATGATGCCGACGCCGCCCACAAAAAGCGCGATGCTGGTGAGACCGACCACCAGCGTGCCGAGGATGCCCATCACCTTGTAGATGAGGCCGAGCAGGTCCTCTTGGGTCAGCACGCTGTACTGCTGGTAGTCCAGCCGTTCGCCGAGCGTTTTTTCCAGGGCGGGAACGAGCGTTTTGGGGTCCGTGGCGGGGTCGAACTGCACCATGATGCGGTCAATTTGGGCGTCCGGATGGTTCTGCTTCCAGGTGTCGAAGGGAATGTAGGCCACGTTGGCGAAGGACTGCATGCTGAACATGCTCTCGCTGTCGCCTTCATCTTTGAGGATGCCGATGACCTCGAACTCTTCGTCGTTGAGGCGTACCTTTTTGCCGAGGGCGTCTTCGGTGCCGAAGAGGGTCTCCTTGGCGATGGCCCCGAGGACGATGGGGTTCTTGACCTCGCTGGTGGCGCTGAAGAACTGGCCCTCCGCGATCTTGGCGTCGTGCATGGCAAACCAGGCCGGGGTGGCGGCGATGGTGAGGGGGTAGGCGGACTTCTCGCCGACCTTGAGGCCCCCGCCGGCGAAGGTGAGCATGGCGGTTTCGCGGACGCCAGGGATGGTGGCGATGCGGTTGGCGTCGTCTTGGCTGAGGAAGCTTTGACCGCCGAAATTGGGGTTGAAGTTCATGCTGCCCAGCTCGACACGAGCGGGGAGCACGATGAGGATGTTGACGCCGAGGTCTTCGACCTGGGCGGAGATGTCCTTTTGCACGCCGAGACCGATGCTGACCAGGAGGAGGATGGCGATGCTGGCAATAGCGACGCCCACCGCGCTGAGAATGGATTGTCGCCAGTTCTCGCGGAGGCTGGTGAGGGCTGCGGCCAAGGCCATTCCTTGAGCCTACGCGAGGCGGGGGCGCGGTGTCGCGCCGGGTGGGTCTGGTGGGGGTGCTCTAGGTGGGGCTAGGCGGGGCTAGGTTGCCGCAGAATCTTCTCCATTTTGCGGCCCTTGGCCAGTTCGTCCACGAGCTTGTCAAGGTAGCGGGCTTGCTGGGTGAGCTTGTTGGTGATCTCTTCAACGCGATACCCGCAGATGGTGCCCGTGATGAGGTGGGCGTTCGGATTGAGCGTGGCCCCGGCGAAGAACTCCTCGAAAGTGGTGTCGTGATCGAGGTGGTGCTGAAGGGCGGCTTCGTCGTACCCTGTGAGCCAGGTGATGACCTCGTGCAACTCCGCCACGGTGCGCCCCTTGGCTTCCACCTTCTTGACGTAGTGCGGATAGACGGTGCGAAACACCATCTTCGCGATCTTGGCGTCGTGGTGAGAAGTGTCGGTCATGGCTGCATAGTTACCCTAAACTGAACCGGGGCAACAGAGCCATGGTGGCCTGGTGTCACCTATGTGTCCGGAACGAAATGTCACCCATGTTTCGGGAACGAGAGCCTGAAAATGGCCCGGCCGAGAGGACTCGAACCTCCGACTTCTTCCTCCGGAGGGAAGCGCTCTATCCACTGAGCTAC
>CAZVHE010000171.1:0-3781 GCA_964627705.1 uncultured Chthonomonas sp.
GCGCAGGCCGCCCAGCTCCTCAAAGGCCGGGTCGCGGGCGAACTGCTCGGCGATGATGATGGTGGCCCCGGTCTGGCGGTGCTCTTGCAGGGTTTCTTGCCACAGGGTGCGACCAGCATCATCCAGGGCGGCACTGGGCTCGTCCATCAGCAGCAGGGCGGGGCGGGCTTGCAGGGCCAGGGCCAGTTTCAGGCGTGCCCGCTGACCGGTGCTCAGGGTGCCGGTGGCTTGCCGGGCTTGGGGGTGCAGTTGCATCCGCCGCAGCCACTTGTCGGCTTCGGGCTCCACGCCGCGCAGTTGGGCGGCGAGCACCAGGTGCTCCGTGGGCGTGAGGGCACTGTAAAGGGATTGATCAAGCGCGGTGAACCCCACCCGCGCCAAGTCTGGACGGGTGACGCGCCCCAGCGTGGGTGCCACCAGGCCGCTCACCACCTTCAGCAAGGTGGATTTGCCGCTCCCGTTGGGGCCGATGAGGAGCAACACATCCCCGGCGCCGAGTTCAAACGTGACGCCCCGGAAGAGCCACCGCCCGCCCAGTTCCTTGCCCAGCCCGTCGGCGCTCACGAGGGCGCTCAGTTCGGCCACGGTTGCAGGCCTCCCGCCAGGGTCGTCCCATCCCATTCGTAAACGCCGACAAAGCGGGCGTGCGAACCCCCCTGGGCGATCCAGGTGCGCCCCACCTGCTCTGGCGTCATCAAGATATCGTGCGAGTGCCCCCCGAAGATCACATCAAACACCCCCGAGGCCGCCAGCTCACGATCTTGGCGCAAGCCGATGTGGGTGAGGGCAAAGAGGTGATCCACCTGGGGGCGTAGTTCTTCGGCCAGGCGCAAGGCCGTTTCCAGGGGCGGATCCCACAGAAAGTGGCTCAGCGGGGCTGTCTTCATGCGTCGGGTCACCATCGCCACGCTTACCGCCACCACGCCCACGCGGCCTGCCTCGGTGTCTAACACCAGGGTGCGGGGCAAAAAGTCGCCGCCGTCCTTGTCCACCAGGTTGCCACACAGCACCGGATGTTGGTGGCCCTCCAGTTTCTTGCTGAAGACGGCCCGCAGCACGTGCGTCTCGCGATTGCCAATCACGCTCGCGCTGCAGTTCAAGGCTGCCAAGTGAGCCCAGGCTTCATCCCGCTGCAGAGGCACGGCCAGGTTGCCGGCGGTGATGAGATCGCCGGTATCAAAGTAGAGGTCGGCCGCCTCGCGCAAGGGGCGCAAGGCATGGGCACGCGCTTCTGTCAAACGGCCGTGCAGGTCGTTTGTATGAAGAATCCGTAACGAGCCGTTACTTGAGGCGCTGGGCGAGGACGTCAAGCAAAATCGTCAAGCCAACAAAGGAGAGACCCAACCCCATGATCCAACGGGAGATTTGGTCTTCAAAGCTCGCTTTCCCCTTAAATGTGGTCCGCACGCCTCCGCCCCCGCTGGACATGGCGTCGCCCTTCCCGGTGACGAACACCAGCAGGATAAAGAGCACCGCCACCAGCCCGGTGATGCCAAGGAGAACGTTGTAGATAGTCTGATTCATGGTCCAAATGGAAGGAGAAAAGCGGAGATTACCCGCTGGGTGGCGGGCACCCGAAGGACTTCGTACGCCGCCAGGGCCACCAGCTGGGCGAGGGTTGCCCCGACCATGATTTGCAAGATGCCGGAATGGAGCAATTTGCGGGGCACCGAAGCGGGCGGGATGTACTGATTCTCGTACTTTTGCAGCAGGTCGCGGCCGGCGGCGACGCCCATCGCGATGTGCTTGGCCTTGGCCGGGGCGGTGGTGCCCCACGTCTGTACAAACGACCCAAGGGGTCGGAAAAGCGAGACCGTCACCAACACCGCAATGAGCAGGCGCAACTCCTGTTCGGCGGGCCAGGGCGAGTTCAAAACCCCTAAAAACAGCGAAGCCCCAATGGCCAGGTTGGTGCCGCAGCGGGGGTGGACGCGCGGCATGCGGGCCACCACTTCGGGCGTGATGGCCTCGTTTTGCTCGATGGCGTGCACCGTCATGTGCTCGGCGGCGTGAATCTTGGCCAGCGGCGAAAGCCGCAGGGCCAAGAGGAAGAAAACGAACGACATCAGGTCGTAGATCCAGGGGATTTGCGCCTTCGTTGGCAGGGCGAGGAAGGCGAAGAGCGCCACGTGCGCCCCCACAAAGAAGAGCCCAAACAGGTAGGCCCCGCTGGCGATCAGCGCCCACATCGGCACCCCGCCGCTGACCGCGCCGGTGGTGAGATACACCCCGAACGGGGTGGCCATACCCCCCACTTGCCGGGGCCGGTTTTCGAACTCGACGGGCGCGACCAGTAGGCGCGGCGTGACCAAGCCCACAAAGTGCCTCTCGGGGGCTACCACGGCGATCGCGGTGAGTTCGTACTCCACCAGCATGCGGAGGGCGGCGGCGCCGGTCTCGGCGGGGGCGAGCGTGGGGTCTTGGGTGCGCACCCAGGGTTCGATGATGTCATCGGGGGTCGCGCCGGAGGCGAGCGCCCGGGCGAGGTCACGTTCGGTGATGAGGCCGACGTATTGGTGGTCTTGGAGGACGGGGATGGCCCCGAGGCCCTCTTCCGAGAGTCGCGCGGCAGCGAGGCGAAGGGTGTTCTGCGGCGAAATGACGCTCGCCGCCACCGCCAGCCGGTAGAGCGGCTCGGTTACGGGATCCAAACGGGGCGTCAACCTCGCGTTCACAGAGGTTGAGGATAGCAGGAATTGGGGCTAGTCGAAGTCGTCAAAGGCATCTTGCGTCAGCCCAATCACCCAAATCATGAGGGCGTTGGTGACCACCGTCATCAGGCCATTGGCAAACACGGCGAACCCAAACTGGCCGTCCACAATAAGGGCAAACAGGCTGAATCCGATCATCAACAGACCAAAAGCAAGCCCGATGAAGCAGATGGTGTTGACGATCCGCCGAACCCGATTGACTTTGAGAAGCAGCCCCACCCCCAGTAGCGCCTGCACGATGCCCCAGCACGAACCGCCGACGCCCGCGCCCATCAAGGCCGGCAGGGCAATCGAAGCAATCCCCGCCAGAATCCAGTAACCGCTAATCACGTAGTACAGCGACCACGCAAACGGCGGGGCCTTGCCCGAATAGCTGAACCCCAACACCTCTTTGGTGCTGCGGGCCAGGTGCATCACGTTGGTGCCGCAACTCGGGCAGATTTCGGTGGTGTCCTTCAGGATCATCTCACACCCCGGGCACACGTTCGTGCGCTTCTCCACGTAGCCCTGGGTGGCGCGCACCACACAACCGCAAAACATGCACTGGTCCACGTGGTGGGGGATGGTTTTTTCGCAGTTAGGGCACTTCGTCATAGGGTCACCACGTGAAGCTCCGTGCTACCACATAGCGCGTAAAGTTGGCCACTGGGTTTCCACGCCTTCACTCTCTAAGAACTGCTGAAAGGCTCGGGTTTCTTCAGCGGATTCGTAAATCTGGTGCGGGGTCTTGTCTTCCTTGAGGCAATAGCCCGCAAGAAGGCCCGCGGCTTCGCCAATCACCCATTCCACCGGGTGCAAGCGGGTGCAACCGTTGGTGATGTGCGTCACGCCGATGCCCTTGCCCGCCGCGATCACGTTAGTCACCCGCTCGGGCAGCAAGGCCCCGAGGGGGATTTGGAAGGGCAAAGCGCGGGCTTCTAGGCCCATTTCACCGTTGGCGGCGGGGTGCAGATCAATGGCGTAGCAACCCACGGCCACGGCATCGGGATACTCCACGGCGCGGTCGCGGCCCGGGTTACAGGCCTCCGAGACATCCTGCTCGCGCATGGTGAACCCCGCCTTCAGCCGCC
>CAZVHE010000172.1:0-3755 GCA_964627705.1 uncultured Chthonomonas sp.
CGATCGGCACGCCTTGGTTCCGGATAACACGCACAGAGTGGCACGTATCCACATCGGCCAGGTTGCGAATGGTACTCTGGATGCGGTTCTTCATTTGGGCTTCGCTTTGCCCATGCGGCCATTCGATGCCGATGGTTTGCAGTTCCAGCGGCAAGTTGCCGGCGGCCCCACGGACCACCAGACGTTCTCCACTTTCATCGCGGGTGTAAATCAGGGCGCCGCTCAGGCCAAGGGCTTCGGCGACGGCGTGGGTGAGGCCGTTGTAGTCCGCGCCGCGAGCGGGCAGGGTGCGGGCGAGGTGACTCGCCAGTGAATCCACTTTCGCGCGCGTTTCGCTGGCGCTGAGTTCGACCAGGGCATTACGGAGTTGAACGCGCAGCTCCCGCGTCATGTCGTCTTGCGCGGCGGACGTGGACATCGCCTCTTTCACGATGGTTTGGGCGCGGGCGGGCTTCATCATCAATCCGGCGATGAGGACCCCGGCCGCCTGGGCCATGAGCAACGGGGAGGGGTTGGAGTTGCGGAAGTTGGCCGAACTCACAAGGCCCGCCGCAATGATCGGCGCCATCAACACCGGGTCGCTGCCGTGGCGGGTGGCCGCCCAAATGAGCGGAACGAGCGTGAGGAAGCCGAAATTCTCGATTTGGCCGGCATCCTGAAGCAGGATTGCCAGCACCACCCCATCCAGGCTGGCCGCCAGGCCGGACACCCCTCGGTTGCGCAATCCGCGCTGCTCCATCAGATAGAGCATCACGGAATAGGCCCCAAAGAACAGCATGGCCCGCCAGGCCAAGTCCCACGTCGGACCCTGGCGCAATCCTGCGCTCGCAAGGCCGCCCGCCATGAGGATGAGTCGTCCAACCAGTTCAACCATGAGGTTTCACTTTAGGTTTTCGGCACAAAATCCTAGAACTGGAGAGGAAGTTTTGGGGATTGTTTAGGAATGGCGCCACGGCTCCCCAAACCGGCCGGCCCCACAAATTTTGCTATAACGATAAAAAACTGGTCATACCCCCTATACAGGGGGGACCCAGAAATCGGATAAACTAAGGGTTGCAACGTGAACCGCACGTCAGATGCGGGAGCAATGCGAAAAGAAACAACCGTTGCCGGGCTCAGTTAGTCCTCTCCACTGTGTCCGGCTTTTTTGCGTCTCAAGGTGGCCCCAATGAGCTACCTCCAGTTTTGAGACGACGCAAAAGGCCAATTGTTCAGTCCATTACAGGATTCTCGCCCCGACTCCACGCCCACAGCCTCGCCACGTTCACTTGGTGGTGGGTTTCGGCTTCGGGGGTCTCGACGATCAGGGGCGTTTCCGTCCACCGCTCGTCTTGGCACAGGCAGGCGAAGGCCACCGGGCCAATCTCGCCCTCGCCCAGGTGGGCGTGCCGGTCCACGCGCTTGCCCAGCGGCTTCTGGCTATCGTTGACGTGCATGACCTTCACCCGCTCCGCGCCAATGCGCTGGTCCAGCTCGGCCATGGTCTTGGCGTAGCCCTCTTCGGTGCGAATGTCGTAGCCCGCCGCAAAGATGTGGCAGGTATCCACGCACACTCCCAGTTGCGGATGGCCATTGCAGGCGTTGAGCAGCCATTCCAGGTGCTCAAACTTGTAGTTGAGCGAAGAACCCTGTCCCGCCGTGGTCTCCATCAAGAGGGTGACGCCGGCGGGGGCTTCGGCCAAGATCTGACGGGCGGCTTCGGCGACCTTAGCCAGGCCCACCTCTTCGCCCTCGCCCATGTGCGCCCCCATGTGGCTGATGACATAAGGGATTCCCAGTTGCGCGCACCGCTCGAGTTCGCGCGCGAGGCCGCGCATGGATTTCTCCCGCTTTTCCTCGTCGGGAGCCGCCAGGTTGATGAGGTAGCTATCGTGGCTGACGGTGAAGGGTACCAGGCCGAGTTCATCAGCAGTGGCCCGGAACTCGGTCGCCATCTCGTCCGTGATCGGCTTGGCCGCCCACTGCTGAGGGCTACTGGTGAACACCTGCACCGCCGTGCATCCGATTTCCACGCCGCGCCGCAGCGCGTCCGCCAGCCCTTTGCCCGTGGGCATGTGCGCTCCGATTCGTTTTGCCGCCACTCTGGTACTCCTTCGGTTGAGGTTACCGCCCGGGTCGGGTAACTTCCCGCTTGGTATGGGTCAGTATTTCGCCTGCTTCAAAGCGTATGACATCCGCGGGCAGGTGCCCAATGATTTGAACCCCGAACTGGCCTACCGTGTGGGGCGCGCCTTTGCGGACGAAACCGGGGCCAAGAGCGTGTGCGTGGGCCACGACATCCGCCTGAGTGGACCCGATCTGATGGACGCCTTGACCCGGGGCCTGGCGGATGCCGGGGTGGACGTAACTCAGCTCGGTCTCATCGGCACCGAGATGGTCTATTTCGCCACGGCGCACTATGGCTACGACGGCGGCGTGATGATCACCGCCAGCCACAACCCGCCGCAGGACAACGGCATGAAGATGGTGCGCGCCGAAAGCCGCCCCATTAGCAGCGACACCGGCCTAAACGAAATTGAACGCCGCGCCCACGAGCAGAAGTGGGAGCGCAAGGGCCAAGGCCACGTGAGCCAGCGCGATGTCTATGACGATTTCATCCAGCACCTGCTGACCTTTGATGCCCACCACGAGATCAAGCCGCTCCGGGTGCTGGCCAGCCCGGGCAACGGCGCGGCCGGCGTGGCGATGGAGAGGTTGATGCCGCACATCCCACTGCAAGTGGAGCGGATGATGTTCGAGCCGGATGGCCACTTCCCCAATGGGGTGCCGAACCCGATCTTGCCGGAATCCCGCGCCCAGATCGAAGCACGACTGAAAGAAGGCGGGTTTGACTTTGGGGTGGCGTGGGATGGCGACTACGACCGCTGCTTCTTCCTCACCGAAGACGGCACCTTCATTGAGGGTTACTATATTGTGGGGTTGCTGGCCAAGGCGATCTTGCAAGACAACCCCGGGGCGGCGATTGTTTATGACCCGCGCCTGACCTGGAACACGCTCGACATCGTGGCGGAAGCTGGCGGCCGGGCCGTGCTGTGCAAGAGCGGGCACGCCTTTATTAAAGAGAAGATGCGGGCCGAGAACGCGGTGTACGGCGGCGAAATGAGCGCGCACCACTATTTCCGTGACCACTGGTATTGCGACAGCGGGATGATTCCGCTGATGTTGGTGGCCAAGCTGGTGAGCGTGACCGGGCAGAGCCTGGGGGCCCTGGTGGCCGACATGATGGCCAAGTACCCCTGCAGCGGCGAGATCAACAGCACGGTGGCGGACGTGAAAGAAGTGCTGGCCCGGGTGCAAGCCCAGTACGCCGACGGCGAACTGGATACGACTGACGGCATCAGCATCAGCTACCCGAATTGGCGCTTTAACCTCCGGGGTTCGAACACCGAGCCGGTAATCCGTTTGAACGTGGAGAGCCGGGGTGACGAGGCCCTGATGCGCGCTAAGACGGACGAAGTTCTGCAATTGGTGCGGCAGTAGGTCCTATTTTTAGACCTAATTTTTACCAGGGTCGGCGAAATCATTGACCTGCTGGCCCCGTTTTGTAATAATGGGGATACCTGGGAAACCAGGTGACATCACGCGCAGGACGCGCGACCACAACTGCGACGGTTGCTGGGGCACAGGGAACTTGAGGAAAGATGTGCTTATGGTGAATCGGAACGCACGAGCGGTCTGAGTGTTCGGCAAATGGTGTCCCTTTTGGAGAAACCAAATGAACAAAACGATCCAGTTCGCCCTGACGGCGGTGCTCG
>CAZVHE010000173.1:0-3754 GCA_964627705.1 uncultured Chthonomonas sp.
CAACTGGACTCGACCGGCACTGCCATAAATTTGAACGCATTGGATAGTGCGCCCATCGGTACAAATACTGTCGTTAGAAGTGGTTCTATTCTGATACGTGAAGGGGACGCATGGGACGGAAAGAGCGTTCAGTCCATTTGGTTTCTCAACGGCAAGTTGCCAGCAATGTTCTTAGTCGGCACGAATGTCCGAACTTACGTACGCTGGGTTGATACTCCCAACCGAGGTAGCGGATTTCGGCTTGGTGCCAGTGACAAGTCCGCGCTCAGCAGCGCAGTTACTAGTCTTGCTAGATGGCACAACAGCGAAGTAACAGGAGCGCTTACATTTACCGACAACATCCAGCGCGTGGCCGGTCGGGAGATGGTCACCAAGGTCGACAAAGACCAGAACGTCTACGTGGACATGAACGAACTGAGCCGCCACCGGGGTTGGAACTTCAGCATCAGCCTGGAGCCCGCCCGCGCGGACGTCCGCATTGGCGATGACCACATCAAGATCTATCCCGGCGCGGACCGCATCCACATCAACGACGAACTGGTCACGCTGCCCGGCACCGTGCCCACCCAGGGCTACGGCGTGTACCTCCCGCTCCGGCTTTTGCAAGAGCGCGGCTTTTTGCCGATCGAAGGGTAGGTTCCTTCGGAACTTCGGACGAACTGATTCGGTTGAATCAAGAGAAGGGTGACTTGATTTGATTCCGCTCTTACTTGCCATGACCACGCCGGCGGGGCCGATTGAAGCGGTTTGCCGGGAGACAGTGAAATGGTAATTCTATCAATCCCTTTCAAGAAGGTTGCTGTCGGAAACAGTAGCCCGATTTCAGAAATTCGAGATACGACAAGCTACAATGTAGTAGGATTATTGTAATGCTCTCACTTATGCTTCTATGTTCAGCGACCAAAGCCACACCTTTCGAGTCAGTATTGGCTAAGAATGGATTCTCTATTGTGGATAGATTTGAAAGGCAATACGATCTCCATGCTACAGGTACAGGATTTACAGTAAGCGAGATGTACTTGCGCGATGATCGTAGAGCGAAATTCTTGATTTCCTCTAGCCAGATCCAAGCGTCTGCTCTGGAAATCTATGAGAACACGTACCTCTTGAGCGCCCGTGCACCAACCGGCACGCAATCGCCCTTTTTAGATATTAGTCCAGCGGGACGATTGGTGTTTCCTGATCAGGATTCTGTCGCGATTCAACTTCGACACTGCAAAGTAGGTGAGTCGCTTCAGTCGGCTTCGGGCAGTTTCTTAGCTAGCGAGGGGTTTGTCACAAATTTCTCTTGGATGCCCGTTGGAAATCAAGGGAGAAATAGTGACTGGGGCCAGTCAGAAGATGAGTTAAGGAGCCCGCAAGCAGCCTTAATGCGTTGGCATCATAGTATGTTGGCAGGGTCATGGAGCTTTGTCGACAACATCCAGCGAGTCGCCGGCCGTGAGATGGTCACCAAAGTGGACAAGGACCAGAACGTCTACGTGGACATGAACGAGTTGAGCCGCCACCGTGGTTGGGACTTCACCATCAGCCTGGAGCCCGCCCGCGCGGATGTCCGCATCGGCAACGATCACATCCGGATCTATCCCGGCGCGGACCGCATCCACATCAACGACGAACTCGTCACCCTGCCCGGCACCGTGCCCACCCAGGGCTACGGCGTGTACCTCCCGCTCCGGCTGCTGCAAGAGCGCGGCTATCTCCCCGCCGAAGGCTAAGGCACATCCCGGGCGCTAGGCACCCGGGACCGCCACCCCTGGGCGCGCCGTATACTCGAGTAGCGCAGGTTCGCCGATGTACCAGGCTCCCCTCCCCACCGAATACGCCCAACTGACGGATGAGCAGGCCGCCGCCCGCATCCGCGCGGCCAAGGCCGCCCTGGGCAAGCGGCTGGTGATTCTGGGGCACCACTACCAGCGGGATGAGATCATCGTCCACGCGGACTACCGGGGCGACAGCTGCAAGCTGGCCCAGGACGCCAACCTGCCCCCCGAAGCCGAGTTCATCGTCTTTTGCGGCGTGCACTTTATGGCCGAAAGCGCCGACATCCTGACCCCCGACAACCAGATCGTCATCCTGCCCAACCTGGCGGCGGGCTGCAGCATGGCCGATATGGCCAACATCTTTCAGGTGCGCAACGCCTGGCGGCAGATCAGCGAGGTCCTGGGGGATGTTGCCGCCCCGCTCAGCGCCCACGCCGACCCCGCCCAGCCCCGAGGGGCTAACGCGGTGGTGCCTGTCACCTACATCAACAGCGCCGCGAACCTCAAGGCCTTTGTGGGTGAGCATGGCGGCACCGTTTGCACCAGCACCAATGCCCGGCAGGCCCTGGAATGGGCGCTGACGCAGGGCGAGAAGGTGCTCTTCTTCCCTGACCAGCACCTGGGGCGCAACACGGCCTGGCGCATGGGGTTCGACCCCGAGCGGGACATGGTGGTGTGGGATCCGTTCCGCCCCTACGGCGGCAACACCCCCGAGCGGCTGCGCGAGGCCAAATTTTTGCTGTGGAAAGGCCACTGCAGCGTGCACAAGCGCTTTACGGTGGAGCAAATCGAAGCGGCCCGGGCCGCACACCCCGATGTGCGCGTGATCGTCCACCCGGAATGCACGCTGGACGTGGTGCAGGCCGCCGACGATGCGGGCAGCACCGAATCCATCATCAAGGCCGTGACGGCGGGGGCACCGGGCTCCGTGTGGGCCGTGGGGACGGAGATTAACCTCGTCCGTCGCTTGGCCAATGAGCTACCGGACCGCACGGTGATGTGCTTGGATGATCAAATCTGCCCGTGCAGCACCATGTATCGCATCCACCCCAGCTTCTTGTGCTGGGTGCTGGAGCGGCTGGTGGCGGGCGAAGTGGTGAACCAGGTGAGAGTGCCTGATGCGGTGGCCGAATGGGCGCGCGTGGCCCTGCGCCGGATGCTGGAAGTCACGGCGGCGCCAACCCGGGATTGAGTTACGAGCCGCGCAGGTCGTCCACCAACCCCACCGAACTAAACCGCAAGAGCGACGGCTGCAAGTAGCCTTCGCCCAGGATTTGCAGCACCAGCGAAAGGTAAGTCGCGGCGTCAGCGAAGCTCTCCACCCCGCCGCCAATTACGAGCCCCCGGGGGACGTTGGTTTCGTTGTGCCAGTCGGCGAGGGCGTGCAGCATGGGCTCCACCACTTCCGGCGAAACCACGTCGCTCTCCTTGCCCGTGCAGGTCTTCACAAATTCGGCCCCGTTCACCAGGGCGCACATGGTGGCGCGGTAAATGGTCAGGCGGTTGGCCAGTTCGCCCGCGCTGATGGTGACCTTGAAGGTGCAGGTGTGGGCGGCTTCGCGCAGTTCACTGATCCAGCCGCTCAGGGCCATCCAGTCCTTGCTGCGGGCCATGTAGCGGGGGATGACGACCTCGATCTCGTCCACCTCCATGGCGGCGCAGGTGGCGACCTCGATGGTGGCGGCCTCCAGGGTGGTGAGGCCGTGCGGGAAGCCCCCGGCCACGGTGCTCAGGCGTACGCCTCGGCCCCCCAGCGCCCCCTGCCCCGCCAGCACGAAGGCGGGATACACGCACAGGGCGGCAACGGGCGGCAGGCCCTCGGGTTGGTCGCACAGCGCCCGGCTGAGCATGGCGATTTTGAGCGGAGAATCGAACCCTTCCAGGCACTCGACCTCGAGCAGGCCGTGGGTTTGCGCCACCCGCTCGGGCGTTCGATCCAGGGGCAGCGGGTAGTGGACGCCCGGCGGCGGCCCGAAGCTGAGGAGGTCTTT
>CAZVHE010000174.1:0-3698 GCA_964627705.1 uncultured Chthonomonas sp.
TGGATCGCATCGGGATCGCGCACCTGGCCGACCGCGCCGTGACTCAAATCAGTGGTGGCGAGTGGCAGCGGGTGCAGTGGGCGAGGGCCCTGATGCAAGATGCCGAGTGGCTGGTGATGGATGAGCCCACGGCGCACCTCGATTTCCCGGCCCAGCAAGAGCTGGCTGGGCACATTCAGGCCTGGCGACAAGAGGGGCGCGGCGTGGTGCTGGCCACCCACGACCCGGACTGGGCGGGGATGCTAGGCGCCGAAATCTGGCTAATGGCCGAACGCCAAGTGGCCGTTTTTGCAAGCATGGCCGAGGCGGCGAACTCGCCCGAACTAGAAAAGTGTCTGGGCGTGCGCCTGGAGCCCCTTACCGACGCGAACGGGCAGACCCGCTGGGTGCCTGCCCGTCCCTTTTCCGGTTAGTTCGTGACCTGACCGGCCGCTTCTTTGCGCATCTGCGCTTGTGCGTTCGAGTTTTCGTCGTACCACATGCTGCCGATGTTGCCGCTGCTCGGCTTCGGTTTGTAATCGCCGCGCGGGACCAGGATGGTGCTCTGGGCGGGGACGCCGGCTTCGGTCTTGGAGTTGCCAAAAGCACTTTGCAGGCTCATGCGCGCACGAGCTTCCGATTCCGTGGACATCGGCGAGATGGTCGAAGTCGTTTCTTGAGGGCGTTGGGCTTCGGTGCGGGCAAAAATGCCTCGGAAGTCCAAAGTCGAGATCACGAGCACCCCAAAGAGGATGAAAATCCCAATTCCGACCATGAACGGGGAAGGACCGTTCTTGCCTTTCTTTTGCGGTGTCACGTTGTTGTCCATAATAGCTCCAGTTATGCGCAGCGGACTGCCTTTCATTTTGACGCAGTCCGCCAGATTGTGGTCACCCCGGGGGTCGCGATGGACCCACTGATCGTGGCCATAGACGCGCGCCTGGTGGGTTCACGGCACACGGGGGACGCCTCCTATTGGAACGGCCTCGTGCGTGGACTGGCGGGCATTGACCACGCGGCGCGCATCTACCTCTGTTCTAACCAACCTCGCCCCGCGAACGTTCCCGACGACGCCCGATTGATCTGGACGCACGTTCCGGGCCAAGGCCGCTTTTGGAGCCTCTGGCACTTCCCCCGGGCGGCCAAAAAGCTGGGAGCCCAGGTGGTGCACACGCAGTATTCGCTCTCGCCGCTGGTGCGCCGAGGTGGCGTGACCACCATCCATGACGTCTCCTTCTTCATTGGTCCGGAGTGGTTCCAGCCTCGTGACCGGTTGTTACTGCAGAAGACTTTGCCCGGCACGGTGCGGCGGGCCGCGCGGGTCATCACGGTCTCAGAGACCTCGAAGGGCGAAATCGAGCACTACATCCCGGCCGCCCGGGGCAAGGTGCGGGTCACTCCCAATGCCTTGGGCACTAACATCACGCCCTTTGCGCCCGATGAGGTCGCGGCCCGTCTCGCCCGCTTGGGGGTAACTCAGCCTTATGTGCTCACTGTCGGCACCCGCTGGCCGCGCAAGAACATGGGCCTCGCCATTGCCGCCGCCCAGCAAGCAAACGTCGCTTGCGTGGTGACCGGGCAGCCCGGCTGGGGACAATTGCCGGAAGGCGCCTTGATGACCGGCTACGTGGACGATGCCGACCTCACCGCGCTGTACCAAGGCGCAAGCCTTTACTTAGCGCCTAGCCACCACGAGGGGTTCGGCATTCCCTTGCTGGAAGCTTTTGCCTGCGATTGCCCAGTGGTGGCCAACCGGGGCGGGGCGTTGCCCGAAGTCGGCGGAGACGCGGCGGCGTATCCGGAAGCCGCCACCCCCGAAGCCTGGGCCGCGACCATCCGGGACCTGCTGGCCGACTCGGGTAGGTTGGAGCAGATGCGACACCGGGGACGGGCGCGCTTGGCCCAGTACGACTGGAACGAGACAGCGCGCTTGACCCTAGAAGTCTACGAAGAGGCCCGACGATGAGCACAGAGAAAGATTCCGGCGCACTGGATCCCCAACTGTTGGCGGTGTTGGCCTGCCCCTTGTGCGATTCGCGCCCACCGCTCATCCAGCAAGGCTCAATTTTGGTGTGCACCCAGTGCGGGGCACGCTTCCCGATTCGAAACGGCATCCCGGCCTTGCGCCCGGGCGATGCCCTCTCGGACGACGCTACTCCTGACGACTCGACTGACCATGAATAAAGCCATCGAACGCGTATTGGTTCTCAATGGACCCAATCTGAACCTGCTCGGCTTTCGAGAGCCTGAGCTGTACGGCAAACAGAGCCTGGACGACATCAATGCCGAACTGGTGGCGCTTTCGCAGGAACTGGGCATCGAGCTCAAGATCTTCCAGAGCAACCACGAAGGGGCGCTGATTGACCGCATCCACGACGAACGCAAGTGGGCCAACGCGATCATCATCAACCCGGGGGCGCTGACGCACTACAGCTACGCCCTGCGCGACGCCCTGGTGAGCGTGCGCATCCCGGTCATCGAAGTTCATCTCAGCAACGTGCACGCCCGGGAGAGTTTCCGGCACAACAGTGTCATCAGCCCCATCACCGTCGGGCAGATTGTGGGGCTGGGTAGCGTAGGTTATCGGCTTGCGCTCCGCGCCTTGACGGAACCTGAAGTCGGAGGATTCTGAACCCATGTCGCTACAAAAACTTCAAGCTCAGCTGCAGGCCGATGGCCACTCCGCTCTTCTCGTCAACAATATCGCCAACGTGCAGTGGTTGACCGGGTTTACGGGCTCATTTGGCTCTCTGCTGGTGACCCCGGCGGGGGCGACGTTCATTACGGATAGCCGCTACGCCATTCAAGCCGCCGAGCAAGTGCACGGGGTGGAGATCCGCACCTTCGGCAACCCGGTGCGATTTGAGCACGTGGTCGCGGACCTCGCCAAGGAGAAGGGCTTGAGCGAAGTTGGGTTTGAGCCGACGGTGACTTACGGCACGTTCGAGCGCTGGGCCGCCGCCTGGCCGGACTTTGACCTGAAGCCGATGCCGGACCTGATCGCGCCGCTGCGCATGATCAAATCGGCCGACGAAGTGGCCAAGATTGCTGAGGCATGCAAACTGGCCGACGCGACGATGGAGCACGTTTCGCGGTTGATTCAGCCGGGCGTGCGCGAGCTGGATATCCACCTGGACTTGGAGTTCTTCATCCGCCGCAATGGCGCCTACCTGGGTTTTGAGCCGATTGTGGTGAGCGGCCCGAACAGCGCCCGCCCGCACGGCAAGGCCACCGAGCGCAAGCTGGAAGTTGGCGACTTTGTCACCATCGACCTGGGCGCTAAGCTAGATGGCTGGAACAGCGATATCACCCGCACCTTTGTGGTCGGCAAAGCCACCGACCGGCACCGCGAAATCTACGACCAAGTGCTGCGCGCCCTGCTTGAATGCACGCAAAAACTGGTGCCCGGGGTGCCGACCAAGGATGTGGACGCCCACGCCCGCGCGGTGCTGGGCGAGAAAGACTTGGCGAAGTACTTCGGTCACGGCCTTGGTCATGGCTTGGGGCGCGATGTGCACGACTTTGGCGGTCTGAGCCCGCTCAGCAACGACACGGTGGCCGTGGGCCAGGTGTGGACGGTGGAGCCGGGCGTTTACATTGAAGGCTTCGGCGGCGTGCGGATCGAAGATGACGTCCACGTCAGCGAGAACGGTCCGGTGGTGCTGACGCACTTCCCCCGTGAGCTGATGGAACTTGGTTAGAGCGCGGGCTAACCGGTT
>CAZVHE010000175.1:0-3694 GCA_964627705.1 uncultured Chthonomonas sp.
GAACGTCTGTTTGGTCGCTTTATCGCCCAGGGCGTGGACATCCTGGCGCGCATGACGGCCGGCGCATCGGCGTGGGCGGAAACCAGCGCATTTCTGGAGAGCGCAGAGACCGATCTCGTCCTTCCCGTCGAGGTGGTTGATCCCGATGGCACACGCCGCCGGGTTCCGATGCGCTTCATCCGTCGCATCTTCCCCGTCGGCCGGCCCAGAAAGGGCCAATCCCGTGATGCCATGGTGCTGGTCACCACCCTGCTTGATGCCGCTGAGCACAGCGCCGAATCCCTCATCAACCGCTATCAGCAGCGGTGGGCTGTGGAGACAGCCTATCGTGAGATGAAGATAACCTTCGCCATCGAGCACTTTCACAGTCCAGATGCCGGCCGCATTGTCGAAGAACTGTATGCGCTCATGACCTGGCTCTGCCTGGCAGCAGGTATGGAAGCCCAGGTCAACGCCCTACTGGAAGCCAAGCGCGGGCCGAATAGCTCGGAGGATCCTCAACGTTGGATGGTCAATCGGACCAACCTCCATCACTTCACTGATCAGGCGTTCTGGGCGTCGGCATCGCCCGATAGTTGGGCTCTCCATCAAAAGCACTACCAAGCCCATTGTGATACGCTCGTCAGGTATGCGCAGCGACGCAGACCAGGAAGATCAACGCCACGAGAGAGGCTCGCGCCATTTGGTCACTTCGTACGGGGTTCGTGAATGCCATTGGATCCAGGGCCGGGCGGGCGTAGTCCTTGGGCAGGACGCCCTTGAGTCGCGGGTTGTCGCGCTCGATGGCGACCATGGCGTCGTCCACGAGTTTGCCGATGGCGGGCTGCTTGGCGTGAGCCTGAAGGTGGGACCAGCGGGCCTCGGCGGGCACCCAAAAGACGTTCTCGGCGCGGTATTCGTCCGGGTCTTCGGGGTTCGCGCCTTCGTAGTCGCCTTCACCGGCCAGCAGTTTCGCTCGGTGTTCCTCGAAGGAGTCGGAGATGTATTTGAGGAAGATGAGGCCGAGGACGACGTGTTTGTATTCCGCAGCGTCCATGTTGTTCCGCAGCTTGTCCGCCGCCAACCAGAGCTTTTGTTCAAAGCCCAGGTTGGCAGTCGATTCAGTCTTGGAGGAGGCTTTGCGGGGCATCGGTTCAGGTTAACACGGGATTCCCCATTTTCTCAAACCCGACTCTTGAAGTCTTTCTCGTTCACCACGGCGAACGTCGCTGACGTCTTGGCTGGGCGAGGGCGGTTCTAATGGGGCTGTTGGCTGCGAACTTCAGGGGCGGGTGTCCGCGATGAGGTTGATCCCGCGCAGCCCAAAAAGCGGTGCGGCGGCGAGGAAGTGGCGGTCATTGGAATACACCTCCTTGAAGCCATGCTCGGCGGCGCAGGCGAGGTGGAGGGCGTCGGCGGCGCGGAGAAAGGTGGCGGCGCCCAGGTCGGCGAGGGTGGACCTCAGCCGGGAAAGCGTGGCATCCCCCAAGGGCAGCCAGGTGAAGGCGCCGGATTCCTCGTCGGCGACAAACTGGGCCAGCTGCACCTGGTATCCGTGCCGGGTGAGCCGTTCTTCCCGGAACGCCCGATGAAGCGTGCAAAGCAGCTCCGGCTGGGCATGCCAGGACGAGGCCACATCCTCCTGGGCGGCAAGCTGGCGAACGACGTCGCTGCCATGCTCCTCCAGGTAGAGCCGCACCAGATAGCTGGTATCCAGGAAAATCACAATGAGCGGTCTTCCCTGTGCTCCGAGATGAGTTCGGTGATGTCGCGATCCCCGGGTTTGCGTCGGAAAGCGCCTTCCGACTGGAGACGGGCGAACTCGGGGGAAAGCTGGCGGCGCGCGAAGTAGGGGACCTTCGGCTGGATGGCGGCCGATTCCATCAAGCTCTTCTCCAGGGCGGTGAGGACGATTTGCTTCAGCGACTGCCCGCTCTCGATGGCCCGGATCTTGGCTCTTTTGTAAAGAGGCTCGGGAATGTCGATGGTCGTTTTCATGCGCCAATGATACGGAAATACGGTTTTCCGTCAATCCATCCGCCCTCGAAGTCAGGAAGGATTCGTCAGGCGACGAGTTTAACCCGACACGGGATTCCCCATTTTCTCAAACCTGAAGCATTCGTGATGTGCTCTTGCATCGTTCATGGCGCGCTTTCCTTTTGACAGCTAGGATAAGAATCATGATGGAAAACCATGGTCATCTCTCATTGCATCGTGGAATCGTTCTGATGCCATGACTCTCAAACTCCACCGCCGCCTCCTCGCCGCAGTTGCTTTTGTGGTCTCCTCATCGTTTGCGGACGAAGCGCAGAAGCCCAACGTCCTCTTCCTCATCGTGGACGACATGACCACCACGATGTCCTGCCAGAAATGGCCGGGAGCGAAGACGCCGAACATCGACAAGCTCGCGGCTCGTGGTGTGCGCTTTGAGCGCGCTTACTGCCAGTTCTCGGTCTGCAATCCCGCCCGCGCCTCCTTTCTCACCGGCTGCTACCCGGAGAAGACGAAGGTGCTGGACCTGAGCACCAGCTTCCGCGACGCGCTGCCGGAGGTGGTCACCCTGCCGCAGCATTTCAAGAACCACGGCTACCGCACCGCCGCCATCGGCAAGGTCTTCCATGTGCCTGATCCGAAAACCGAGCACGACATCGTCCATCGCTCGCTGCTTTTGTTGGACCAGAAAATCCTCAACGAAGCCAAGAAGAACGACCCGACCGATCCGCCGCGCGGCAAGGGCAAAGGCCACGACTACAACCGCACCTACGCCGCCGCCGACCGGCCCGACAGCGACTTCACCGACCACCAGATCGCCGAACGCGCCATCGAATCGCTCGGCCAGCTCAAGGACCGGCCCTTTTTCATCAGCCTGGGTTTCATCCGCCCGCACACGCCTTACGTCGCGCCGCAGTGGGCCTTTGATGCCATTGACCGCAGCCAGATCCAGATGCCGCCGTTTTACAGCGAGGCGGGCGAAGACACCTCGAAGCTCCCCAAGTCCGCCCTGCGTCCGAACAACAATGTCTTCCGCTACGAACCGCCCACGCGCGAGCAGGCGCTGGATGCCATCCACGCCTACCTTGCGGCCGTGCATTTTGTGGATCATCAAATCGGTCGAGTGCTGGCCGAACTTGACCGCCTCGGTCTCACGGAGAAGACCCTCATCTGCCTCACCGGCGACCACGGCTACCAGCTCGGCGAACACGGTCTGTGGGCCAAGCAAACCCTCTTTGACGAAGCCAACCACGTCCCGCTGCTTTTCGCCGGCCCCGGCATTCAGCCCGGCGTCAGCAAAGCCCTCGTCGAGCAGGTGGACATCTATCCCACGCTCGCCGCCCTGGCCGCGCTGCCGCTGCCCGCGCACCTGCAGGGCACCAGCCTTGTCCCCTGGCTGAACGATCCTACCGCGAAGAGCCGCATCGCCGTCTTCAGCACCATGATCGCCACGCACACCAGCGCCCTCGGCCACAGCGCCCGCAACGCCCGCTACCGCTACATCGAGTGGAACGGCGGCAAGGACGGCGTGCAGCTCTACGACCTGCAAACCGACCCGCACCAGCTCACCAACCTCGCCGGACAGGAAGCCCACCTGCCCATGCAGAAGCGCTTGAACCGCCTGCTGCGTGAGCATTTGCATCGGGTTGCCGAATGATCCGTTTTGCTGCAAGAATGATGATGAGATTCCCCCCTTCTTTGAGGCTGGCTTCCAGCTCGGCGG
>CAZVHE010000176.1:0-378 GCA_964627705.1 uncultured Chthonomonas sp.
GGGGCGGGTCTTCGTGCGGCATTCCGGTGAAGTGGTCTGAAGCGCGATGCTGCTGGCGATCGATGCGGGTAATACGAATGTGGTGTTCGCCGTCCATGACGGCGTGGAATGGCGCGGCCGGTGGCGCATCCGGGCCTTCGGCTGCACCTTCACACGCGAGGAGCCGGACTCGCACTGGCGCGACGCCCTCTACACCGCCGAGGCCGTGGACAGCCTCGAACTCAACCCGTAATGAACTACCGACCGCTGGTGCGGCTGGCTGATTTGGGCCGCCGCCGCTCGCTGCTTTCGTGCCCGCGGCCACCGTGAGGAAGCTCGCAAAGCGCTGCAGCAGGCTCTCGGGTTGGACCCGGGAGATGCCGACCTGTTGGGACTGGC
>CAZVHE010000176.1:396-3643 GCA_964627705.1 uncultured Chthonomonas sp.
GATTCCAAGAAGGACGCGTGGTGCGCGTCATGGCCATGGGCGACAGCCTTACCGCCGGTACCGGCGGCACCAGTGGCTGGCGCGGGCCGCTCAAGAAGATCATGAGCGCCTGGGGCTATAGCAATTGGGAGTATGTGGGTAGCCAGACTTCCAACCCCGACGATCTCGGCGAATACGTCCGCGACTGGCGACATGAGGGCTACGGCGGCAACACCGTGGCCCAACTCACCAGCATCGTGCGGGCGCGGGTGGCCACCTACCGCCCTGACCTCATCATACTGGTGGCAGGCACCAACAGCCCTCCGGGGCAAGATCGAGCGGGGGCGCGAGCGGACTTCAACGCCTGGTTCTCGGAGGCCTTTGCTGACGAAACCTTGCGCGTGCTGAGCGTTAGCCGGCCGCCGCAAAAGTCCAGCGAAAACTGGCTGGTAGACAGCGTGATGGAGCCCGTGGTGCATGGCCACAAAGACGCCGTGCGCGACCAGCAAAATCTGGGCCGCGCCGTGATTTACGCCGGCAGCCACGACCTCTTGCGGGTGGGGTGGTCCAACCAGTGGTACTTGCCCGGCGACAACACGCACTTCAACCGCATTGGCTACGCTCGGCTCGCGGGCGTGATGGCCCGCTCCCTGGTGGGTGGACCGAGTGGGGCGACGGTGGCGGCCGCAATGGGCTCTACGGTGCTGTCGACGGTCGCAAGCGACCAGGATTTCCCCTTTGGCGCGACCCTAACGAAGACGGTGACGAGTGACGCCGTGCGGGTGGTGACCTGGCGCGGCGAAACTGTGGATATCCCCACCACCTGGCCCGCCCACACCCCGTGGCCGGTGCCGATTGTGCGGGTGATGGCCACCGGGACCACCCTCACTGGGCCGATCATCCTCTCGACCTTTGCGCCGGGGGCCCTGATCTAATCCGATGCCCGTGAACGGACGCCTGGCCGCCTGGGATCGGCTGGAATTCCGAGTGGCAAGCACCGCTGACGTGACGGCCGCGGGCACCGGGCCGCTGAACTGGCAACACGACGCCCGGCTGGTCACGGAGAGCGTCATCAGCGTGCAGAATATCGCCCCGGGATTCGCCCTCAGCGTGGCCAGCGGCACCGCCGGGGGCGGGCAGTGGCAGGCTCGCTACGAGGGGCCCCATGCTCCCATCGGTGGACATGCGACGGGCGGCGCGGGCGTCCGGAACACCGTCAGTTTGAGCTTGGTTCTCCACGGAGTGCGGCTGTACGCGCGGGAGAACACGGGCCAGTTTCGGCTGGTCGTGGACAGCCTGGAGCTACGGGCCAACGATGAGCCGTGGCTGACCCTGCCTGGGCTGGATGAACTTAGCCCTGGGTGCGGGCCGGGCTACATACCCTTGGTCGGATTGCCGCCCGTCATCTCGGGAGGGAACGGCGGCAGTGGCTACACCGGCCCCGGCGAGTACGCCTGGACTTTGGCTCTGGATCAACTGGTTTCGGGGGGGTGGCGATTTGAAACGGATGGCACTTGGCAAGACTTGCCCGTGCGGCTACCGGACTTCGAGACGCCGGAAGGGGATGCGGGAGGCATTGTCATGGCGACCCGCACCTGGGGGGATCTCCTGCGCATGCAAACCGAGGCCGAAGCCGAGCGCACCTGCGTACCCGGCACCATGAGCGGCCCGGCGAGGCTGGCGGCAAGGTCAACCCGGGGCCGGGTGCAGCTGGTACCGGCATTGCCCCGGGCGATCCACCGCCTGAACCCCGACTTTGCCCTCCTCGTGCAGCGGTCGGGGTTCCCACAAGTGACGCTGGAACGGAGTAGCGATCGGGCGGACGGCCCGCATCAGCTCAGTACCGAGAACCCCAACCTCATCCGCACGATCCAGACCGACATCACCCATGCGCGGCAAGGGGCGCGGCTGAACGTACTGAGAACCAACCCCCACGCTTTGGAGCGGGAAATCTTCGACCCCGAGCCTCTGGCTCCCTGCGTGGCGGCCCGGGTGGATGTGCTGGCCACCAACCCGCTGAGCGACTGCACATTCGACCCGGCCTACGTGGCGGGGAGCTACGCGGGGGAATCCGTAGTGTTTCCGAAACTGGTGGATGGGGTGGCGGAGAACCCCGAATTGGAGCCCGCCTGGGTGCATGCCGACCCCTTGGTGCGCTACTTTTCCACATGGATTCACCCTCACTGGAGCGTTTTCCACCACTTTTCCCCGTGGCCTGTGGAAAACTCGCCCACCGACCCTCGCCTCTATTGGGAGCCGGTGCGGGCGCAGCATCTTGTGCACCCGGCCCTGCCCCCAAGTGAGCAAACGCGGACCCGCAACTCGCTCACCACGTGCCCGCTCATGGCTTCGGCCTTCACCCCCTTTACGGATGGCTATCTGGGCGGCAAGCGGTGGGTAGGGGTCTCCCGGTGGCAAATGCGCCGCGCCCCCATGGGGGTGCCGGTGGCGTTCTCGCCGGCGGGGAGTGAGCGATGGTCGGCCGAAGGCGGAACCCTTGTCCTCTCGCCGCAGGGGGTGGAAGTCACCCCGGCGGGTCCGGAGCCCGTCCGGGTGAAACTTGAGTGGGCCAACCTCACCTCGCCGCCCTTCATGGCCCCCGCCACCGCCCAGGATGTGGAAGTGGACTGGTCCGGCCCAGGGATTGCGTCGGTGCGGCTGGGGCGCCTGAGCCCCGAATTGACCGAGCCAGTCTGGTGGAACGCGGGCGACCCCGTGGATCCGGGCCGCTTCCGTCTGCTCAAGGGCACCGATGCCATCGAAGCCGGAACCTGGGGGCTCGACCACGGCGCAGGCGTCGTCACCGACCAGGGCACCGATCTCCGTCCGGAGGGCCGCTCCGTGCCCCTGATGGCCGACCCCGGAGCGGCGATCGCCTTCCCCCTCATCAGCGGGCGGCGTATGTCGCATTTGGTCTTCGAGATCACGCCCACCGACCCGCCGGGGCCTATCCTCATCGCCTATCCCATCGCCCACCGGGCCGCCGAGACCCCCACGTGGTTCAACTTCACCGGGCACTCGGGGGCGTGGTTCTGGCCGCTTGGGCCGGGAGTGGGGCATGGGCTGTGGGATTGGTACGATCAAGGCTGGCAAAACCCGCCGACGGTGAATGGCGCGGGCTTTACCTCGAGTGTCCTGGATGTGCTCGCCACACGGCGCGTGCAGGCCGAGGGCGTTCACCCGGAAGAGGACTTAGATGCCGAGTGCGGCGATCTCTACGACGTATACGAAGGCCAAGCGAGAGGGCAAGTGGAGCGCAATAGCCTGG
>CAZVHE010000177.1:0-272 GCA_964627705.1 uncultured Chthonomonas sp.
TCGATCACGTAATCCGCCCGCCGGCGCTTTTCCGCATCCGGCATCTGGGCCGCATCGAGGCCGATCCCGTGCTCAAATCGCAGCTGCGGCAGTTTCCGCGCGCCGCCGTGTGGTACCTGGGCATGAACCCCAAGGCCTTCGCTCCCTTCGCGCGCCGCGAGGTGCGCCAGGCCTTCGCCCACGCCATCAACAAGGATGCCCTCATCCGCCTGGCCTTGCGCGGCATCGGCACGCGCGCCGAGGGAGACATCCCGCCGGGCATCCCGGGCCAC
>CAZVHE010000177.1:408-3625 GCA_964627705.1 uncultured Chthonomonas sp.
GGAGTGCGCTCCATCCGCAACGATCGGAAGCAGATCCTCGGCATCGAGGTGGATACGCAGCAGGTGGAGTGGGCCCAGTTCCTTACCCAGCTCAACGCCAATCAGGTGGCGTGCGCTCACGTGCGCTGGTCGGCGGACTACCTGGACCCGCAGAACTTCCTCAGCCACATGCTGGCCACCAATGCCCCGGAGAACAAGCTGGGCTACAGCAATCCGGAGTTTGACCGCCTGACCGGCATCGCCGACCGTGAGATGGATTCCGCCAAGCGGTTGCCGATCTACGCACAGGCGGAAGACATCGTCCTGGATGATGCGGTGTGGGTGCCGATCTACTTCCAACGCGATGTGGAACTGCAAAGCCCGCGTCTGAGTGGACTGCGCGAGTCGCTGTTCGGCCACCTGCCGCACACCACGACCCGGCTGAAGTAAATCATGGAGCGAGTCCTCCTCGCGTCCGTGTTCTCTCGGCCTGCCTTTGGCCCGAACTGCCCTCTTAGCGGTTCGGGCCTCGGCTTACCCCTCACCAAAGCTATTCCTTGGCAAAGCTGGGGCGGCAACTCGCCGCGCCATCCTGCCCGGGGTCTCCCGCGAGTGCTGGCCATTGATGCCCCCCGAGCTGAAGGACCGGCCGTGGCTCTCACCATCCTTGGGGTGTCGGCTTTATTCACCAGCGGAATCCCTGAGGGCCAAGTCCTTGGCCACTGGCGACTCACTTTTGCCGATGGCCGGACTGAAGAACATAGCCTTCGCCTGGGTAGCCAAGCGGTGGAGGCCACCAACCTGGAACCTCGTTCCCTTGTCACCGAAGACGGCGTGAAGGTGCGCACGGTAGGTGTGATGGATGTGGGCGGGGAAGCCGTGAGGCTCGATCTCTTTGACATTCCCCTGCACCGCCCCGGGCACCTCCGTTCCTTGGCTTTCCATGTGGAAGAAGCTGGCGCGAGCTTCTTGTGGTGCGACGTTTTCGTGGCGGTGGAGCAGCCCATCGTGTGTCCGTTCCGAGGGCAAGGCGGCCGGGTCAGCA
This sequence comes from uncultured Chthonomonas sp., assembly GCA_964627705.1. Classification (GTDB taxonomy): domain Bacteria; phylum Armatimonadota; class Fimbriimonadia; order Fimbriimonadales; family Fimbriimonadaceae; genus JAHBTC01. The sequence continues at coordinate 1,433 of CAZVHE010000177.1, forward strand.
TCGAAGAGGTCGCCACCATTGTTCGCCAGCGCGACCCGGTGCGCCTCGAGCGGGCCTTAGAGCAGTTTTCGCAGGGCGTCCTGCGCTCAAGCAATCTGGATGAAGCCAAGGGGCTATCTCTCCTTTTCCTCGGCGCGATCTCAGCGGCGTTGCTCGAAACCGGGGCGCCCCGTTCTCTCCACCTCATCCAGCTGCAGGCCGCGCGCGAAATGGACCAGCAGTCAAGCAAGGAAGAAGTGAGCGCTAGTGCCATGAAGTGGATTCGGGGGGTGCTCGACGGGCTGCTGGAGCCGCTGAACCGCACGCCCGATCCCATCCAGCAGGCCACCCGCATCATCAACGAGAATCTGGCCGAGGAGATTGACGACAGTGAACTTGCCCAGCGCGTGGGCCTTAGCACCAGCCATTTCCGGGCCAAGTTCCGCGCCCAGATGGGGCAGCCGGTGGCCCGTTACATCATGACGATGCGACTTGAGCGCGCCAACGAAATGCTGAAAGCAGGAGGAATCCCCGTGCACTGCGTGGCCAGCGCCGTGGGCTTTCGGTCGTTGCCGCACTTCAGTCGGTGTTTCACGCAGAAGTTTGGGATGAATCCCACGCAAGTCCGGAATAGTTCTGGTAAGGCTACGGGCTAAAGGTTTTCTAAAGATTGCCAAATATGGTGACCATGGGCCTTGCCCTATTTGCCACCATCTACATGGCGGGAGCGATTGCTTTCTATCTCGTCATGGCCGTCACCGCTCAGCCGGAGCCGATGACCGTCGCTCACTTGCATCTCGTGGAAAACGATGTGCAAGAGTCCGAGCGTCGCGCGGCGTAGCGACTCGACTCTGGCGAAGCCAACTGCAAGCGCACCTGACCTTCGGGTCCGGTGCGTTTGTGTTTTAGGCGTCGGAGGATTCCGGCGGTAATCGATGGGCCGGGGTGTACGGAGAGAGTTTGCGTAGGCCCCGTATGTGGCTGACCAATCGCCCACTCAGGGTGTCCATTTCGCGGTTAGCCTCGCACACCGTACGATTGTGGAAGCTCGCGACGTCATCAAGTTTGCGCTCCACCCGGGCGAGGGTGACGGGGTCACTGGCGGAATGTCGCTGCTCAATCAGCCGGTCAATCTGCTGCCAAGTGATGCGGGCTTCGCGCCGCCACCGCATGATGTTGTGATGTGCATGATGAAGGCCCGCTAACGATAGCGTGATGAGGAGCGCGGCCGACAAAAACACACTCATTGAAGGAGCCTACGCCCGGAATCAGGGGGTGGTTGCGGTTTCTTCGACTTTTTTGAGCTGAATCCAGCTTCGATCCACGCCGCCCGGGTCGCGGATCTCAATGGTCGTGTCATCCACGCGGCGTACTTCAAGCGGGCGGAATTGGCTCACTGCCGATGACCCCATGGACTCGATGCTGCGCCCCATCACCTCTTTCACGTCCAGCAAGAGCCCGCCGTTGCCCGGCCGAAACGTACCCGTAGCGGGGAAGCCCGCTGAGGTGTAAACAAAGGTGCCGTCGGACTTGATTTCGACCTCTACGATTCGCAGTGTATTGGCGGTCGGCGAATCATCTCCCTTCAAAATATCGGTGCGCTCGCCTTGCCATTTCCCGTAAAAGGGCTTCGTGCTCGTGCAACCTCCCAGCAGACCCGCCGCTAAGAGCGCGACGAGAGATAACATCCATGGCATGGGCGCCATCACCCCCGATTTGTATCTCAGCATGGGACTCACCCACGAAGAGTACCGACTCTTGACGGAGCAAATGGGGCGTGAACCGCGAATGACCGAGCTCGGCATGATCTCGGTGATGTGGAGCGAGCACTGCGGCTACAAATACTCCCGGCCGGTGCTGGCCTACTTTGCCGAATACAAAAAGGCGATTGAGGGCGAGGGGCTGGAGAACGCAGGCGTGGTCCCCATCGGCGATGGCCTGGGGGTGGTGCTGAAGGTCGAGAGCCACAATCACCCCAGCGCGGTGGAACCCTACCAAGGGGCGGCCACGGGCGTCGGCGGCATCATCCGCGATATCTTCACCATGGGGGCACGGCCGGTGGCCCTGTTGAACTCACTGCGCTTCGGTTCGATTACTCCCGGGCAAGAAGATGAGGCGACGGTGGCCCGCAACCGGTACTTGCTGGAGCACGTGGTGGCGGGCATTGCCGGCTACGGCAACTGTGTGGGCGTGCCGACGGTAGCGGGCGAAGTG
>CAZVHE010000178.1:0-3613 GCA_964627705.1 uncultured Chthonomonas sp.
CCAGCGCCATTCATCAAACACCGGCTCGACGTGGATGATGACGCCCCAGCCAAGGTGCTCGTCCAGCGGCGTGCGGTCTTCGGTTTCCACGTCACCCATCCTTTCTCGTGAGTTTGTACCCCCGCGCCTCGGCCAGCTCGCGGATCATTGCATCGAGCGCAGCTTCGGCGGCGGCCTTGGCTTTAGGAAGTTTCACGGCCGAGCCTTGATCATACCTGCCGTTGCCAGCGTCAACATGCCAATCAAAGCCGGTGTCATCATTGCCAGAAACAACAACGTCGAATACGCGCACGGCAAGACATGCCTGAATAAATCCGTTGCCAAGCAAGTTTTTATGCCACTTTGCCTTCATCGCCCCACCTCCCCAACAATCAGATTGAACAGGCCCGACAGCACCCATCCGACCACCGTCCCGCACGCCAAGCCGACTAACGAGATGATGGCCAAAAGCATGAGAAGGAGAACCTTATCGCCGGCCCACATGGCCCAAGCCCAAACGCGCTCTTCGTACTCCCGGAATCGGGTTGACCAGTTCGTCATGTCGTCACCTCCCCAACGATCAATCGCGCCTTGTCCTGCTTGTCGGCGGTGAGTGCGTCGCCCACGCTGGCAACCAGCACCAGAGCGACCGGCCCGAATGTCAGCAGTAGCAGCGCGGCGGTGGCCACGTCAGCCATCAGTTCCACAGTGGTTTGCATTGGCGTCTCCTTGCGGTTGATGCCGTCACCCCGCACGGCCGTTGCGCCGGGCGCAAGAGGAAAGTTGATGCGCGCGAAAACCTTTTGACACGGCGCGACGCAGGCCCTAACAACCGCGCCATCGCGAAGGAGGCGACCATGATCCTCAAGGACGGTGAAGTCCAGAAGCTGTTGCAGGTCAGCCGCTCCACACTCTGGCGGCTGCGAAACGAGCCCGACGGCGTGCCATTCATGCGCGTCGGTGGGGGCATTCGGTATGACCGGGACGCGGTGCTCGAATGGGCCGCCAGGCGTGGGGAGTTGTCCCGCAAGCCCGAAGCGGCGGAGGCGTGACCTATGGCATACTTCCGCAAGGTCGACCCGCGCATCTGGACGGACCGGCGCTTCCGCGCCCTTCCCGAACGCGCGCAACTGCTGTTCCTCTACCTGTTGACGCACCCCAAAATGACCCTCGCCGGCGTCCTGATGAACACCGCCGGGGGCATCGCGGAGGAACGCGGATGGGAGCGCCGCGAGGTAATCGCCATGCTAGCCGGGATGAAAGGCATGGTCGAGTACGATCCCGACGCGCAGGCCTTCTGGTTCCCCAACTGGCTCCGCTACCAGCCACTCGAAAACCCCAACTGCGCAAAGGCGGCAATCGCCGTGGTCGAAGCCCTTCACGACGGCCCGCTTCGCAACTCCATTTGCGCCATGCTTGTACCCCACCTGTCCGAACGGTTCAAGCATGTGCTCGCCAAGTCCTCCTTGAACGGTTGGCGCAACCCTTTGGCTAACGGTTCCGGTAACGGTTTGGCTAACCGCTTGCCTAAGGGTATGCCTAACAAGGAGATGGAGATGGAGATGGAGAAAGAGCTAGAGATTGAGATGGAGGGGGTGCAGGGGGAGGGGGAGCAAATCGGCGCTGGCGAGGCTGTTGGGCCGCTCGGTCCGGCTGGCGCCTGCCCTCGCGAGGAGCAACCCGAGAAGACCAAGCCGGTGCGTACCCATCCGTTCACCGACATCGTGTTCCCAGTCTCGGGCGGCAAGACGTGGCGCATGGACGACGCGCTGGCCAACCAACTGACCATCGCGTACCCCAAACTCGACGTGGGCCAAGAACTCGACCGGGCCAAGGCGTGGCTGTTGTCCAACCCGGGCCGGATGAAAACATCCCGCGGCATGGGGCGATTCGTGGGCAACTGGATGAGCACGGCGGACACCAAGCGCCAACTCGTGGTCGCCGCTGGCGCCAAGGCCCAGCCCGAGCGCAGCTACCGGGGCGAGAATGATCCCACAATCGACTGGTGGGCCGGGGCCGAAGAGCACAAGGCGGCCCTCGAAGAAGCCATGCGGCTTGAGGAGGCCGCCGGACAATGAGCATGTACCCCGCGATTTTTCAGCCCGCGCAAGCCGGGTCGACCGGCAACCCGACCGAGGCCTGCCCCAAGTGCTACGGCAACGGTTTCGTGTTCGTCACACGCGGAACCCTGCTGCCCTGCGACTGCCAGCAAACCGCCCAAACGACCCGTTTGGCCCGGCTACAGGCGGCAAGAGTCCCGCCCAAGTTCCACCGGATGCCCCGATTTCGCGCGCAAACGCCCCTTCTCGGGCAGATCGTCACCCAAGCCGGGTCGTGGGCCGTCCGGGCGCCAAAAAGCGCCGCCTTGGGCTTTGTAGGCGTTTCCGGCATCGGCAAGACGCACCTTGCCGGGTTGGTCTCCGCGCACCTCGCCGTGTTCCGGTCGCTGGAATGGTTCAACTGGGTCGACCTGATGGACGCGCTCAGGGGCGGCAACATGAGCCCGGCCGAAGTGGTGGCCGAGATGCGGATGCCCGAGGTGCTGGTGTTGGACGATTTCGGCGCGGGGAACAAGGCGGGGTCGGACTTCGCCGAGGCCGTGGCTTACGGGGTCTTGAACCACGCGGTGGAATCGGAGCGCCAAAGCATCATCTTCACGAGCAACCTCGCGCCGGCCGCCATCAAGTCGACTTACGGCGACCGCGTGGCCAATCGCATCAACGAGCTTTGCGCCAAGGAACGGGGCGGGCTGCTGCTGACGTGGGGTGCGGCATGAGAGGCCAGGGACGACGCGTGGTGTACACGCCCGCCGATCTTGACGCCATCCGAGTGCTCAGGGCCGAAGGGGGCTTTGTCGAGTTGTTGGCCAAGGAGTCGCGGGCCAGCCCGTGGACGGTGAACCGAGTCATCAACCACGAGCACCGCGTGCTGGAAGCGACTTGGGCGTTGTTGGGGCCGCACATTCGGCGCCAAGCCAAGAAGCTGCGTGGCAGGCTGGTCAAGATTGGCCTTGCGCCCGAGGCAACGATGCGCCAGCAAGCAGGGCAAGGGGATCAATGAGATGCCATCCAGCAACAAGCCCACTTGGCACGAAGGCGACCGCGCGCTGTACGGGCTGAGCCATGACCAGGCCGCTTACCATCGCGGGCCGTGGACGCAGCACGGTGTCATGATCTGCCGGGAGCCTGTAGGCGACGTGGCAAGCTACCAGAACCATTTCCCAACCGATGAGATGGCGGCGGCTGTTTGCCGATTCTTGAACCAATGGGAGGCGGGCCGTGCCGACTAAGCCCGCCACCCACCTTGCCGGCCGCCCCCGCTCGCGCGAATACCAGACGCGCCGCGATCCTGTCGTGTCAAAGGTCCACAACAGCGCAGCTTGGCAGCGTGTTCGTGACCAGTACCGCACGCACCATCCGCTGTGCGAAGACCCGTACAAGCAGCACGAAAGCGAGGGCGTGGTTGTGCCAGCCGCCCACGTCCACCATCGCATTCCGATCAAGCAGGCGCCCGAGCTTGCGCTTGTGGCCAGCAACCTCATGAGCGTGTGCCCAGCGTGTCACGTGCGGTTGGAGCGGGAGGCGGCCAAGGCAGGGTAGGGGGTTGTAATCTCTAGCAAGATTGGTGTCTACAG
>CAZVHE010000179.1:0-601 GCA_964627705.1 uncultured Chthonomonas sp.
CTGATCTAAGCATCGACCTCGAAACGACCCACAATTCATGCAACTGTGGGTCGTTTCATTCGTCAAACACTGAGAGAAACCGGAATGAAAAGCTTTTGCGTCGCCTCATTGAGCATGATGCTCATGGCGTTCGCCTCGGCCCAAGCCAATACGGAGGTTGGCGCTGGCCCTACCGCTGCCGGGCAGTCCATCGCGGATGCCTTGATGTCGGCTTCCGGTGCGGATGCGGCCTTTGTGGCGGCTGGTCTTCTCAAGCGCAGTTCGGGCTCTCTCACCGAAGTGCTGAACTACCCCACCGATACGTTGGCCGTGGTCAAGCTCAGCGGGGCCGAACTCAAGTCCGCTTTGGAGCGCTCGGTCGCTCTTTCCCCCTCTGCCAACCCGGCCTTTTTGGACGTGGCGGGGCTCACCATCACTTTCAATCCCTCCGCACCCAGCGAAGCGCGCATTCGGTCGGTTTCCGTGGGCGGATCACCGCTTGACCCGCGGGGGAGTTATCGGGTGGCCATGCCCAGCAACCTCGCCCGGGGTGGCTTGGGATACTTTTTGAACTGGAACGCTTCGGCCATCGAGGTGAATGTGCGCGCCGTAAGCCTGGTGG
>CAZVHE010000179.1:620-3556 GCA_964627705.1 uncultured Chthonomonas sp.
CCTCGGAAAACTCCGCTCCCCGCTGGACCGTCGTGAGCAACTAACCGGCTTTTCGCCCGTACCTCGGCACGAACTCGCGCGCATAGCGTAGAGTGAAGGCATATGATGACGCCCTTTGACTGGCAGGAAGCGATGGGCCAGCGTGCGCAGTACGTCGCGGGCCGCCTCAGCGAAGCCATTCCCGTCCTGGCCGTCAGCTGCGCCGACGGGATTGTCATGGCGACGTTCTCCCGAGTGCAGCCCAAAGTATATGAACTCTACGACGAGCTCATCTTTGCCGCCATCGGTCAATCCGCCGACGTGGAGCAGATGCGAGTGGCCGCCATCGAGTTCGCCCACCGCGAGGGTTACCAGCGCAGCAAGCGAGATGTGAGCATCCAGCGCGTGGTGCAAACCATGAGCATGCCGATGAAGAACGCCTTCAACGACTACCGTGGTGCGCCGCTGGTGGCGAAGTGCCTGTACGCCGAAGTCCGAGTGACCCCTGCCGACGACATGTACTACGTGATGGATTACGACGGCGACTATGTGCCGGACCGTCGCGGGGCCGTGCTCACCGGCCTCACCGAACCGGATGCCGAGCTGGAGGGCCTGGTCAACGACCCCAAGTGGGCCGACGCCACCCACGAAGAAGCCATCGCCGGCCTGAAACCGGTGCTGGAAAACCGCGCCGAACGGGCCGTGGAAAACGACGGTGAGATTCAGTTCGAGGCCGCGTGGCTGAAGCGCGGCGGCAGCCACCGCCGAAGGTTCTACCGACTCTAACGCCATGGCGTAGAACGGAGAGTATGCCGATGACGCTTGCCCTCATGACCGCCCTCGCGCCGGTCCTCACCTCTTCGCCCGTCCGCGTGGATGCCGACGACCCCGCCCTGTGGATCCACCCCACCGATGGGGCGAAGTCGTTTGTGGTCGGCACCGACAAGGACGACACCAACGGCGCCCTGCACGTGTGGGACATGAACGGCAAGGAGATCAGCCGCTTTAGTGGCCTGAAGGGGCCCAACAACGTGGACGTGCAACAAGGCTTCCGCGTCACCGGCGGCACCATGGATCTGGTGGTAACCACCGAGCGCCACGCGGGACGGCTGCGCATCTTCCGCATCTCCATGGACGGCAAACTCCTGGATGTTTCGGGCATTACTTCCGTCTTTGAAGGCGAAACCGGTGGCGCCGGCGAGCCGATGGGCATCGCCCTCTACCGCCGCCCGGACAACGGCCAGGTTTACGCCTTCGTGGGCCGCAAAACCGGCCCGCGCACCGAGCATCTGCACATGTACCGCCTGGTGCGGCGCGGCGACCTGATTGACGCCGAATTTGTGCGCGCCCTGGGTGAATTCAGTGGCACCGAAATCGAATCGCTGGTGGTGGACGACGAAGCCGGGGTGCTCTACGCCGCCGAGGAAGGGGCGGGCATCCGCGCTTATCCGGCCAGCCCGGACCGCGAACCCAAGCTGCTGGCGTTCTTCGCCCGCACGGGCTACCAAGGCGACCGCGAAGGTCTGGCCGTGGTGAACACGCCCCGGGGCCGGTTCTTGCTCAGCACGGACCAGACTCCCACCACTTCTCGCTTGTTCGTCTACAAGGTCGGGACGATTGCGAGTTGGATCACACCGGAGTTCCGAGGGGCGGTGCCGATGACCGCCGACAGCACCGACGGCATCGAGGCGATCTGGCGACCGCTCGGCCCCAAGTTCCCGAACGGGGTGGTGCTGATGATGGACAGCACGCCGAAGCGGTTTGCCTACTTCGACACCAAGGCCGTGCTGGCCGGCGCGGGCATCTACTAAGCGCGGTTCGTGGGGGCGGCATTCGCCCCCAACTTGCCCTGCACATAGCCGATGAGCAGCGCGACATCGGTGGGGCGCACCCCCGGGATGCGGGCGGCTTGGCCAATGCTGAGCGGCCGCACCCGGGAGAACTTCTCTGTGCTCTCGTAGCTCAGGCCCTTTACGGCACTAAAGTCGAAATCAATCGGAATCGCGAGGTGGTCCAGGCGTCGGGCTTGCTCGGCTTCGTCCGTTTGGCGGCGTAGATAGCCGCTATAAACGGCCTCAATCTCCAGTTGCTGACGCACCTGGCCGGGCACCGTGCCAATGGGGCCGTCCGGCACGTCCGGGCGTTCCATCCCGATGGCATCCAGCAGGGTAAAGAGCATCCCGAAGCTCATGTTAGGCCGCTTGAGGAGGTCCAGCAGCGACGCACGCCCTCGGATGGCACTCATTTCCAGGCGTTCCAAAGTCGCGTTCTCCCGCTCAAAGACGTAGGTTTCCGCCAGGTTTTGGCGGGTTCGGGCCAGCATCTCACCCTTGCGGGCAAAGCGCTCTTGCCGCTCTGGGGAGGCCAAACCGAGTTCAATAGCCAGCGGCGTCAAGCGCAGGTCGGCGTTGTCGTGGCGCAGCAATAGGCGGTGCTCGGCGCGGGCCGTGAGCATGCGGTAAGGGTCTTCCACGCCCTTCGTCACCAGGTCATCCACCATCACGCCGATGAAGCTGTTGTCGCGCGCGAACGTCACCGGAGCTTCGCCTCGGGCGTACTGACCGGCATTGATGCCCGCCACCAAACCTTGCCCGGCCGCTTCTTCGTAGCCGCTGGTGCCGTTGAGTTGCCCGGCCAGGAACAGCCCCGGCACCTCCTTGCTCATCAGGGTGGGATAGAGCTGGAGCGGGTCGGCCATGTCGTACTCCACGGCATAGCCGGGGCGCAGCATGTGCACGTCCTCCAGCCCCGGAATGGTGCGCAGCGCCGCCAGCTGCACATCCGCCGGCATGCTGGTGCTGAATCCCTGGACGTAGGTGCTTTCCCCGTTCCACTCTTCCACTTCGAGGAAGATGGGGTGGGAGTCCTTGTCGGCAAAGCGCACCACCTTGTCCTCCACGCTCGGGCAGTAGCGGGGACCAACCCCCTCGATCTGGCCACTGAACATAGCACTCTGG
>CAZVHE010000180.1:0-3479 GCA_964627705.1 uncultured Chthonomonas sp.
CCCATCACATCATCCGCCGGCACCACGTACTCCCACACTCCCCCCGGGGCCACTTCCCGCCCCGGCAGTTCCACATCCAAAAACCGCAACAATCGGCCATAAGCCAGCGGCTCATTCGGATAAGGTTTCCGCTCACTCACGCGGCCGCGCGCATCGCGGCGCTCGGTCAAGGTCAGGGCATTCTCGCTCTCCAGCGGCACTCGCACGCCTCCGACTTCGAGGGCCAGCAATTGCCGCGTCCAGCTCAACAGGGCCCCCTGCTCCGCCGAAGCCGGCTCCACCACGCGCAGCACCCACCGCTCGCGGGTGGTCTCTTGGTCATCGCCTTCCCCCCACGCCACCGTCACGGCGTAGGTTTGCGCCCGCCCGGCCGGCCACTGATACTCCAGCGGCGGCGCGGCGGCCATCAAGGCGAAAAGCGCGGCAATCACTCCGTCATTAACGTTTCGCCGCGCGGAATGTATCCCCGCTCGCGGGCCAAACGTTCTCGTTGGATCGGATTCTCGGTCCGCGCACGCATCTGGGTCAGGCGCACACGGTCCGCCTGGTACTCCTTAAATTCGGCGCGGATTTGCTGGGTGGCGCGGCGCTCAGCCTTCACATTTTCCCAGCGGCCATAGCTGGCGCCAATGCCCATCACAATGGCCGCCGCCACCAGGGCGCCCTGCATCATCCTTGTCATCTTGGGATCGCCTCTCCTGGGCGACACTGGTATTTTACACGGTTCGTACCAAAATCAGGTTGGTGTTGCCCGCCACTCCCGGCGGAACCCCGCACGTCAGCACCACTTGGTCACCCATTTTCAGCTCTTTCGCCTTCAAAAACGCCTCGATCGAAAGCCCAATCGCCTCGTCGGTGGTTTCCGGCGAAGGGATGAGGGCCGCCATCACGCCCCCCACCATCGCCAACTGGCGTTGCACCCGCTCGTCCCACGTGGCGCACAGGATCGGCACATCCGGCCGGAACTTACGCACCCACCGGGGCGTCGCGCCGCTGGTGCTGCTGGTCACAATCGCGCGGGCGCGCAGGCTTTCGGCCACCTCCACGGCGGCGTGAGCCACGGCTTCGGTGCAATCGTGGTTCTTCACGGCCGTGGGGCGCGGAGCCTCGTCTTGGCCCAGGCTCTCGGCCTTCTCGGCAATGCGGGCCATGGTCTTCACGGCTTCCACCGGGTATTGCCCGGCGGCCGTCTCCCCGCTCAGCATCACCGCGTCGGTGCCATCCAGAATCGCGTTCGCCACGTCCGTCGCTTCGGCGCGGGTGGGGCGGGCGTTCACAATCATGCTTTCCAGCATCTGGGTGGCCGTAATCACCGGCTTGCCCATCGCGTTGGCCCGGGCAATGATGCGCTTCTGCGCCACCGGCACGTCCTCAATCGGCAGTTGCAACCCCAGGTCGCCCCGGGCCACCATCACCACGTCGCTGGCCTGCAGAATCTGATCAATATCGCGCAGGGCTTCTTTGGTTTCGATCTTGGCCACCAGCCGGATGCCGGGGTCGTATTGGTCCACCAGGCGGCGCAGTTCCAGCATGTCGCTGGCGCTCTTCACGTAGCTCAGGGCGATGTAGTCCACGCCCATCTTGGCCGCTTCAAAAATGTCGTACTTATCCTTCTCGGTCAGGCATGACCCTTGGAACGACTTCCCCGCCACCGTCACGCCCTGGCGCGACTTAATCGCCCCGCTGGTCAGGACTTCCACTTCAAAAACTTGCCCTTCCGCCGCGCGCACCCGCAGGACCACGTCGCCGTCGCCCACCAGGATCTTGTCGCCCACGGCCAGGCTGTTCAGCACGTCCGGCTCGTCAATCGGCAGCTCGTAGCCTTCCCCGTCCGGCCCCATGCGCAACATCTGCCCGGCTTTCACCATCAGGGGGCTGGCGGCCAGTTGCTCCAGCCGGTGCTTGGGGCCTTGCAGGTCGGCCATTACCGCCACCGGGGCCACCGCCGGGTTGGCCTCGCGCACCCACTCCACGGCCTCGGCCTTGCTCTCCCAGTCGCCGTGAGAGCAGTTCAGGCGCACCACATTTACGCCCGCTTTGATCAATGCCCGCACGGTGGCGGCATTCTGCGTGGCGGGGCCGAGGGTGGCCACAATCTTGGTTCGGCGGGGCATACGTCACATCTTCGGACGTTTGCCCCCACCGATTCAGCGCGGGCTTTCCGCGTAAGTTAGCCGGGAGTGCCAACTTTCTGGGCCAGGGCTTCGAATTCCTCCACCATAGCCTCCATCGCGGCAAAGCCGCCCTGCCAGAACGCCGGCGACGCCAGGTCCACGCCCAGGTGCGCCATCAGTTCGGCGGGCGTCTCACTGCCACCGCGCCGTAGCACGTCCACGTACTTCTCGGCAAAGCTGGGGCCCTCATTCTTAGCCATCTGATAGATCGCCAACGTCAGCAGCTCCCCAAAGGCGTAGGCGTACACGTAGAACGGCGCAAAGAAGAAGTGGCCAATGTATGTCCACCACACCTTGTGGTCGTCGCCCAGGGTAAGCCCGTCCTCGAACATGCTCTGCAGTTCGGCTTGGTAGAGTTCGCGGAACGTCTCCGCACTGATCTCCCCTTCCTCCCGGCGCAGGCGGTGGCAGGTCTGCTCAAAGCGATAGAACGCCGCCTGGCGGTGCACGCTGGCAAACATGCCCTCCAGCTTCTCGGCGTAGAGGGCCAGCTTGTCGCGGTCGCTGGCTTCGGCCACCAGCCGCTCGAACACCAACATTTCCCCAAAGATGCTCGCCAATTCGGCCAGCGGCAGGGTGCCGTGGAAGTTGACGTAGCTCTGCGCGCGGCTGAGCGAGGCGTGCACCCCGTGCCCCAGTTCATGCGCCAGTGTGCCGACGTCGCCCATCTTGTCCAGGTACGTCATCAGCACCACGGGGTGGGTGTCGGTGGTGTTGTAGCTGCAGAACGCGCCGCCCGTCTTACCCGGGCGGGCTTCCGCGTCAATCCAGTTCTTGGCAAAGAACTCGTCCGCGCGCGCCCCCATCTCGGGGTGGAAGGCGGCAAAGGCTTCCACGACCATCTTGCGGGCGGCTTCGTAGCTGATACGCTCTTCAGCTTCAAAGAGCGGGGCGTAACGGTCCACGTGCGTCAGTTCGTCCAGGCCCAGCAGTTGGCGCTTGGTCTTGTAGAACCGGGCCACCAGATCGCTGCGCTCTCGGCATAGGTCGGTGACGATGGCCACCGTCTCGGCTTCCAGTTCGTTCTCCAGGTGGCGGCTGGCCTCCGGAGTGGCAAACCCGCGCAGTTCGTCTTCAAGCTTCTTGTCCGCCAGGATGGTGTTGTAGGTAAAGGCGATGGTCTTTTCCAGTTCCTTCAGGCCCTCGGTCAGAGCGGCGGCGGCCGCCACGCGCACATCGCGGTTGGCTTCGCGCAGGCGGTTCACCACTTGCTCCAGAGCCAGCTCTTCCGATTCGCCCGTGGCGGGATTCTTGTAATGGAACACATGCGCCGCCGTCAGTTCATCGTGCAGGCGCTGCCAGGCG
>CAZVHE010000181.1:0-3472 GCA_964627705.1 uncultured Chthonomonas sp.
GAGGGGGCGCAGGGCACGTTCCTCGATCTCGACCACGGCACTTACCCGTATGTGACCAGCAGCCACCCGATTGCAGGGGGCGCGTGCCTGGGCACCGGGTTGGGGCCGCGCCACATCGACCGCGTGCTGGGCGTGGCGAAGGCCTACACCACTCGCGTGGGCGAAGGGCCGTTCCCGACGGAACTCAACGACAGCATTGGTCAGGCGATTCGCGATGCGGGCCACGAATACGGCACCGTCACGGGCCGCCCCCGACGGTGTGGCTGGCTGGACCTGGTGGCGCTGCGGCACAGCGCGGCCATCAACTCGCTGAGCGGCTGGGTGATGACCCGACTGGACGTGCTGAGCGGCTTGGAAGAGATCCGCGTGGCCACGGCCTATAAGCTGCCAAGCGGCGAAACGAAGTCATTGCCGGGCTCGATGGCCGAATGGGCGCAAGCGGAGCCGATCTACCGAACGTTCAAGGGATGGTCGGGCGACCTGCGGCCCTGCCGCCAGTGGGATGAGCTCCCGGCGGAGGCGCGGACCTTCCTCGAGTTCGTGGCCGAGGAAACGGGCGTGCCGATCGCGGTGGTGAGCGTCGGGCCGGACCGCGCCGAGACGATCATCGTTCGTCCCGACGCGCTGTGGGGCTAGATTCCGGCCGTATCTGATTCCGGTTCCGAGGGATTCGGGGCCGGGGTCTCGGGGGTATTGCTTTCCGTCGTTCCCGGTTGTTCCTCTGGATTGCTCGGGGCAGGATTCGAGGGCGGCTGGTTCGGCGAAGCCCCCGAGCCGCTGGGCCAGACGTTTTGCAGGTCGGCGGCGGCCATCAGGCTCGTGCCGCGGGCCGCCCGCACTTGGCGGGTGCCATCGGCGGCGTAAAGCAGTTTGCCGTCGCGCACCAGGCGCACCGTCATCATCGACGGGGCGTCATTTCCATTCAGCCCAGGGTTAAGGATCTGGAGCGCCAGCGTGGTGGGGTCATCGGTGGGGAGTGCGGAAAGGGTGACGCGCCACACATTCCCGCGGGGGTCGATCTCGACATCCAGGAAGCGACTCTCTGGGAGTTGGCATTCTGCCGCCAGAAAAGCGCGGGCTTGGCGTTCGGCTTCGAGTTCGGGGCCTGCCGTGGGCAGCGGTTCGGCGGGGGCGGTGTTGTCCTCGGTGGCCACTGCGGTACTTGTGCTGGCCTGGCCCAGAGGGATCGGCGCGGGGCGTTGAGCAGGGGCAGGCTTGGTGTTCTTGCCCAGCCAATAGGCGCCGCCGGCCATCCCCACGGCAATGACGGCCAGCCCGGCCACGAACCACCGACCCCCGGTGCGGGGCACCTCGGCGACCTTGACCCGCAAGGCTTCCTCCTGGGCGGCCATGGCCGATTCGGTTTCGCGCAGGCGCGAGCGCACGTTGTCATCGTCTGGGCGCACGTCCAGGGCCATGGCGTACCACTCTTTGGCCTGCCCGAGTTCGCCTTGCTCGCGGCAGATATCGCCCAGCAACCCTTGGGTGGTGGCGTTATTGGGGTAGCGCCTAAGGATGCTCAGGCACGTCTCGCGGGCGGCGGCGTAGTCCCCCCGCATCCGCTGCAAGTTGGCCCGCGCGAGGTCTCGATAGACCAGTTGGTCGCTCTCGTCGCCCGCTTCCTTGCCTTCCACCAGCGGCGCGCCGCATTCTTCGCAAATGTGGGCCCCTTGCGGGTTCATGGCGAAGCAAAAATCGCAGATGATGTCGTTACTGCCCGGTACTTCCAAAACCGCCTGTTCCTCTCTCGGTGTTGTCCAAGGTGTCGGCAATCACGAACTCGGCCCGCACCACAGGAGCCAAGACCAATTGGGCGACGCGTTCACCTTTGGAGAGTGTGACGACATCCGATCCCAAATTGATCATCAAAATCTTGATTTCGCCTCGAAAATCGCTATCAATGGTGCCCGGCGAGTTCACCATGGTGAGTCCGTGCCGGATGGCGAGGCCGCTGCGGGGGCGCACTTGGATCTCGTAACCCTCCGGAATCATGACCCGCAGGCCCGTGCCGACGCTGGCCCGCTCCCCGGGTTGCAGCACCACATCGTGGGTGCACGTCACATCCATCCCCGCCGCCCCGGAGGTTTGGTATTGGGGCAGGGTGGCGCCTGCTTCCAGTTGCACCGGCACTTTGACGTGAGGGACATCGCTCATGGTCTTGCACCATACTCAAGGCCAGGCGATGGGCGTAGTAATTCCGGACTGGCAGCCGCTGGGGGACCGTGCCTGGGAGTGGGTCGGGGCGCCGCGCGGGGCAGCGACGTGGCTGGCCTCGCAGCCGGGGGTAAGTGAGGCGTGGGAAGCCTTTGGCACCGTCGCGATTGAGTTGGAAGAGGGTGCGGCTTTGCCTGGTGGGTTGCCTGAAGGTTTGCGGGCTTCGGCTGGGCGGCAGGTGGTGCTGCCGGTGCGATGGAATGGACCGGACCTGGATGCCGTGGCCGCCCGGGTGGGCTGGACCCGTGAACAGGTGGTTGATGCCCTGATGCAGGCGCATTTGGTAGTGGAGGCGATTGGGTTTCAGCCCGGTTTCCCTTACATGACCGGCTTGACGGGGCCGCTGGCGGAGATCCCCCGGCGCGAGACGCCGCGCCCTCAGGTTCCGGCCGGATCCGTAGCGCTGGCGCAGGGGATGGTGGGGGTATATCCCCGGGCTTGCCCCGGGGGTTGGTGGCTGGTGGGCACCTGCCTCGTGCCGATGGTGGACGAAGCGACCGACGATGTCCGGCTAAGGACGGGCGATGAGGTGCGATGGGAGCTGAGCGAATGAAGGTGATGGACCTGAACGTGGACGCCGGCGAGGGCCTGCCGTGGCCCGAGGAAGCCTGGGCCTGGGTGACCAGCGTCAACGTGGGGGCGGGGGCGCATGCCGGCAGCCCCATTGAGTCCCGAGAGTTTGCGAGAGAGGCGCTTGCGCGCGGCCTGACGGTCGGGGTGCATCCGGGCTACCCCGATCGGGAGGGGTTTGGCCGCCGCCCCTGGCGCGAGGTGGGAGGCGACGTTTTGACGTCGCTCTTGGCGCAGTGCGAAGGGTGGCGCGACCTGGGAGCGCAGTACCTGAAGCCGCATGGCGCGTTCTATCACGAGAGCGGCCACGATGACCCGGCGGCGGAGTGGCTACAGCGGCTTTTGGCCGAGACTGGCCTGGGATTGCTGGGTTCGCCGCACAACGGCCATGCCCGCGTGGCTCGGGCGGCGGGCGTGGAGTTCCGAGCGGAAGGTTTTGCCGACCGGGGGGTGCGTCCGGACGGCCTGCTGATCCCCCGGGGGCAGCCGGGGGCAGAGTTGGAGACCGAAGATGAAGTGCGGCAAGCGGTGGCGCGGGTGGTGCCGCAAGTGCAGGTGCTGTGCCTGCACACCGACCGGGCGGGCTGGGGCGAGCGGGTGCAAGCCACCCGGGCGGCCCTGATGGACCTGGGCTACGAGATTCGAGCGTGCCGATGGGATTGATGGACACAGGGCCGGGGGTGGTCTC
>CAZVHE010000182.1:0-748 GCA_964627705.1 uncultured Chthonomonas sp.
CCACCAAGCGCCTGGGCAGCGACAAGTCGCGCCTGTCGCAAATCCAGGACGGCCGCTGGAAGGTGGTGCTGGACTACGCGAAGAAGTGATCCGGGCTGTCGGGTTGCGCGCGCAGCCCGGCGGTGATCGCGGGAAGCCGCCTGCGGGCGGCTCCTCATCTCTCTTGCGGTGACCTGCTCCCCTCCAGCCATACCAAGGTAAATGAGAAGGGGTCCGCTCATCAGGAGAACGGCGGGTTGACGACTTACACCACGTCTCGGGACATCACCCTCATCAAACCCCAGCAACCAACGAGATGACGTAACCTTCAACCCGGACTTCTTCCGAATCACTGGTACGGCGGAAGGGGGCAGGTCACTTGATGCCGTGGTTCTCTTGGATCTCGGTGTGCAGCCAAGCAAGCGCTTCGCTTGCGAAGCCCTTGCCCCAAAAGCTCGGTCCGAATAGGAAAGCGACCTCGGCAATTGAGTCGTGCAGCGTTGCTTCCAGGCCCCCGAGCATTTGGCTGCTTGTCCGTTCGCGTACCAAGAAGTTGAGCCAACGTTCGTTACTAGCCGCCTCACCGGGCCCGCGAATGGCGCGCTCTCGGTCAAGTATGAAATCTTCGAGCGTCGGAACCCCACCAATGTGCTCGTAGACCGCAGGCTGACGGAGCTGCGTGGCGAGCTCAGGTAGGTGTTCAGCGCGTAGCTGTTCAATGAGAAGGCGGGGCGAACCCGAGCTGGTTCCTGTGCAGCCTAACGTTTGA
>CAZVHE010000182.1:762-3414 GCA_964627705.1 uncultured Chthonomonas sp.
AGGCGGATGACGACACTGGCCGCCTCGCGGCCCAAGTGCCTTGCCGGTGGCCATCCGCTCGAGCGAAGGGTTAGGCGGCACTCTTCGGCGTCACCGGTCAGTTGTCGGCGTAGCCTGTACCCCAGGCACGCGAGGAGTCATGGTTTCGAAGGTCTACCCCATGATCGACCGCCGCCTTCATGGCCATGAGGACCGAGACCCAACCCGCCACCATTTCCATTCGTATCTGCTCGTCAACCTCGGTGGCCAGCAGGGTAAGGTCGGTCCCGCCCGACCCGTCCGGCTGGATCTCGAACCTAACCTTCGTTCCGTAGTACTCCAAGGCGAAAACGTGAGGCTCGCTCCGCTCAAGAATGCGACCCGAGAACGGCTCGTAGTTCAGTATGTGGAACGTCACTTGACCATCGCGCTCCGGCGCCTGCTCGGCCCAGAACATTGCACGACCTTCTGGAGTTGCCAGTGCGCGAAAGACTTGCACTGGTGGTGATACGAAGTGAATTCGCCACGAGATGGTGCCGGGCACTGACTGGAATGTCATCTGGGGTGGGGGGCGAGTTGCGGATGGAGCAGGTGGGCTGTGCCGCCTAACGCCTGAGTTAAGCTGTGCCGCGCAGTGGCGCGGCGTTGTGGTATACGCTTCCACAAAAGTCGGCGCCACGAAGCGGTATCCGCTTGAACGAACTGTTAGACCTCAGATCCATCTTCTGACTCTGCGCTTATACTCTTCATAGTTGCGTCCGAACATCTGGGTTAGCACTTGCTCTTCTGGAATAATCTGGAATGTTGTAATATAAATAATGAAGATAGCTACCGCTGAAATCGACCAAATACTTCCAAAGTAAGTGCAGAGAGCAAACAGGACAATCGCCATTCCTAAATACATTGGGTTACGGCTTATCCTAAAAACTCCAGTGGTTACCACTTCTGAAGATTTGCTGGGATTCAGAGGGTTGACAGTTGTGCGGTGCTTTCGAAACTCCACAACTCCTAGGTAAGCGATTGTCACTCCTGTGATTGCGAGTAATACAGAGATAGCAAAAATATATATATTAACAGCTGCGGGTGGAGTCAATTTCCCCAATGTCCACACGAGTAAGGCGCAGACTGTAAAAACTAATAGCGGAGGGATACGAAGTTCGAGACTCTTCATCCTGAGGCCTAACGCAGAGTTAACCGGCTCGCGGAGGCAAGGCGGCCTGGCCGCACGGAGCATGATGAACCTGGGCGTAGGGCGGCCAGGCCGCCTTGCCGTAGCGGGTCCGGTTGAACGACCTGTTAGGCATCACCGCGAATAGCCACATCCGCATGCACCGCAGGTACAGACAAGCCACCCGCACGCGGAACATTCCAAGTGTGCGTCTGAGTCAAGGTGCGCGGAGCATCGATAGCAGTGCGTGACGCGACCTCGGGACCGCTTTGCGACTCGTAGGGGGGACAAAGGACTGCCAGCCTGCCGAAGGTACGTGCTGTGATTGAAGGCTATGTACTCGTCGAGTGCCTTCTGCGCCTCCTCCTCGCCCAAGCCCCGCTTGTCGATTCGCTCCCGCAAGATCGAGGCCTTGAATGCGCCCACGCGCTGCTCAGACAGCACAAACACTTTCAGGACATCCACCGCTTCGCCTTGCAGTTCGGACTCCGGAACCACAAGCAGGCCGAGGCGCTCGTGCCGGCCTACCCAGAATCGTCGGCTATGACGAAGAACCCATGCCATTTGTGGTGATGCCTAACGCCCTAGGTAAGCTGCGCCGAAACGAGCGAAGCGAGTGAAGGGAACCAACCCGGAACGGGTTGGCGTCAGCTTGACCGACCAGTTAGGCATGACGTGCTTCTCTTTTCTGGGCGAGGCAAGGGATATGACGGGGTACCAAAACACCATCTTCAACTGTCACCAAAACAGGTTTTCCACCATCGGTGCGCCAAATGTGTGCAGGATAACTAGAGTTACTAGTAGGCGTCCATCCTTGTGGTATGAACTCATAGGTCCAATCCGGATGTCCTTGTTCCAGAACGGTGGCATGGTAATGAGTATCCGAATCCCAGCGAGTGGTGTTGATTAAAACTGTTCCAAGAGTCGGCGTGCCAGAGTCGTAGGCAGAAACTGCGGAGACGATGTTCGGACCTGCTTGCCGCTCTGAAATGCCGATAACACCAAGCAACAGCGAAAGCATGAGTGGCAAGGGATGCCAAAGGGCTATCGCAGCAAGCAAACCTATCAAAGCACTGACCAATAGCCACTTGCTCACATGAGGTGCAAACTTGACCGTGGAGCGAAGCGCAGTAATTTGTTGCTCGACGGAGGACTTGCTCATTTGGTGTGCCTAACGTAATGTATCCCGCAGAACCTGCGGGATAAGCTGGACGGTGCGGGATATTCTGGTCACGTCTTCCTCCCTAAAACGCTAACATATCATAGACTTGCACGCTTGTACCTGTTTTTACATACAGGTATAAAGCAGCCATGAAACCCGGCACGCCCTCTTTCACATCGACCAGGCTCCTGGACCAGCTTCGGGAGCGCATCCGGTACCTGCACTATAGCCTCCAGACGGAGAAGGCTTACCTGTATTGGGTGCGCTTTTTCGTCCGCTGGCATGGTCGCGGTGGGGTGATGCGGCACCCGCGCGACATGGGCTCGGCGGAGGTCGAGGCGTT
>CAZVHE010000183.1:0-3266 GCA_964627705.1 uncultured Chthonomonas sp.
GGCCGCTCCCTCCTTCGTCCTGTTGGCGCGCGACGACGGAGGGCAAGCCGCGGCGAGCCAAGGCGGTGCCGCGCTTCGCTTGGCCCCGCAGTCCAAAGGGCCGTGGTCAACGACTGCGGCTTCAGCCCTCTCGTCAACGCGGGTGGGATGGGTTGCTGTAGCCGCGATCGCTGATCGCGGCGAGTCCCGCCCACTCCTCATCGGGTTTCATGTTGTTCCGAGTCGCGTCTCCTACCGTCCGCACAAGACTGTCAGCGGAGCCTCCGACTCTCCTCGCATGACTCTGTCCGCACGGTGTCGCATCCGTGGAAGGCGCGTGAAAGGACTCATCCACCCCACCGCTCGCCTGTTCTTTTTGCCGCATGCCCCCGCCTCCTACTCGCAACTTTTCAACGGTACCCACGTGGACGGGTCAGATTCTCAGCGCCGGCGTGGAACGGTTCCCGCTCCGTCCACAGGGTTCCCCAGTCTGGATAATGGGCGCGCGACCTTACCAGCTCATTTGGCCCGACGCGCCCTCAGCTTCTTCGCTGTAGCCACAGCACGCCCCAATACAGCATCCCCGCGGCACCATACCACAAAGAAGTCAGCCACCACCTCCGAAATGAATCCTTCAATCGCAGTACCCACTCCTCCTCGTCTCCATTTTCCGTCCAGATATAAGCCCACAATTTGCGAATCACGGCGAACGGCTGCCATTCATTCAGTAGGTCGCCCCGTGCACTCACGAACTGCTCGGGCCTCCTCCGCAACAGCGTGATGCCAGCCACGCACGCACGTGAAAGAGACATCGCCGCCACGGCTCCTCCGAACCACGCAAGCCACGCCACAACTACTGTCTCGTCCACGTTCACGTTCGCATCATCGCCCACAGTAGACCAATTCCAACACTAAAAAGTATGAGCGAAAGCTGCACCGCGAGCAGTCCCAGGAACAGACGATCAAGGTGTCGGAGTCGTACTGCATTCTGAGCCACCCACGGGTCGCGCGTCCCAAGTTCGGTCAGAAATTGCCACATTCGACGCTGCCCCCAATCGACGTTTCGCACTATTGAGAACGGATCAGGTGTCAGATTCGAAAGCCCTTGGATCGCCCGGTATACTTTGTAGTACTTCCTTTCGACACATCGCAGAATACGAAACCGAAGGACGTGATAGTACACAACGAGAAGAAAAAGACCCATCATCATGAGCACGCCAAACGCAACGACCCACAGAAAGAAAAAAGGCAACAACGAGTTCATGGCCATATATGGAAAACCCACGAAAGCGTTTTGAATGCATGGATTTCCAAGGGCGGCAATTTGCCGAAGGGTACACCTGATAGTCCTTTAGCGAGCGTGGCGGTCCAGAATGGCTTTGTCCCCGACCCCGCCGGCGTCGGCACATTAACCTCACCGCCCACAACAGGCCCCACTCCAACCGATCCCCCGAATGACAGGGTCTCCCCGCGTATGTGCGATATGCTTTCGTTAGCTGACCAAGTCACGTCGACCCCAATGCTGACCCCACCGGGAATGATCCACCCCGCGCCACCAAAGGAATAGAGGCCGACTCGAAGCCCCTTTTCCCGTGTATAACTCAAAGCCAAACCACTCCCGCCGTGTCCGCCCATACCGAGGCCGACTGTATAGCTAAAACCAATCTGCAGAGTCCAAAGCCCCAAGGGATCCATCTCTCCCACGACACGATTCATCGCGTAGCGCTGGGTTGTGCGCGAGCACGGATCGCATTGGTAAAATCTTCCCAAAGCAGATCCATATGCGCGGTGGCGGTAGTCGTAGAGGCCGACCGGCGCCAGCCACTCACGGCCGGTGAAGAGGAAGCGCACCCCGTAGGCTGATTCGGATCGCGATGTTCCATCGGGCACCAAGAACACCGGCCGTCCGGAGGACATGCCATCCGTCGCGGCTCGTGTGCTCCACCTCACATGGTCCGCCCGCCGCATGCTCATACCCTACGAGCGATTGCCCTCCGACGTCAAGTCATTGGAGTCCGTTGTCGAGTGCCTGTCAGTGACCACTCTTTCCAGCCTTGTTACACGAGCTTGGCATGATCGCGCGCTCCCGGACCGGATGCACCTCGTACTCCCGGGCGGTCTCGTTGACCGTCTTCAGCCCCTTTGACCGCCTCCAAGGCGAGCCGCGCCTTGAACTCTGCGCTATGTGTCCGTTTCTGGCTCATCCCCGGCTCCTTCTCTGCCTCGCTGAAGACCGCCGACGATGACGATTCCCCTGCTTCCACATCTGGGTGCCATTGCTTCGCCTATTTCCTTAGCCATGTTGCCAGCACCGCCAGAATGCCAATCGTCGCGATCGGCGACGCAATCGTGATGATCACTGATAAAACACCTATAAAAGAGCACAGAAGGCGCCGCCAAGTGTTTTTGGGAGGATCGTCTGCCATCCGACTCAGCCTCGCAAGCGCAGCGCTCATTATCGCTACGAGCAAATGAGTAACCACGGCGATGAATACCCCCACGATGCAGCCGATAACCGTGCCCATCCCACCACATTCTTTACCCATGCGCCCGCCCATAATCAGGCCGGCAAGGACCGAGACGCACAACGCCAACTCGTAAACATTCATGCCGATCGAAAACTAGTTGCGTGCTCGGTAATCCGCCGCTTCCAGCGCTCCAATGGTCAAAAGCCATCCTCCGGGAGTCAGACCCGTTCTTATAGTCTCAACATAGGCGCTGGTTAGGTCCGGAACCAAGGCCCTCATCCATCCCTGTTGCGCGACGAGTGCCCGTCCACGCTCAATAGGGCCCAGATGTTTGAGAAGTTCGCAAGATGCTCGCGGAAGTGTTTTCTGGCCTATCTCGTAGAGCACTGGATTTCTAGCCCACGTTTGAATGTTAGGAATTGCCGCCGCGAGCAGCAGGTCACGTGCAATCGCGCCTAGGAACCGGCTTGTTTTGTAGACCTTATCAACGTCTCCGCATTCATCGGCGTACACGCGCTTCAAGGGATCCGCGAAGGGTATAATGCCGTCAAGGGTGGCGGCCGCGCCACGCAACAAGTCGCCCCATGATGAGCGATCGAAAACCATCCACGGATGTCCACGGCCCAGTTTGAGATCACCGAACTGAATCCTCCACAATCCCAAGGGGTCCACGAACGTGAGAGGGCTTTCATCGCAATAACCGTAGATGCTAACATCGCCACCTGCAAAGTCGATGGGATCCACCTGCAGGAAGCGGCCGAGGATGGGCGAGTCGGCGCGGTGGCGGTAGTCGTAAAGGCCCAGCGGCGCCAGCCACTC
>CAZVHE010000184.1:0-3219 GCA_964627705.1 uncultured Chthonomonas sp.
AACACCGAGGCGAGGGGAGTTCGGTTGTCAGGAGCTCGAACGTACTCAAAAGGGGCATGGCTAACTTGTTCCGTACTTGCGCTTGCTGGAGTCGGCTTTGCGTACCGACAAGCACCCCATCAGTTTGCCTTTGCCCCAAACAAGTCCGAAGTGGTTTGTGCTATACCGAATGCTACGCAGCAACCGCTAGTGTCGCGCCCAAGGGTCTTAGAAGTAGGGAACCAGGCGTTTGCTCGCGAAATCACCGGGTTGGTTCTCGTGCTTCCCTCATGTGACACGTGCGGCAAAGCCCCGCTTTTTCTGCGCGCTGTTGAAAGATTGAGCCTGGCTGAGAAGACCTTGGTGTTTCCACAAAACTCCGGCGTTGAGATATCCGCGCTCAAAAACTTCCAAGGGAGTGTAGAAACCTCAAGTGAAGACGCTTTTGGAGCAGGCTTTGTGCTTGTTCAGAGCGGGCGTGTTGCGAAGATCGAGCGGGATCCAGTTTTGTTTTACGATTTCGCCAAGTCCATCGGAGTAGTGAAATGACTATGAAGCGGAAGGCATTTACTCTCGTCGAGGTGCTGGTGGTCCTGGCTATATTAGCCATCATCGCTGCCTTGTTGTTCCCAGTGTACAGTTCTTCCAAGAATGCGGCTGGAAAGGTCGTATCCTATTCAAAGCTCAAGCAATCGCATCTTGGATTACTGCTGTATCGCGAAGACAACGGGGGCGATAACGGTCACTATGGCAAACCCAGCCTCATGAATTTGCCTTATGATCATTGGGTGTTCACCGATCAGGGTGACTATGGTGTAGATTGGGAACTTAGGCGCCCTGGAGGGTGTCCTCCGTGGCAAGCAGAGCGGCGAGTAACGGGATTTGTGTTCTCAAACATGACCGATGAGAGCGATTGGCCAAGAGATTCTATCCTTTACCAAGAGAATACTGTGGTATTCGGAGACGTGAGCTGTAATCCACGCAAGGACTACTTGGCAACCTCTCCTAGAAGGACAAAAACCTCCGTGGCAATTTTTCTTTCTGGACAAATCATCACACGAACGGGACGTGGCGATTTTGTTGGATCAGGATTCTACAACGGTGCCTCGCGCTGATCGCGGGCACACAATACAAAAGAGTGAACCCAAACAGGAGATCATGAAATGATAAAAAACCTAACGAGAACATTCGTCGTCCTCGCGGTATTCGCCGCGGCGATTACCGCATCGTCACAGCCTGGCGGTGGAGGAGGGGCAATCTGCTATGACGCTTGCACGACGCCGAGTCCATGCACCTCGGGTTGGGGCAACGAGCGTAGTTCAGTGTTCTGCATGTCGCAAGACTGGGTGACCTACTGCGCTGAGTACCACATGGTGACATACGATTGTAATCCGGGTGGACCTGGTGATCCTTCTATTGGTCGGCAGATCGAGCTCGACGATACGTATCCCGGCTTCAGCTGTGATGGTTCGAACATCAACTGCTACTAAAGCCGTTCTAACGGTGGCAGCTGGAGTGGTGCTACTGTTCGCTTACGGTTGCAAAGGTGCTGAGGATCCAAGATCCTCAGCACGGCAGAGGTTCATTGACTGCATGTCAAGAGAAGATATCGGCTGCATTGTCAATCTAACTCCTTTGGAGGAACGTGAAGCAGTTGGGCTCAAGGACCCTGCCAAAGCAGCCGCTTTCATTCGGTACGCATTCACTGAATTATCATTGGACATGAAAGCCATTCCAACAACAGAAGATAGAGCTGCAAATGCCTACTTAATAGGATATCCATACAGCACCTCATCAACACCACATGGTATGTTTAGGATGTATGTGAACGAAACGGATGAAGGTGCATCTGTAACCGAACTTTACGGTCTGCTGGTGCTCACTCTAGCGACAGATGCGGGTATTCGTCGAGGCTTCGGCACCACTGGGGCTGTCAAATTCAGAGGCTGGGCAGACTACTTCCAAAGGGAAGGTCCGGTACTTGAGTCAAAATTCGGCCTCAAGGGAACTTACGAGCTTCGAAACAAGTCTTTCCGAAGTTGGTCTGAATTGGCTACAGATATGTCTGGTCGAGCGGATCGAGCCGAAGGCGTAAGTACACCGGCTCGATAGGACAAAAGAGTCCCCTCCCCGACCCAGCCTACACCAGGTCGTGGAGGGGGAAGCGCTGCGTCAAGGCGGCCACTTCGGCGCGCACGGCGGCTTGCACCGCCTCATCCTGCGGGGCGCGCAGCACCCGCGCCATCCAGCCCGCAATCAGCTTCATCTCGGCTTCGCCCAAGCCCCTGGTGGTCACGGCGGGGGTCCCCAGCCGCAGGCCGCTCGTCACAAACGGCTTCTCGGGGTCGTTCGGAATCGCGTTCTTATTCGTCGTCATATGCGCGGCTTCCAGCACGTCCTGCGCCACCTTGCCCGTCACCCCAAAGGGTCGCAGGTCCACCAGCATCAGGTGGCTATCGGTGCCGCCACTCACTATGCGGAAGCCCTCGGCCGTCAGCGCCGCCGCCAGGGCCTGCGCGTTCGCCTTCACCCGGCGGGCGTAGTCCTTAAATTCGGGGCGCAGCGCTTCGCCAAAGGCCACCGCTTTCGCCGCAATCACGTGCATTAGCGGGCCGCCCTGCAGGCCGGGGAACACCGTTTTGTTGATCTTGGTCACGTAGTCCGCATCGCCGATGATCATGCCGCCGCGCGGCCCCCGGATGCTCTTGTGCGTGGTGCTAGTGACCACCTGCGCGTGCCCCACCGGCGAGGGGTACACGCCCCCGGCAATGAGCCCGCTGTAGTGCGACATATCGCACATGTGCAGGGCGTCCACCTCGTCGGCCACCCGGCGGATGAAGGCAAAGTCGAATTCGCGGCTGTAGGCGGTGGCCCCGCTCACAATCACGCGGGGGCGGCTTTCGTGGGCGATGCGGCGCAGCTCGTCGTAGTCAATCTGCTCGTCGCTGTCGCGCACGCCGTAGGCCGCCACGTTGTAAAGCTGGCCACTGAAGTTGACGGTGGCCCCGTGCGTCAGGTGCCCGCCGTGGGCCAGGTTCATAGCCATCAGGGTGTCGCCGGGCTTCATAAAGGTGAAGTAGGCGGCCATGTTGGCGCTGGCACCGCTGTGGGGCTGCACGTTGGCGGCTTCGGCGCCGTAGAGTTCGCACACCCGCTGGGTGGCGAGGGTTTCCACCTCGGCGGCGTGGGCGCAACCGCCGTAATAGCGCTTGCCGGGGTAGCCCTCGGCGTATTTGTCGG
>CAZVHE010000185.1:0-3209 GCA_964627705.1 uncultured Chthonomonas sp.
TGCTGAGGCGTGATGGTCTGCTGCGCCACAGCCGCCCCGCAGATGAGCAGAGCGGCCAGGAGAGCGAAGAGGCGGGCGATCATCAGCCCAACCAAATCTCGGGAGGGCGGCCAGTCTGCGTGATCGTCCGGTAATCACCGACGCTCACAATCTCAGGCTGAACCGTGAGGTCGCTAACTTCCACTGCCCCACCGCTGATCGAGGCGCCGGGCCATATCATAATGGGGTTGGTGGCCACATTCAGGATTTTTGCCCTGACCATATTTGGCTCGTAGTTGCCACCAAGGAAGCTTCGGATTGTCCCCCCGCCTGTGGTCACGGTGATCGAGAACGTACCGAGAGTGTTCGCAAAGGCAACCCCTCGACCACCCATCCGGCCGAAGCGGTCGTAAACCGCGATCTGGACCGTTGAGTCACCGCCAATCGCGCGAGCGCACCACAACGCCAGATTGCCCCCAGGGCCGTTGATCAGTCCGACAGGGCCACCAACTGCGCGTTCGATGTCCATCGCCGGCACGCCAAGAAGTACCGTGCCTGCAGATAGAGCGAAGATGTATGCGCCCTGGTCATTCGGGTGAGTGTTGTCCGTCGTTTGACGGTCGTCCGGAGGCCAAGAGCCGAGCGTGTAGGTAGGAGCCATCACAGTCCGGCGAAGAGGGCCGTCTTTGAGGGCCTCATCCGCAATGGCCAGGTGCAAGCCCACCATGTGAGCTTCTTGGTTGCTGTCCATCGCTCCGTTCTGGAGGGTCTTGCCCATCACGATGAGCGGCCCAAAGTAATCGTTCTCCCGCAGCACCCGGAAATACTCGTTGAACATTGCGCGAGCGATGGCCACGTTGCCCGGAGTGTTGTAGTTGCCTTGCAGGATGACGATGGAAGGCTCACCTTGCTCTGCACGGATCTGGGCGAGTTTCGCCGGAATCTCGGCCGCAAGCTGGTCGGGGGTTGCTCCGCCTGTTGAGTCGCGCTCGTTGTCTCTTGCCACCTGGTTATCGATGCCAGTGGGGGGAGGGTTTTGAGTCCCCACGAGATCGATTTCATAGCCGTAGACCGCGCAGATGCGCTTGAGCATTGTGCCGAAGAAGGTGCCTGACCCACCCGCGGTGGAGTCGCCATGAATCCACACGCGATCGGTGTAGTTGCGCCGAAGGAAGCCAGTGCCCAAGGTGCTGAGGGCCGAAGCGGACATGCCCGCCTCTGCCCTCAGACTAGCTTTAGGTCAACCGAACCCACGCCGAGCCGGTGCTTTGGAGTGTGACGGCGGCAAGGTCCACAAGGATGGCAAGCGTGCCGAGCCCGTCAATGGTGTCCGCGCCATCTGCGACCACGTTCACAGCGTTGCCACCCTGTCGCTTCACCACGAGCACGCGCCTCGCTCTGTCGCTGGCCGGAGGCAGGCTGATCGTTCGCACGCCCGCCGAGGAGTTCACCACGAGCGTGTAGTCATCCGGGGCCACCGTGATATCAGCAGAGACCTCCCGAAGCGGGAGTTCCAGCCCACCCTGCAGCCCGATGCTGCGCGTCAGGAGGTCCACCGTCACCACGTCGCCCCCGAGCGACCAAGAGCGCAAGGTGTCGAACCGTGCAAGGTCCACGCGCCCCGCATCGGTCACGCTCACGATGGCACCCGCAGAGGTCGAAACCCAGCCAAGGCACACCGCGGTGCCGCCCACATCCGTGCTGGTGGCGGTGAAGGTCACCAGGCCCTCTTCATCGATCCAGACGTAGCGGATCGCATTGTCCGGGGCCGTGGTGGTTTGAGCATCGAGCGTGACCAGGCCGTTGGCCCACATAGTGCCAGCGGCGATGTTCAGGGTCAGGCCGCCTCCCGGAGTCACTTCAAGCCCGGGGAGCACCCCGCGCCCCGCCACACGGGCCAGGAGCGTCCCGAGCGCGTCCATGAGCCCATTCCAGGCGGCCACCGAGAACGAAGCCGGTGAAATGCGCGGGAGGCTCACGAAACCTCCACCCAGGTCTCGCCAAGGTCCGTGCTCTCGAACCGGCGCACACCATCAATCACAAAGACCAAGGTCTCGTGCGCATCACCAGCGAACTCGAGCCCGCCGCGCACCTCATCAGAGGCCGTGATGACGCCCAGGTCTTCGTAGCTCGCCGCCTTGTGCATCCGGCGATAGGCACGGAAGCTCCCAGAAGCCCACACCACGGTGACTTCGTAGCCCAGAGACGGATGAGTGGCAATCGCCACCGCAGAGCCACCCATCAGCGACACTGCATCACCCCACGAGCGCCCATGATCGCCTGAGTAGTGCTCTTGCACGGTGCCATCCAAGCATAGAGCGACCCTGAGCGTTCCATCAGGGTGCCAAGCAACCTGAGCATCAGTGACGCCCTCACCATCGTAAACCACAGCCTCATCACTGGCACCCTTGGCGTCGAAGACCCAAGAAGTCACCTGCGTCTCTCTCACAAAGACCGCGCACACCTGGCCGAGCGCCATGCGGCAAAGGTGGACCCCGGCCCCTGCCCCAGCGGCGATCTCTTCGAGTTGCGCGTAGAAGCCATGCCAGGGGCGCCCGCTTGCCCAACTGCGCGCGCCGGTCTTTAGCCGCCAAGTCAGGCCCTCCGAGCCGTCCACAGGCTCCGAGTGCTCCGTGAGGAACCAGCCTGCGGGGGCTAACGCATCCGCCGTGACCTTGGTGCCGCTGGGGTTGTGCAGATCGAGCTTCGAGCCACTTGCGATGTACCGCTTCGGCTCCTGCACCCAGCTCAGCACTTCCATGCCATAGGTGCCCGTGTAGCCGAAGGTCGAGAGGTTCCTGGTCTTGGTCGGGAAGGTCGGCACAGGCGGCACCTCGGCCAAGGTGTTCACCAGGGCCACCGGGAGCGTTCTCGGTGACACTGGCGGGAGCGGGAAGGCGATGGTTCCACGGTCAATCGCGCCCACGCTCTGCCCTTCTTGGGGGTCGAACCGGGCCACCAGCTCAGCTGCCTCGCCATCGTTGTAGAAAAGCCCTTCCGCCATCATGCGCATCGTGCGCAGAGCGTCGATGATCGTGCTCTTGTAGCCAACCGGCTGAACATCCGGGTGGAAGATGGTGCCGGAAACCGGGTCATGCCAGTCGAGGTTCGACCACCGAGGGCCAGGTCCGTCCGCATACAGCCACGCAGCGTGCGCAGCGGTGTTCCAGACTAGCTCCGGCACCTCGGGCGAGGTCAGAAGCGTGATGTGCGGCAGGAGCACCGGATCT
>CAZVHE010000186.1:0-3188 GCA_964627705.1 uncultured Chthonomonas sp.
GAAGTGTCACCTATGTGTCCGGAACAATCTGTAACCTATCTGTCGGTATGCTCAGTCGTGGTTCTCTTAGGGTAGCCACGGCCAATTTGCGTTTTGGGGTGGCAGCGTGGCTGACCAAGTGCACGCAAGAGAACCGCGACCTGTTCGGGTTCGATGACTGAAGAATTGCGGGAGCGCACCAGGGGCTTCCAGCGCGAGAAGCGAAACGATCTCTAGCAAGAGATACGACGAAGCAAGCTACAATGTAGACGGGAATTGACATCCATGATGCAGAGAGGTTTTCGCGTATTTCTTGTTGTCTTAGGATTGCTGGTGGGGGCGATGGCCTCTGCACAGCGATTCAGTTCCGTGACCTTGGAATTCATGACCGGTGACCGAGGCCTGGCCGATGCGAATCAGCTCTCCCTGATCTTTCAGGGCGAAGGTGGGGTGCCGCTGGCCGAAGGGCGCGTGTCGCCGCCGCGTGGCCCGGGGTGGGCATCTCGCACACGGCAAACCGTGTCCGTGCGGCTCGATCGCGAAGTGGTCTTGAGGCAAGTGGCGCGGGTGGTGTTCCGCATTTCCAATCGCACGGGCGGAAGCGTATTTGATAGCTGGGACTTGGTCTCCGCGTCGCTCCGCAGTGGCACCCAACTCTTGATGAACGCGCCCTCCATCCGCGTGCGCCTGAGTGCGGAGCGCACCAGCTGGACCAGCCCTGATTGGCCCACGTTTGACCCCCAAGGCACCAACACCAAGACTAGTCGCTGGCAACTCGTCACTCTCACTGGTGGCGATGACTTGCGAGACGACAATGTGGCGTCCTACCTCGTCATTTGGCGGGACGGTAGCTTCACTGGGTTTGCCCTGGAGAACCTCCCAGATAACAGCAACCGAGTGGACACACTCCGAGTGCTGGCCCCCGGACGATCTCTCAATGATATCCACACCGTGGCACTCGTGATGGGCGATGGCACGAATAGGTTGGTGCCTTATGCCGAACGAGTCCGCCAGGAAACGGGTTATGCGCCCACCCGTACGGAAGACTTTTGGGATTTGCGGGAAGCCTCGCTCCGTGCGATTCTTCCCGATGGCGCCACGGTCACTCGACCGTTGCCTCGCTTCGCAGGGCGCCTGGGCTTTCTGAGCCTGGTCTCGCAGAGATACCTCGGGGCCATTAGCCTGCCGGGCAACTTGCCAGGACCACGGCCAGGTACCGAAGTCGCCATTGTGCTGTGGGTAGAGAGCGATAATTTCAATCTCTCGGGTCAGATGGCCGATCTTGAAGCGGCCTTAGTGAAGAGCGGCTCCACGATTCCGCAAACGGTGGTCATGCGGCAGAACTCCTCGCAAGAGATGTTTAGCGGTGCGCGGGGCAACGGCATCTGGGTGGGCCTGCCCATTAGCGGGCAACGCCTGCGCTACCTGCGGATGCTGCACAAGACCGTGCGGCCGTGGGAGAGAGATCGGAATGAGATCACGGGCCTGCGGCTTCGGTTGCGCCCGTTCCCCAGCAATACGGCGGCCGCGTATCGCGGCCCGTCGACACTAAATATCAAGGGCTATGCGTTGATGCAACGGGTGAGCGGCCATGGCCCGCTCGATGCCAACGGCCTCGTGAATGTGCAGAACGAATGGACGTTCTTGGCGGTGGGTTTCCAGTTGGAAACCCTGAGTGCCCGCCGTCCAGAAGTAACGCTCCCCATCCGCTACACCCGGGCCCACTAAGGGCCGGGGTGGCGGGGCTGCCGGTGCCCGATGGGAGCGGAGAGGCAGTGGGCGGTGAGGTTGCTTTCGCTAACGTGGCGCACCACCCGCGGGGTGAAGGTGAGCGGCATCACCGCCGCCCGGATGAGGCGGAGCGGCCCGCCGGGGGCGGGGTGGTTGCGGCAGCTGCATGCTGGAATCATACACTTAGCAAGTCAGTAGCTACTCATAGATTGATCGTTACCAGAAGACCGTATCAATCCTTGGTAAAGTGACCTACATGACAGATGGGAAGCAACTTCTTGTTGACTTCGCAGATGCGATCGCGGATTTAGATAGGTCGGCAATTCCTTTCAAGACTTTCCAGCCAGGCGCGGGGCCCTATGGTGAGCCGCAACTTGTCGCTGAAGTTGCCCGGCGTTTGGCAGAGAAATTTGAGTATAGAGGTGCTAGGACAAAGAGAAAGCCTGACTTACTGATACCGGATCAGTGGGCAATTGAGGTCAAGATCGCTCGACCATTTGGAGACAATGGCAAAGAAGCTGAAAATTGGTCAGTAAATCTCTTGCATCCTTACAGTGGCAATACCAGCTCAATTGGCGACGCACTTAAGCTTCGAGAGTACGAAGGTCAGGAACGGCGTATGGTGGTAGTCGTTGGATACGAACACTCACCTGCAGTGATCTCACTATCGCCTTTATTTGATGCTTTCGAAGCCATCGCACGTGATGTAATGCTTCTTGAATTGGGTGACAGAACGGAGGAGATACGAAATCAACTAATTCATCCCGTTCATCAAGTCGTGAGGGTTGTAGGCTGGGAAGTTCTTTAACTCCCCCGATCCGCCCGCTCCTGGCGCGCCGTCTGCTTCACCTCGTTCCACACAAAGCGGCGGCCGGCCCCACGCGGTCGGGCGTCGCGCCCCCCGTTCAAAATGTTCGCCCGCCGGTCCACCTCGGACCGGTTCGCCCCGGTGTGATGCCACGCGCGTGAACTATGGAACTTCGCCCCGCCCGGCGGCAGCGGGCACGCCACCATCCCCTCGCCCGGCGGCTCCAGCATCTCCCGCGCGTGCACCCGCACATCGCCCCCCACGCTCTGGTGCGCGCGCACCTCATCGTTCTGCGTACGCGGCACAAACCCCATGCACCCGTTCTCAATCGTCGCCTCTTGCAGCGGCACCCAGATGCTCAGCCTCTCGTAATCCAGGCTCGGGTCCCAATAGGCTTCGTCCTGGTGCCAGGGGGTTTCCGCCCCAATGCGCGCGGGCTTAAAGATCATGTGGCCATCGCCAAAGTGGGCGTCCGGCCCCGGCAGTTGCCGCACCATGTGGGCGGCGTTCACCCACAGCTGGCTTTCGCGCAGTTCCGGCGCGTACTGGGCCGGCCCGAGGATCTGCGGGAGCACCGGGGTGGCGTCGGGGTCGTCGGTGCCCGCCAGGTCAAACTGGTCGCCCACGTCGCGGCCCGCCCGCTCCCGGAACAAGCGATCGTAAATCTCGC
>CAZVHE010000187.1:0-3181 GCA_964627705.1 uncultured Chthonomonas sp.
CCTCAGCGGACGAGGTGTCGAACTTGGTGGCCGTGACGGTTGCCTTTGTCTCTTCGGTGTTGATGATGCCCGTGGCGGCGTCGTAGACCAGGCCGGTGAAGCCCGCCACAGCCTGTTGCACCGCCTTTACATCTTCCACCTTTTCGGTGTCCACCAGCACGGTCACGGTTTGGCTCTTCACCGAACCCTGAGCGCGCTTGATGGTCTTGTTGATCTGGGTTTGCGGCACCACGGCGTAAGTGCTTTGCATCTCGTAGCCGCTGTCGCTACTGCCGGCGTTGTTGGTGGCCCCGGCGATGTTGGCGTCAATGCCGGCCGGGCCGCCCGCATTGGGGTTGGCGCCCTCCAGCTTTTCGGTCACCTTTTCTTGGACCACCCCTTCGTCCACCTTGGTCTGGTTGCTTTGCTCGGTCACCTCGTCCATGTCGAGCTCGACATTGATGTGGGCCTGGGTGTTGCCCGGGCCAAAGGCGCGGTCCAGGATCGCCTGCAAGTCGCGCTGGCGGATCAGGCTTTCTTCGCGTTCCGCTTCGCGCTTGCGAATGGCGCTGGTGCCGCCCGACTCTTCGGTGCCGTCAAACAGCAATCGACCGAGGGTGTCGGTGACGGTGATGTTTTCCCGCTTCAGGTTCGGCACAGAGTTCTGGAGGAGCAACGCAATGGCACGGCCCATTTCCGGCGAAACCATCGCGTCGGAAGTCGTGCCCAAGATCACCGCCGCGCTCGAATCCGCATTGCGGTCCAGCACGCGGCTGCTTTGGCCAATGTTGAGGCGCACGGTGGCGGAAGCAATGCCTTCCATGCTCTGAATGGACTGCGCCAATTCGCCTTCGCGGGCGGCGACCAACCGAGCCTTTTCTTGCGCCGGGGTCGTCATGGCGTTCATGCCTTCAATGAGTTCAAATCCTTGCTGGCCGGAGCGGGGAAGGGCGCCGGCGGTGGCCAGCTTCATCTTGGCGCTGGCGACCATTTCGGCGGGCACCAAGACGTCGCCACGGTTGCCAATCTCCACCGGAATGCCTTCTCGGTTCAGGGCGTCCACCACTTTGCCCTGATCTTCCGGGGTCAACCCCACGTAGACCGGGCGCATGGCCGGCTTGCTGGTGAAGTAGACTGCCAGCGAAACCAGCACAATGAGGAATGCACTCCCAAAGAGCGTGACCAGTTTTTGAGTCCGGTCTGCTGTGATCCACCATCCTTTTATTCGAGCTGCGAGGGCTCCCATAACCGCTATCCAAAGGTGCGGTCAACCGTTGTCGTAACTACACTTGCATGCGGCTGATTTCTTGGTAGGCTTCCAACAACTTGTTGCGCACTTGCATGGTCAATGCCATGGCCGTGCTTGCCTTTTCCATCGAGATCATCACGTCGTGGATTTCCACCGGTTGACCCGCCATCATTCGGTTCTGCATCTCGCGCGCATCAATTTGCTGCGAGTTGACCTCCTGAATGGCGTCCATCAACTGTTGCCCGAAGCTCGCTGAATCGTCCTTCAGCGCGGGCGTGGCGGCAGGGGTTCCCTGAGTCGGGATCCGGGCTGCACTAACGTCGATTCTCATGGGTTACTCCGGGTTCAGCGTTGTCCAATCGAAAGGGCCGAACGCGCCATATTACGCGCTGCATTAAAAGCGGTGATGTTGGCCTCGTAGGCGCGGGTGGCGCTCAGCATGTCCACCATTTCCTTCACGGGTTCCACGTTGCTGTACTCCACGTAGCCCTGCGCGTTGGCGGCGGGGTGACCGGGGTCGTACACCTGGCGGAGCGGCGTTTGGTCGGTGCGGATGGCTTGCACACGCACGCCATTCGGACCGGATTGAAGGTAAGTGATCTGGCGGCGATAGGCGGGCGTGCCGTTGGCCGAAATGCTGTTTGCGTTCGCGATGTTGCTACTGATGACATCCATGCGGAAGCGCTCGGCATGCAAGCCGGAGCTACTAATCGCCATTGCGCGGTTCAGATTCATGGATTAGCGACCTCCCTGGATCACGTCTTTGATTCCGGAGAAGTACCGGCGCGTCATATCGGTCAGCATTTGGTAGCGGATTTCGTTGTCGGCCATAGCCGCCACTTCCTGCTCCAAGTTCACGCTATTGCCGTCCACGCGGACGGGGCCCTGCATCTCTTGGATGCCTTCGGTGCGCTTGAGGGCGCGGTCAAATCGTCGGGAGGAGTGCTGGGAGTTCGCCTCTTCCAGGGCAATCCCAAAGTCCACGTCGCGGCGCTTGTATCCGGGCGTATTTACGTTGGCCAGGTTTTCGGCGAGAACTCCCTGGCGTTCGGTGGTTCGGCTCAACGCGCGCTGCAGGTTCGTGGCGTGCGGTCCAAATAAGCGATCGAACATGACTTTCTGGCAAGCAGATGCTGGCCCATCAGTTCTCTCGGCAAAAACCCGCGTTTTCCTCAGGGTGATTTCGAAATTTGTCATCATGAGAGCATGGCGATGAATGCCGACGCCCTACGGGCGAGCGTCGTGTCGGATTACTCCGAACATCTCAATCCGGGCTTAGCCAAGCTGATGCAGTTCGCCGGGTTCGGCGTCGAGGTGAGTGCCGAGGGTATGTACATCACCGACCAGGACGGCCGCCAGTACCTCGATTTTTTGGGTGGCTACGGTGTGTTTAGCCTGGGGCACCGCCACCCGGACGTACTGAAGGCGGTGGTGGATCAGCTGCACAAACAGCCGCTGAGTAGCAAGACGTTCTTCAACCCCGTGCAAGGGGCGCTGGCGCGTCGCTTAGCCGAAGTTGCTCCAGAAGGACTGCAGTACACGTTCTTCTCCAACAGCGGGACGGAAGCGGTCGAAGCGGCCCTGAAGATGGCCCGCGCCGCCACCGGCCGCACCGGGTTTGTCAGCACCGAAGGCGGCTACCACGGCAAGACCCTGGGTGCCCTGAGCGTGACCGGCCGCGAGAAGTACCGCAAGCCGTACCAGCCGTTGGTGCCCGGGGCGAGCTTCGTGCCCTACGGCGATCTGGCCGCGGCCGAGGCGGCAATCAACGAGACCACGGCCGCCTTCATTGTGGAAACCGTGCAAGGCGAAGGCGGCGTTCACGTGGCCCCGCCGGGCTACCTCGCCGGGCTTCGCGCGGCCTGCGACCGCGCCGGAGCCCTGCTGATTGCTGACGAAGTGCAAACCGGTTTGCACTTCGCGCGGCCTGCGACCGCGCCGGAGCCCTGCTGA
>CAZVHE010000188.1:0-3102 GCA_964627705.1 uncultured Chthonomonas sp.
ATCCGCCCTTTCGTTGGCAATGTGCTTCACTTGCTCTTCCAGCCCCAAGGCTTCTTCCACTCGATCCGGCCACTGGCGCAGGTCGCGTACCACTTCTTCCACGCGCACCCCGGGCATCTCGCGGTGCTGGGCAATGGTCATCCCCAGTTGCAGCAGCACCAGGCACTGGGCGGTGTACGCCTTGGTGCTGGCCACGCTGATCTCCGGCCCCGCCTGGGTGTAAATGACGCGGTCGCATTCGCGGGCGATAGCGCTGCCCACCACGTTGACGATGCCGAGCGTGCGGATGCGGCGCTGCTGGCACAGGCGCAGGGCGGCCAGGGAGTCGGCGGTTTCGCCGCTCTGGCTGATAAACACGGCCAGGGATCGATCGCTCAGCAGCGGGTCGCCGTAGCGGAATTCACTGCTGTAGAACACGTCCGTCGGCAGGCGCAGCATGCGCTCAAACAGATGCTTGCCCATCAGCCCGGCGTGGTAGGCGGTGCCGCAGCCGATGATGTTCACCCGGTCAATTTCTTGCCATACGTGGTCGCTGAAGACGCCATCCAGCGCCACCCGGTTGTCGTCGGTCAGGCGTCCGGCCAGGCACTGGCGGGCCACCAACGGCTGTTCATGAATCTCCTTGATCATGAAGTGCTCGTAGCCCCCCTTCTCGGCGGCGGCCACATCCCAGGTGACTTCCTCGGGCTCGGCTTCCACCGGGCGGCCGTTCACGTCGGTCACCCGGATCGCGTCTTTGGTCAGCACGGCTACGGTGTCGTCGGGCATGGTCCATACCATTCGGGTCCAGGGGATAAGGGCGGGCACGTCGCTGGCCAACAGGTTCTCGCCCTCGCCGAAGCCCAGCACGAGCGGGCTGGCGTTGCGGGCGCACACGATGGTGCCGGGTTCACGGGCGCTGAGCACGACAAACGCGTACGCACCCCGAAACTTGGCCAGAGACTGTCTTACTGCGTCCTCTAGGCTCAGGCCCGTCGCGTGCAGGCGACCAATGACGTGGGCGGCGACTTCGGTGTCGGTCTCGCTCTGGAAGGTGTCCCCTTCCCGGGCGAGTTCCGTCTTGAGCTCGAGATAGTTCTCGATAATCCCGTTGTGGATGAGCGCGATCTGCCCGAATTGGTCGTAGTGCGGGTGGGCGTTCAGGTCGTTGGGGGCGCCGTGGGTGGCCCAGCGGCTGTGGGCAATCGCCACCTGAGATTCGGGGGTTTCTTGGGCCAGCAACTCGCCCAGGCCACTGAGCTTGCCCGCGCGCTTAAGGATGCCAATGCGGTCCCCCTGTGGGAAAGCAATGCCCGCGCTGTCGTACCCTCGGTACTCCAAGCGTCGAAGCTGGTCGAAGACAATCGGAACGGCCGACTGAGGTCCCACGTACCCCGCGATGCCACACATGCCCGTATTTTAGTCGGTACGGGGGGCGAGAGGTTGGCCGGGCGCGTGGGCAGTCACACTTTCGGCTGGGCCTAGAAGGACACTCCTAAATCCCGGGCACCGGCTGGCAAGGCCCGAAGCTTATGGCCTCGGACCAATGGCTGGTGGGAAATTGTGGGTGTTGGAGTAGCTTTTTACACTCCCATCAACATTCAGTCCGTTCATTCTGACCCCGTGGTTATAGTAGGGAGTATTTTCCTTGTATTCAACCAACCCGTCAAGTAAATAGGGAGTTTCCGATGGCCGTTCAATGGCGGATCGACTATGCCCAATGACTATGAACACAACGGACAACTCAACGCGATAGCTCGTCACTAAGCGTTCAGCGCCACCGGCTTGATGTGCCAGAGGCCGATTTGGAATCAATGACTTAGAGACTTCCGGGTTTGTGTAGGGGTCGTCAGGACAAAAGAACTGTGTCTCCTCGACCCCATATCGCGCCAGTGACTCTTTCCATAACCGGGCTGTTGCAACTGGATCCACCAAGCCTCCTTCAATTAAAACGGGCGAAGGCAGATGGGTCCCATAAGGGGGGAAACAGTTATCGAAATCCGATGCGTACATCTCGGTAGCAACACCAATCTGACGCAGATTTTGAAGACATGCAGTGGTTCGAGCGCCTGCTTTTGACCTAACAATAACGGCCGAAATCAAAGTAGCAAGCACTGCTACGATGGAAACAGCCACAACAGTCTCGACTAGAGACAAGCCGAGTTGCTTTCTTCGGCAGCGTAAAGCAAAGCCTCGAACCACGATCACTCCGATTTGTCTCTAGACTATTCGGCTGCTCCCATCGTTGGCAAGCCACAGTGCTTCTCGGCTTGCGTCGTTTGATAAATGAAACTGCTTGCTCCACAACCGGCTGCACTGAAGAAGCGAATTGTGCAAGTCGTATTCAAGCAGTTCGCAGGTTGGTCAGCGCAACCTCGCCAGCCACTTGCCAATCGTGTGTACCACTGACTGCCCGAACGAGTGCAAGGACGCAAGCAGGAGTCTTCGCCAACGTTCCTGCACGCGATGTTCGTCATCAGCTCGCCTTGTGCCAACTTCTCCTTGGCTTCAGCACAGCTAGGGTCGTTCTTCCATGAGTTGATTCGGTAGTCGCGCGCCGCAGCATCCGTCACCGCGGCAACGGGGATCGCCAGGGCGATGCTGGCACCTAACATGAGCAAATACTTCCTCATGCTCAGGATAGTAACTTAAGTATCTGAAAAAAAAAAAAGTGGAAGTTTGTATACCTATTGCTGGCTGGAACGCGGGTCGAGGCGGCGGCGCAGGCCATCCCCCACAAAGTTCAGCGCAAACACCGTCATCGAGAGGATCAAACACGGCCACAGCAACAGGGTGGGGTGGCTATTCATCTCCGACCGCGCCGAGTTGATCATGCTCCCCCAGCTCGGGTTGGGCGGCTGCACGCCGATCCCGAGGAAGGACAAAGCACTTTCGCCCAGGATCGTCCCCGCGACCTCCACCATCGCCACCGCCGTCAGCAGCGGGGCCAGGTGCGGCAGCACGTGCCGGGTCACGGTCCATAGGGTGCCCGCCCCCAGGGCGCGGCTGGCCACCACGAATTCACGTTCGTTCATGGCGGCGGCTTGCGTCTTCACCAGCCTCGCCACCCCTGGCCACGCCGTTATGCTAAGCGCCACGATGACAGGCGTGATGCCTAGCCCC
>CAZVHE010000189.1:0-3088 GCA_964627705.1 uncultured Chthonomonas sp.
TTGTTCTCGCGGTCAATGCGCATCACCTGACGGTGGTGGCTCATCACCCGCGACTTAACCGTGGTGGGGCGGCCGGCATCCACGACTAGGCCGTCAGTGTCAGCGCCTTGCTCTTGCAAGGCGGCGCGCAGTTGTTCGCCCGAAGAATCGTCTCCAATGACGCCCAACACTCGGACCTGAGCCCCCAAAGCGGCCAAGTTGTGCACCACGTTCGCGGCCCCACCCGGCACGGAGGTCTCGCGGTCAACTTCGACCACCATCACCGGGGCCTCGGGGGAGATACGGGAGGCGTGACCCCACAGGTACACATCCAGCATCAGGTCGCCCACAACAAGGACCTTGAGTTCCGTCATCCGGTCCAAGACCGTGAGGGTGGTGTGCGCGACTTGAGCCACGAGATGGTCTTCGTTATACCGAGCCGTCGTCCTGCAATGCCGTGACAAGCCCCGTGGTGGAGTAGCCCGCGTGGTACGAAAGGATGACCACTTGGCCCCCGTAAGCCTGCACAATGGCAGCTTCGGGCAGGTCCTCGGGGCGGTAATCCCCTCCCTTGACATGCACATCCGGCCGGAGCCGCTCAATGAGGGCGCAGGGGTCGGGCTCCTCGAAAATCACTACCTCATCCACGCAGCGCAGGGCCAGGAGCATCTCCCGCCGCGCTTCTTGGGAGTTGATGGGGCGATTTGGACCCTTGAGCGCGCGCACCGAAGCATCGCTGTTGAGGCCCACGATGAGGCGGTCGCCCAGGGCGCGCGCTTCGGTGAGGTACCGCACATGACCGACGTGCAGGATGTCGAAGCACCCGTTGGTGAAGACGGTCTTCACTGCGCGCCCCCGCGCAGTCGGTCGTAGACATCCGCGTACTGGCGGCTTACCCGCTCCGGTTGGAACCGCTCCACGTTGGCAAAGCCTCGTTCAATCAGCCGGTCCCTAAGGGCGGCGTCCTCCAAGAGTTGCTGCACGCACCCGCGCAGGCTGGCGGTGTCCTCGGGGTCGGCGTAGAGGGCCGCATCCGCGCCGACTTCGGGCATGGGGGCGCGGTTGCTGGTAATGACCGGGCGGCCGACTTGCTGCGCCTCAATGATCGGCATCCCGAAGCCCTCAAAAAGCGAGGCAAACATCACGACATCGGCCTGGACGTAGCGGTCGTGCATCTCGGCGTCGCTCAGGCCCTTCTCCCAAATCATTTCAACCCCGGCTCGTTGGGCGGCGGTTTCGACATCCTCCGAGCGGTCGCCGACGAGGTTCACCACCACCGGGAGGCCGGCCAGGGCCTCAATCTGGCGGGCGCGATTTTTGTTCCAAAAGCTGCCCTGGATGAGGATGCGCACCTTGTCTTGCGGCCACGCCTTGGGCTCGCGAGGGAGGCCGGGGGTGAGGGGATTGAGGATGACCTGCACTCGGTCCGGTGCGCACCCCGCGTACTTCACGATGTCATCCCGGCTGGCGCTGGATATCGCAGTCACGGCCCCCGCCGCCCGCACCGGTCGCACAAACCAGAAGTACCGGAAAATCGTGCGCTTGAGGCCGCTGAGCTTCTTGATGTTCGTGCAGTCGTGGATGGTGAGCACCGAGGGCACCCGGAGCGCGGGCACCACATAGTGAATGTCGCCCGTGACGTGGGCGATGTCCGCCTGAATCTGGGCGGCGGCTTGCATATTGGCGCGCATGCCGTCGGGCCGCACGCGGGGGCTGGGGGCCTCCCACCGTCGGCCTTCGTATCCCGGCGGGAGGTGGTCCATCACCGTCTCGAACACCCGTTCGATGCTAAACCGGCGCAGGGCCGCACTACGGAAGAGATACGAAATGGTCATGGCTCAAGCTGGGTTTCCACGGCTTCGATGAGGGCGTGTAGCGCCAGCATGTGAAGCTCCTGGATCCGGTCTGCCGTGTTGCCGGGCACGATATGCGCCAAATCGCAGAGGGTCCGCAGTGCGCCGCCCCCCCGGCCCAAAAGGGCGACCACGCGCATGCCTTGGTTTCGACCCGCCACGGCGGCCTTGACCAAGTTGGGCGACTGTCCGCTGGTACTGAGAAGCAGAAGTACATCCCCCGGACGGCCGAACGCCTGCACGGGCCGGGCAAATACATCTTCGAATCCAAAATCGTTGCCGACACAGGTGAGGTGGGCAGGCTCAGCGAGAGCCATCACGGGGTAGGGGCGGCGATTCTCGCGGAAGCGACCTGTCCATTCTTCGGCAAAGTGCACCGCGTCGGCCATGCTGCCGCCGTTCCCGGCCACCAGGATTTTGTGGCCGGCCAGCAGGCACTCGGCCAAGGCTTCGGCCATGGCCGTGAGTTCCTCCAGGGTGGTCGGATCGGCCCGCCATGCCTGCAAGAGCGCTTCCGCGTCTGCAAAGGCTTGCGCCAGGTGCCGTTTCATGCGTTCGGGTTTACCAGTTACGGACGCGGAGGTGCGGTCAGGTCACGCCCACATCTCATGTTGCGGTGGCTTGGTTTTCTTCTGGTGGGGTTGTGCGCGGCAGCGAGCGCCCAGGATCTGCTGCCCACGCCACAGGAGATGACGCGCACCCGGCAGATTGCGCCCGTGAGCGTGCGCTTGAACATGGTGACGGAGGTGCCTCACCTGGCCCGGGGAGCCATGGCGTGGAGTAGGGCCCCCTCTGCCCCCCAATTCGCAGCCGACCTGGTGACGGACGGGGTGGCGGATGACATCGGCTCCTTCTGGATGTGCTACCCCTTGCCCGCCGACCTTACGGTTGATCTGGGGCGGGCGGTGGAGGCTCGGCGCGTGGAGATCGTCGCCTTTTATGCCGCCGGGAGTGCGCTGCAGTACCGCGTGCAAGTCAGCGCCGGTGGCTTAACTTGGGATGAAGTGGCGGACGCCTCCGCCAATACAACCGCGGCCACGGTTGCGGGCTACGTCCACCGGTTCAGCCCGCGCCCGGTGCGGTTTGTGCGGGTGCAGGCTCTGCGGTCGCTCCAACACCCCAGCACGATGCCGCGCATCCACGAGATTCGGGTATTCAACGACTGAAATTAGGC
This sequence comes from uncultured Chthonomonas sp., assembly GCA_964627705.1. Lineage (GTDB taxonomy): Bacteria > Armatimonadota > Fimbriimonadia > Fimbriimonadales > Fimbriimonadaceae > JAHBTC01. Next base: position 3,007 of record CAZVHE010000189.1, read on the forward strand.
ATAGCACGGCAATGCCGAGGTGGGAATGTGAGCATACCGACAGATAGGTTACAGATTGTTCCGGACACATAGGTGACACTTC
>CAZVHE010000190.1:0-3080 GCA_964627705.1 uncultured Chthonomonas sp.
AAGCCCAGCACGATCGAACGCAAGTGGCACATTGTGGATGCTACGGGCGTTCCGGTCGGGCGTCTTGCCGCGCAGGTCGCTCAGGTGATCCGCGGGAAGCACAAACCCACTTTTACCTACCACATGGACTGTGGTGACTATGTGATCGTGATCAACGCCGACAAGGCGGTGTGGACCGGTCGCAAGGAAGAAGAACTGATCTACTGGCACACGATGTATCCCGGCGGGATCCGCAACATCAGCCGTGGCGACATGATGGAGCGCACCCCGGCTCGCATGATTGAAAAGGTCGTGTGGGGGATGCTGCCCAAACACCGCCTGGGCCGCGCCACCATCAAGAAGCTCAAAGTTTACGCTGGCTCCGAGCACCCGCACGAAGCCCAAAACCCGACCCCGCTCAAGGTGACCAAGTAAGACATGGCTACGAAAACTTCGGATCGAAGCTACGGCACGGGCCGACGCAAGTGCGCCATCGCCCGCGTCTGGATCACGCCGGGTGAAGGCCTGATCACGGTCAACGGCCGCGACTACAAGGAGTACTTTGGTCGTCCGGTGCTCGAAATCCTCGCCCGCAGCCCGCTCACCGCTCTCGACATGGAAGGCCGCTTCAATGTGGTCGCCAAGGTCAAGGGTGGCGGCCTCAGTGGTCAAGCCGGGGCCGTCAAACTCGGCGTGGCGCGCGCGCTCATCGAATACGATACGGAACTCCGCCCGCCGCTGAAGCGTGAAGGCTATCTCACCCGAGATGCCCGCGTTAAGGAACGCAAGAAGTACGGCCGCAAGAAGGCTCGCCGCGGCTTCCAGTTCGTTAAGCGCTAAGGAACTCTTCTCGTCTTGTTCAAGCGCCCCGGAGCCGCATTGGCTGCCCGGGGCGCGTTCTGTTATTCGGGGGTCGGAGTCTCGGCTTTGGGGCTGGGAGCGTTCACCACCCCCAACCTCTCGCCGAGGCCCGGAAACTCCACCAGCGTGGAGACATAGCGGTGCGCAAAGTGCGCACTCACCACCCGCCGGATGGTTTCCTCCACCGTTTCGTGACTTCGCTTTGCTTCGGCAACGAGCCTCTTCCATGTGGGTGAATCCCACTCGATCTCATTCGATAACATCCTCCCTCATCTCCATCCCCCCCTTTAGTAAAGTAGATGTTCCACAGAGCACGAGATTCGTGAGATACTATTTTCGTGCGGTGTGTGGTTTTCGGGACACGTTCCTTCGATGAGTCCTCCTTGCGCGAGGCCAATACAAGCGCACGCCACGAACTTACTTTCATCCAGGAGAACCTGAGCGAGCGGACGGCGGGACTTTCCGCCGGGCACGAAGCGGCCTGCCTCGTGGTGGGGGATTCCGGGTCTGCACCCGTGCTCGAAATCCTAAAAGCGCAAGGCATCCGGGGCTTGGTGTTGCGCAGCGCTGGCTTCAACCATGTGGACCTCGAAGCGGCGGCTCGCCTGGGATTGCCCGTGTTGCGGGTGCCCGCCTACTCTCCCTACAGCGTGGCCGAGCACGCGGTCGCCCTGCTCCTCACCCTCAACCGCCGGGTGCACCGGGCTTACAATCGCGTGCGGGAGTTCAATTTCGCCATCGAGGGCCTCATGGGGCAAGATCTGCACGGCCAAACCGTGGGCGTCGTTGGGCTCGGCCACATCGGCCTCGCCTTCGCGCGCATCATGCTGGGGTTCGGCTGCCGCGTGCTCGGTTACGACCCGGCGCCGTCGGACGAAGCTCGCGCCCTCCCCATCACCTTTGTGGATAAGGTGACGCTGTTCCGGGAGAGCTTCGTGGTCAGCTTGCACTGCCCGCTCCTGCCTAGCACCCACCACTTTGTGGGCCAAGCCGAGCTGGATTTGATGCCGACCGGAAGCTTCCTCATCAACACGAGCCGCGGGGCTGTGATCGATCACCGCGCCCTCATTCGGTGCCTCAAATCGGGGCGGCTCGGCGGGGTTGGATTGGACGTTTACGAAGAGGAGGAGGGTGTGTTCTTCCGCGACCTCAGTGACAAGGTCCTCTCGGACGACCAATTGGTGCGGCTGATGTCCTTCCCGCAGGTGCTCATCACGGGGCACCAGGGGTTCTTCACTCGGCAGGCCGTAACCGCCATTGCCGAGACGACGATCCGGAATCTGGATGGCCTGGCCAGTGGCCAATGGGACCCCGCTAACGAGGTTCACCCCGCCGCGCACTTGGCGTAGCGGACTAGCGGAGCCGCCAAATCGCCCGGGTGGAAACCGCCCCCAGCACCAAGGTGGCCAGCGCCGTGATCAAGAGCACACCTACGGTCAGCCAGCCGGACATCACCTTTTGCGAGCCCAAGGCCGCCGCCATCACGCCGGTGCCGAAGACCACCACGGGCAAGCACAAAGGCAGCGAGATGACCAGGGCGATGAGCCAACGGTTCTGTGCCCCTGGCACCAGCGCCGAGGCCATGCCCACCGTGGCCGCCAGGGCCGCGCCGTAGGCCACCAGGCCGGCCAGCGCAATCAGCGGCTGCACCACTTCGGCATTGGTTAGCACAAAGAACGCCCCGCCCATCAGCAGGGCCTGGCCAATGCACAGCACCATCCCCATCAGGGCCTTGGCCAAGAAGATTGCCCCCGGGTCGGCCCACAGGCGGAGGGTGTCCAGGGTGCCCTGTTCGTCTTCGGTCAGGAATAGGCGCGGCACCGCAATCATCACCGAGAACAGCACCACCACCGCCAGTGGCGCGCTGGCCACGGCGGGGGTGAGGCGTCCGGTGGAAGCGGGCCCCGGAAGGGCCACCACGGCCAAAAAGCCAAAGAGCGTGGCCGCCAGCAAGCCGTTGCGTGAGCGCAACTCACTTTGCCACTCCTTGCGCCACAGGGCGCGCAGCTCACTTCGGCTCGCCGAGCGTGATGGCGCAGGTGCCAAACCGGTGGTCCTCCTTGTCGTTAGTCGCGATGATGGTGGCCCCGGTCCGGCGGTGCTCTTGCAGGGCTTCTTGCCACAGGGCGCGGCCAGCATCATCCAGGGCAGCACTGGGCTCGTCCATCAGCAGCAGGGCGGGGCGGGCTTGCAGGGCCAGGGCCAGTTTCAGGCGCGCCCGCTGGCCGGTGCTCAGGGTG
>CAZVHE010000191.1:0-3023 GCA_964627705.1 uncultured Chthonomonas sp.
CGGCGATGAGTTGCGGCAGGGTGGGTCACCCGGTGCAGCGGATAAGACGGCCCCGCGTCAGGGTCCAGGGTTTATCCCCAGCCACGCGTTCCATCCCCTCGCGGTGCACTTCCCGATCGGGCTATTTCTTTTCGGTGCATTTCTTGATGCGATCGGAGCCCGCAGACGCGATGCAGGCCTGCGGCGCTTGGCCACATGGAACCTTGGCTTCGGGGCGATGGCTGGAGTCCTGGCGGTAGGATCAGGGCTCGCGTCGTTCTTCAGGAAGGGGCTCACCTGGGAGGGGCTGACCCTCTGGCACCCCGTTTTTGCAGTTGCAGCTTGTTTAGCGATGCTGGCCTGTGCTTGGCTAAAGGTCAAGCAGACTGAGGTCTCGGTGGCCTACTGGGGGTTGCTGGCTCTCGCCGTGGTTCTCCTGACGGTCGCTGGGCACCTGGGCGCAACCATCGTTCATGGGTGATCCTGCCTTTCGGGGCAGACTAAAAGTGAGAGACATCGCTTTCATCTCCCCACACGCCTTTTGTCCGATGACAAGACATCCTGACCAGTTTCTGACAACACATTCTGACCACTTGTCTCACGCACTTGCCAGGTCGATTCTCGTGATTTCCCGCTGAGCAAAGAACACGGCAAATCCGGCATCGTCTTCACGCAGCTCGACCTGTTGTCCGACGAGTCCTCGACCTGCGCGGTAGAGGTTCCCTTCGAACGAGAATCGGCCCGACGAATCGACAGAGCGGGCAATCGCTCCGTCGCTGAGCTGGTGTCGCGGCATTCGGGCGGGCCTGGGTCTGGCTGATGGTTGGTAGAGGGCACCTGGGAATCGCATGCCTAGGGCTTCGTGTGGCCGTTCGTAGTTGTAGTCGTAGACGAAGCGGTTAAGAACCTGTTTGGCCTGGGCGATATCGGGTTGCAACAGCGTGGCTCCGCGTCCACGTTGCGCGGTACCGTGGAATCGCTCGACCTTGCCTTGCGTTTGTGGGTGGAAGGCTCTTCCATGCAGCATCCGGATGCCAAGAAGCCACAGACGTGCTTCGAGCCAGGAAGGGCCGATCCTCGAGATCTCGGCAAAGCAGGGCTCGTTGTCGCTCAGGATCGCTTCCGGGAGACCGTATTGCCCGAACAAGTCCCACAGAACCTTGAAGATGTCAACGGCTCTATGGCTCTTGAGGGGTTCGAATGCCAAGCAATACCGGGTGCAGTCGTCCAAGACGGTCAATGGAGAGTATCCCGGGTTGTTGCGCCCCAGCCCCTTAAAGTCCATCTGCCACAGTTCGTTCGGCGATTCTCGCTCAAACCGTTGGAGCGGCAGGACCTCCTGACGAGATTGGACAAGTCCGTGGCGCTCAAGGATGCGATCTGCGGTTCGCACGCTGATGGGTGGCGAGTCGGGCCACAGCTTTGCCACCAACTTCTTGGCTCCCCAAATGGGCCGTTCAGCTTTGAAGGCCAACAACTGCGCAACTATCGCCGAGTCGGTCTGACGAGGGCTCCTATGAGGCCGGCGAGAGCGCTCCCCCAAGGACCCGTCGAAGCTGTGGTTGGCCCGGGCCAACCACAGCTTCACCGTATTCCTCGTAACTCCATACTCGCGGGCGGCACCCGATACCGAAAGCTCACCCGACATCACCTGTCTCACCATCTTCGCTCGCAACTCCATCTTGGTCCTCTCCTGAAACGGCATCCCGATCCACCTCTAGTGGTCAGGATGTCTTGTCAGAGAGTGATCAGTATGTGTTGTCTGCGAACAAGAAGCGTGTGGGGACATATAGAGAAGGAGATGTAAAGGTGACGTCTGGGCCGTTGAGCGTCACGTAAGAATCGCACCGAAATCAGATGGTGGCCTCATCTAAGAATAACACCATCAGCTCGGGATGAAGCTCCCGTTTGAGGGCTTTGAGTTGTTCTCGAAGAGCTTTTGGATTGAGGGTGAGGTAGGTTTGGCAGAGGCGTTCCTTTTGTTCGGGGTTCAGGCGTTCAGAGTCGAGCAGCCTTTGGCAGGGGGTCTTGGGTTGGTCGAACACCTTTCGGGTGCCGTTGTGGGTTCTCTCCTTGCGCAAGAGCTTGGCGCTGGGCTCGAAGAAGTTGACGAGTAGCCGCAGGATGCCATAGATCTCCCTGAGCGTCTTGAAGTGCTTGTCGGTGGTCAAACGCGTGTAGCCGATGTGTTTTCTGACGACGGCCCAGTTCTTTTGCTCAACCCGGCACCCATCGTTCTTGGCGTAAGGGCGGCCTCGGGTGAAGACGAGCCGTTCTTCTTGGCAATACCTGACCAAGTGGTGGTTGATGAACTCGCTGCCGTTGTCGGAGTCGATACCCAGCATGGCAAAGGGCAGCCTGGCCCGAATGCTCTTGATGCTGGCCAGCGTTTCGGCCTGCCCCTTGGCGCGCAACGGGGCCATCTCGGTCCAACCGGTGGAGACGTCAGTCATCGTCAGCGTGTACATGAACTCGCCCGCGCACTCAGAGCCGCTGTGCGCGACCAGATCGGCTTCCATGAAGCCCGGCAGGTCCTCGCTCCAATCCGTACCTCGACGAATGGCGATCTGGCGCTTGAGCGTTCCTGGCCGCGTGAGGCAGAGCCCTTTGGGCTTACGGGCAGACCGCGTCTGCGCAAGCAGCCGTTCGCACGTTGAGGCGCTGATCTTGAGCAGTTTGTCGCGAACCACCGGTTCGGGAACCCACTCGCCATGACGTTCCAGAGCTTCCATCAGAGGGGCCAAGGCGGCCACGAAACGTCTGGAGCCCAGGTAGCCCGAGACGGGCCACAGCCGCTCCAACGCACGCTGCTCCGCTTGGCCATACACCCGCTTCCTCTTCCGGGTCCGTTTCTTGCGGTTCAACGGCGGAGGGTCCTTGAGGAGCCTCATGGCGTGCTTCCGGTCGTAGCCGGTCGTGGCCACAAGTTCGTCAAGGATCCGCCCCTTCTCGGCCTTGCCCGCCGAGCGGTATCTCGGCGCGATCTCACTGACCAACTCCCGCCTTGCTGCGATGCTCATCATTCCACCTCACTTGTGCACTAG
>CAZVHE010000192.1:0-2959 GCA_964627705.1 uncultured Chthonomonas sp.
TGCGGATCGAAGATGACGTCCACGTCAGCGAGAACGGTCCGGTGGTGCTGACGCGCTTCCCCCGTGAGCTGATGGAACTTGGTTAGAGCGCGGGCTAACCGGTTGGTTAGCTTCTGCGCTTAGCTGACGAAAATGTGCCTCTCCCCCTCGCGGCGGGTGAGGCCATTTTTGTTGAGCCACTCCAGTAGGGGTACGGCAAACTTGCGGCTGGATTCCAGGGCATCCCGGAACTCGCCCACGCGGAAACCGTCCGGGTTGAGCTTGGCCTTCACGTTTTCGACAATCTGGAGGATTTGCGCGCGGCCCATATAGCGTTCCTCGTCCACCATCACCACCTCGCCGGCCTCCAGTCCGATCCGGAGGATTTCGCTGACGGCTTGGCTGGGCACTTGCATGAGGCTGGCGAGTTCGGGCACCGTGGGGGCGTTGGGGCCGCAAAGTTCCAGTTCGCGGAGGGCACGGTCGAGGAATTCGCGGGTGCGCTTTTTCAGGTCGGGACGGAACTCGGCGTGCGCCACCCGGCGCTTGTCCATTCGTACCAGGCCGTCCGTGACCATCCGCTCAAAGATCCTTTCCACAACCTTGGCGCGGAACGGTAAACCGGCATGAACCACCACGTCCGTCGCGGGGAACATGATCTCGCGCGGATTCAGCTCGTGGAGATTGAGCAAGGCGAGCTCCAGGGTGCGGCGGACGCGAGTGTATTGCCCTTGGGTCATCCAGTGCCCAGCCATGGAAAGTAGCGTGCCCTCGGCCTTCAGGCGGCCGAGGTCGTCGGCAATCTCATGAATGGTGGCCTTTACGCGGTGGGCCAATTCTTCACTCGTCAAGCCGAGCGGGGAGTTTTCCACCTTTTGGTAAAGTGGCCAACGCGAGGGAGCCGTTTTGGGCAACCACCCACTTTGCTGCACCGCCGGCCAAAACGCGGCGGCTTCGGTAACCACGATGTGCGCATGGCCCCACTCGGTTTCGCGCAGGGCCCCTTGGAGTTCGGTCAGGTCTTCCTTCGTCACTGTGCCGATCAGGCCAATGAGCAACGGCACGCGGGCTTGGTCGGGCAAAGCCCCGAGGGCCGCGTCGAGAGAATCCCAGGCCTCCTCGTGCCAGGGCGTGATGATCATCACGCCATCGCCGGTTTCCACGTCATCTTTTTGGTCGATGTCGCGCGGAATGAACCGGAAGCCACCTCCCGAGGGTGCCGGGCCGAGGTCTTCAATTTCGCCTTCTGGCCAGATGAGGGTGATGGTTTTCAAAGAGATTCCAAGAGGTCGGGGTAGTTGTGGACGTATTGACCGGAGGCGTCGGCCACCCACAGCTGGAACTCGCCGCCCAGGCTGCACGCTCCGTATTCGCCCTGGTTATTCATCGCCACCACCACGTTGGGTTTCTCAATGCACCCCGGGCGGCGGCGGAGCAACCAGCGCAGGGTTGCGGCACAGGCATCGTCCGGGCTCAGGCCGGCGCGCATAAATTCCACTGTGCGAAGGCTCGCCCCCGCCCGCCAGAGTTCTTCACCCCAGCCGGTGGCCACCGCCGCGCCCACCTCGTCATCGGCGTAAATCCCCGCACCGGCAATGGGGGAGTCTCCTACGCGCCCGGGCTGCTTAAAGGGCATGCCGCTGGTGCTGCTGGCGGCCACTAGGTGCCCGGCGTGCCACCCCATCATGCTCACAGTGTCGTGCGGGGGTTCGTAGGGCGGATCATCGGTGGAATGGACGTAGCGTGCGCCATTCACGGGGTCTTGCCGCCAAATGTCGTAGCGGCGCACCACTTCTTCGGTCACCAGGTTCTGGGGCACCAGGCCTTGCTCCATGGCAAAGCGGCGGGCTTGATCACCGGCCAGCATCACGTGCGGCGTGCGCTCCATCACCATGCGGGCCACCGAGATACAGGGCAGGATGCCGCGCAGGGCACAAACGGAACCCAGGTCCAGCGTGCCGCCATCCATGATCGAAGCATCAAGTTCAAGCTCACCATCGGAGTTCGGCAAGGAACCCCGCCCAATGCCCAGAAAGTCGGGGTCTTCCTCGGCGGCGGCCAGGCCCGCTTCCAGCGCATCACGCAGGTCGTGGGTGGCCAGGAATTTCTCCCAACCCACTTGGGCCGCCACCTCACCCGGCCGCTGCCACGTGGCCACCACTCTTGCTTGATCCATCTATTCCCGTCGCTTCGCGCGCTCCGGGCCGAAGTATTGCGCGTTTGCCTCGGGTTCTAGCAGACCCTGGAAGCTGGCGAGGTGACTTTCGGCCTCAGAAGCGAACACATAGGAGCCGGCAATCTCGCCCTGCCAGATGGTTTCGATCACCCAACCGGGCACGGGCAAGAAAACAATGCGCTCCGGCGCCGGGATGTGGACCGTAAATACCAGGGGTGTGGCCCCGCCTTCTCCAAACAGGAACTCATGGGTCACGGTGTCCGGGGTCAGCGTGGTCGTCCCCATGCGGGGCGCCCCCAAAGTCCGCCCTTGCTCCAGTTGGCCGGAATCAAAGGCCCCGACCCGGGGCGTGCCGCCGGCCACAAGGTCATCAAAAATCTCTCGTTTCGACTGCGCAATGAAGCTGTTGAGGGTGGCCATGAGGTTGTCTATCTCGATTCTACAGAATCCGCGCGAATCCCCGTATTTACTGAAGTTTTATTGAGGAGGTGATTACGGAACTCCTTACATGGACAGGCGCCATGATGGCGTTGGGCCCTGCCTCCTGTCCGGAACATCAAGGAAGAAAGTATGTCGTTCCGCATTAACACGAATGTAAGCGCCATGGGCGCCCTTCGTAACCTCAACTCGACGTCGATGGACCTGAATAAGTCCGTCCAACGACTCTCCACGGGTCTGCGCATCAACTCCGGTGCGGACGATCCGGCCGGCCTGATTGCCAGCGAATCCTTCCGCGCTCAGCTGGGCGGGATTGACGCTGCCGTGCGCAACAACCAGGACGCGATGAACTTCGCCAAGACCGCC
>CAZVHE010000193.1:0-2622 GCA_964627705.1 uncultured Chthonomonas sp.
CCGACCGCCGGTCTTGGTGGCGACATCGATCTCGGTCGCCTCGATGCGCCCGTTGCCGGACGCGAAAGCCTCGCTCACCGGCGGTGCGGCGTACTGCTTCCAGCCGAAATAGCCGGCCGCTGCGGCGGCGAGCACGAACAGCCCCAGAACGAGGGGGCGACGCGATGCGGTCATGGTTCAGTCCGTTGCAATGCGGGATTCGCCACGATTGTGCCCCGGTCCGTGTTTCAGCGCCTTGATGTTTCGCAATGCAGCAAAGGACTCGGCTGTACCGCTGGTTCGTCGGCCTGGGCATGGGCGAGAAGGTCTGGCACCACTCCACTTTCAGCGCCAACCGGGATCGGCTGCTCAATGAGCGCATCGCCCGCCTGTTCTTCGATAAGGTGCTGCACCTGGCCGAGTGGCAAGGCCTGATTTCGAATGAGAGCACTTCACGGTGGACGGTACCCTGATCGAAGCCTGGGCCTCGATGAAGAGCTTCAAAGCCAAGGATGGGAGTGGCAAGCCGCCCGAAGACGGGGGCCGCAATCCCACGGTGGATTTCAAGGGGGAGCCGCGTTGTAACGACACCCATGCCAGCACCACGGACCCGGATGCGCGGCTCTACCGGAAAGCCGAGGGCGAGAAGTCCCGCCTGTGTTACCTGGGCCATGCCCTGATGGAGAACCGCAACGGGTCGGTTGTGGATGTGGAGACCACCCACGCGTCGGGTACGGCCGAGCGGGACGCGGCGAAGGTGATGGTGGCCCGGTCCGTCACCAAGTCGGGCGCCACCCTCGGGGCAGACAAGGGCTACGACGTCAAGGAATTCGTCGAAGCGCTGCGCGGACGGGGCGTGACGCCCCATGTGGCGCAGAAGGCCAAGAACAGCGCGATCGACAAGCGCACTACGCGGCATGCCGGCTACGCGACCAGCCTGAAGATCCGCAAGCGGGTCGAGGAAGTCTTTGGCTGGAGGAAGACCGTGGGGCCGTTGCGCAAGGCGCGGTTTGTGGGCTTGGCGAAGGTGAAGGCGCAGACGGTATTCACCTTGGCTGCTTACAACCTGACGCGGATGGCGACGATATTCGGCTGGCGTGTGTCGACCGCGTAGGGTGAAGTGCGCCTGGAATTCGCCGAAAGGCGAATGAAAACCCGGTTCAGGGGCGAAAAAACCGCTGAAATCGGGTTTGTAGGCGGGCATTGGCGTCATCAGCCCAAAATTGCGCTGCGGGGGGCGGTAAAAGCCGAAGGCATGGTGGCGATTTTCAACACCCTGCTAACGGGTGGTCGGCATTTGAAGGCTTGGCCGTGCCGCCCGGGTGGTTGTGGGCCAAGATGACGCTTGCTGCCCGGTGCCGCAAGGCCTCTTCTACGACGTGCCGGGGGCGGACGTGCGCTTCCTTGACCGTGCCCTCGCCGATCAAGGCGGGATAGCGCACTCGGCACTGGCTGTCCAGACACAAGACGTAGAAAACCTCTTCGGGCCGCCCTGCCATGAGGGGGACGAGGTACTCGGTCACCGCCTCGAACTGGTCAGCGGCGGGCTATCCCGATTCACCCGGTCATGGAAGTAGCGACGCGTGACCTGCGGGATCAGGTTCAGGAACGCAGCGGCCTCGTCTCCCATGTCCTCGACGCTGGCAATGTCCTTCGGATCGGCTTCCAGCACTGCCGAGAGGGCACCAAACCGGCGCATCAGCTTGTGCGCAATGAGGTTCGTGTCGGCGCGCGGGATGGCGTAGAAGAGGAGCAGCACGAGGACTTGATGATCCTCGAACCCGTCCAGGCCGTCCTCCAAGAAACGAGAACGCAACCGCGCCCGATGCCCTTGGTGAAGGTCCGTCGATTCCTCTTTTGCCGCCTACTCCCTTTCATCTCTATCATCCCTCAATGGGGTTGTTAGGCGAGCCTGCGCGATGGATTGTCCGGTTGCATCGTACAAGCCAAGTAACGTGGGTGACGGCGGCCTTGCCGGCTTCCTTGAGCGTGATGCTTGCCTCCAGGGCAGCGATGTGCTTGGGCTGGAACGGGTTGAGCCGGTAGGCGCTGTCTTTCGGCAGGTCTGCAAGAGTCATCGTCATATCCTCATCCTCAATGGCGCCATGTTTCATGTAGTAGCAATGTTCATGGAGATTCTGGTGCCAGCTCCGCCTCGCCCATCCAGTAACACAGCAGCGGCGCCGGGATGCGCAAGATTCGGGTGGTGGAATCGGGCAAATCAGCTATCACGCCGAAGTCGTCTAGCGATTTCGTGACCACGTAGCCGCGATCAATGGATTTCTGCTGACAGAGTTCGAGCAGGCCCTTGAGATCGCGCAGGCCGGTGTGCTGGGCGCGGTATTTCACCTCGAAGGGGATGATCTGTCCGCCGACTTCGGCGACGAGATCGACCTCGCGATCTTTCTTGCCGTGCCAGTAGCTGAAGCGCACGTTCTGTGCGTAGTAGCGGGCGAACAGGTGCTTGAACACGGCGGTTTCCGTCGCCACGCCCAGGGCGGTGGTGTCTTCGAGAATTGCCTTGCCTTTGAGCATGACCGCCGGCGCGATGGCGGCATCGGCCAGATAAATCTTGAAGCGGGCGCGCAGCACGTCCTTGCCGTAACCGAAGGGTGGCAGGCGGTAGATGAGGTGAGTCGCCTC
>CAZVHE010000193.1:2712-2950 GCA_964627705.1 uncultured Chthonomonas sp.
CGCCATCGTGCATGCACAGGTAGAGGAAAGTGTGTTCGAGATCCAGCACGCGCCGCACGCCGAACAATGCGGTCATGTCGCGCTTCAACACCTTGTCGATGATGTCCTCGCGCAGCAGGCGCTGGGCCTGGGTGATGCTTTCCATTTGCGCCGTCTGCGGGAAACCGCCGCGCACCAGGTATTCATGGAAATGCCCGACGTAGGGCGCGGCCGCCTCCGTCACGCGATAGAAATCGGG
>CAZVHE010000194.1:0-1048 GCA_964627705.1 uncultured Chthonomonas sp.
GCCGGCCTGGTCGTGGATGCCGGCCGCCCCACCACGGTTACGTCGCGGGTGATGAGCCACCACCGTCAGGTGATGCGCATTGACCGCGAGAACAAGCAACCGATTAGCCCGGCGGCGGAAGAGGCGATCTGCCAGCAAATTGAAGCCTTCGGTCCTCAGCACGATGTGATCCTGATTTCCGACTACGCCAAGGGGTTGGTGACCCCGCGCATTGCCCACACCGCCACGGCCCAGCGCGAGCAAGGCTGTTTTGTGGCCGTGAATGCCAAGCCCGGGCAAGTGCACGCCTTTGCGGGTGCGGACCTGGTCACCCTCAACCAAATGGAAGCCGAGCAAGTGGCGGGCACCGCGCGCCTCGCCATGGAGCCCGATATTCGCAAGCATGGCGCAGATCTGCGTTCGATGTTGGATGTCCGCACTTTGGTCATCACGCAAGGCGCACGGGGAATGAGCGCGTTCTCGCACGATCAGGATTCTCTCGTGGTGCCGGCGGTGCCAGTCGAGGTTTACGACGTGGCAGGGGCAGGCGACACCACCATTTCCACCCTCACCATGGCGCTACGGGCCGGGGCCGACCTCAAAACGGCCAGCCAGTTGGCTATGCGCGCGGCCTCGATTGTGGTCGGCAAGCTGGGGGTGGCAACAGCCACGCTCGATGAATTGCGCGACAACTATTTGCGCGTGCAACCGTGATAGAATGGGCCACCCCTGATATGGGGAAGGCCAACTTCTATGCTGAAAGAGTTTCGCGAGTTTGCCCTTAAAGGCAATATGCTTGATCTCGCCATTGGTGTGATCTTGGGTGCCGTCACCGGTGCTGTGGTGTCCTCGCTTGTGGATGACCTGATTAGTCCGTTGCTGGGCTTGCTGTTTTCGGGTGACTTCAGCAACCTGTTCCTGGTGCTCAAAGAAGGTACGAAGCCCGGCCCGTACACCTCGGTCGCCGAAGTGAAGGACGCCGGCGCGATCGCCATCCGCTACGGCCTGTTCATGAACGCGGTGATCAAGTTCATCCTGACGGCATTTGCGTTGTTCTTGCTTGTGAAGG
>CAZVHE010000194.1:1058-2949 GCA_964627705.1 uncultured Chthonomonas sp.
ATGAACAAGTTCAAGAAGGCCGAAGAACCGGCTCCCCCAGCGGAACCGCCGGCCGAGGAAAAGCTCCTCACCGAAATCCGCGACCTGCTCGCCAACAAGCAATCCTAAGGTCGACTTGACATAAAGAAACCCCGGGAGCAGAGGAGTCCCCGGGGTTTCTTTTTGTTGACTTTGAGGGGATTACCAGGGCAAAGTTTCGCCCTTGTGGGTAAATGTGCCGCTGGGTTCGTTGGCATCGGCCAGCGCCAGGGCCACCGAGGTGACGGCGCCGTCCGGGATCTCCATCGGGGCCATGTCGCCGCCCATGTCGGTCTTTACCCAGCCTGGGTGGGCGGCAAATACCTTGATGGGCGTATCCTTGAGCTCCCAGGCCAGGTGGACCGTCCAGGAATTCACCGCCGCCTTGCTCACGTCATACGCCGTGACCTTGCTGTCGTAGATCGGGCTGGCCGGGTCGGCGTGGAGGGTGGTGCTGCCCAGGATGCTGGAGAGGTTGACGATGCGCCCGGCTTCACTCTTGCGGATGAGGGGGAGAAGTGTGTTTGTCAGCTCAATCAGGCCGAACACGTTGACCTCAAAGGTGCTGCGCCACATTTCCGGGGTGATCTGCGACGGGAGGACGCCTCGGCTCTCTACCATCACGGCCGCGTTGTTCACCAGGATGTCGAGCCGCCCGAACTTGGCCTCAATGTAACTGGCGGCGGACCGGAACGTGCTCGCATCGTTCATGTCCACCCGGATGAACTCGGCGGTCAGTCCCTCGCCGGCCAGCTGCTGTACGGCCGCCTGGCCGCGCGCTTCGTCTCGCGCCCCGATGAGCACATGCACTCCCTGGCGGGCGAGTTGGCGGGCCGTCTCCAGCCCGATGCCTTTGTTGGCCCCCGTGATGAGGGCAACGCGTGTCGTTGTCATGATTCCTCCTGCGCTCGCCGGGCGCATGCGGTTCCCTTGGCGGGACCGATGGAGGTTACCAGCGGTAACATTGACTTCAATTGAACCGATTTGATGTCGTGGTGGTCGGGGCCGGTCATGCCGGAATCGAAGCAGCGCTGGCCTGTGCCCGGCGCGGCTTGGCCACCGCGTGCGTCACCCTTCGTCTGGATCGCATCGGGCACTTGCCGTGCAACTGCAGCATCGGCGGACCGGCCAAGGGCCATATCGCCCGCGAAGTGGACGCTCTGGGCGGGCAGATGGCGGTGACGACGGACTACACGCTCACCCACACGCGGCGCGTGGGCACGGGCAAGGGGCCGGCGGTGCAGACCACCCGAGCGCAGGTTTGCAAGATCGCGTACCCGCGCATGATGCGCGCGGTTTTGAGCCAGCAATCGGGGCTCACGCTGATCGAAGGCCAAGTCGAAACGGTGACCACCGACGACCAGGGCGTGACCGGCGTGATCGTGGACGGGGAACAGGTTTTCACGCGCGCGGTCGTGCTGACCACAGGGACGTTCCTCAATGGGCTCTGCCATGAGGGCGCGCAGAAGACCGTCGCCGCCCGCGAAGGGGACCGCGCGGTGCAGGGCCTCAGTGGATTCTTGCAGGCCCACGGCATCCGGCTGCGGCGATTCAAGACCGGTACCACCCCGCGCATTGCTCTGAGTAGCATCCACTTGGACCGCACAGGCGTGATGCCCAGCGAGCCGGAGGCGGGGCCGCTCTCGTTCTTGCACGACGAGTTCTATCCGAAGCACGAGCTGCTGCCCACCTGGCAGACGGCCACCAATCCGGACACCCACCGCATCCTGAGCGAGAACCTGCACCAGAGTGCTATGTTCAGTGGCCAGATCGAGGGGGTTGGTCCCCGATACTGCCCGAGCGTGGAGGACAAGGTGGTGCGCTTTGCCGACAAGGATTCCCACCCCATCTTCCTGGAAGTGGAGGAGTGGAA
>CAZVHE010000195.1:0-728 GCA_964627705.1 uncultured Chthonomonas sp.
GGGCGTTCGGCGGCGAGGGTCAGGGCGAGGCACCCAGAACCGGTGCCCACATCCAAAGCGGTGCGCCAGTTGAGTTTGAGGGCTTCGTTGATGAGGGTCTCCGTCTCGTGACGCGGGATGAGGGCCCCCGGCCCCACCCGAAACATTCGCCCGTAGAACTCGCGCACCCCCGTGATGTAGGCCAGCGGCTTGCCGCTGAGACGCTGGGTGAGCAACGCATCCGCTTCGCCGGGTTCATCCAGGTTCGCCAAGAGCGAAGCCCGCGTCACCCCAAGGTGGTGGGCCAAGAGCACCTGCGCCTCTAGCCGCGCGGCGTCCATTCCGGCCGATGCCAATTGCGCCTCGGCCGCCGCCAGCCACTCGCGGCGCGTCATTCCTCTTCGGCCACGGTGTAGGGCCGCACCCGGGCGGAGTGGGCGGCATCCAGCTCGGCTTCGATGTAGATGCCATCGTCGCGATAGTCCAGCGTCTTCACCTGCCCGTGGCGATAGCACCCTTCCACCAGCCCCGTTTGCTCATACGGGAGCAACGCCGTAATGCGCGTGAGCCGAGAGCGCAGAGCCTCCAGAATCCGGTGCTGCAACTCCTCCAACCCCTCACCCTTAAGGGCCGAGACCGCCACCGCCGGTGCCCACTCGGCTACCGCCCGAGTCACCTCGCTGCGGTCCACCTGGTCAATCTTATTGAACACCGTCAGACGCGGCACTTCGTCCGCATCCAGTTGCTTG
>CAZVHE010000195.1:738-2942 GCA_964627705.1 uncultured Chthonomonas sp.
TTAGTGTGTCCAGCACCGTATCGCGGTGGGTTTCCCAGGCCGGGTCGGCGAGGTCAATGATGTGCAAAAGCAGGTCGGCCTGCTTCACTTCTTCCAGCGTGGCACGGAAGGCGGCCACCAAGAAGGTCGGCAACTGCCGGATGAACCCGACGGTGTCGGTCAGGAAGAACGAGTACCCGTCGGCAAAGTTGACCTGGCGCGTGGTGGGGTCCAGCGTGGCAAACGGCATCGCATCGGCCAGCAGGTCGGTACCGCACATGGCGTTCATCAGCGTGCTCTTGCCCGCTGAGGTGTAGCCTACCAGTGATACGGATGGATGATCTTGCCGCGCCCGGCCCGAACGTTGCACCTCCCGGTGGCGGCGCACGCCATCAATCTCGCGCTTGAGGTACGCCAATCGGTCTTGGATCATCCGGCGGTCGGATTCGAGCTTGGTTTCCCCCGGACCGCGCATCCCAATCCCCCCGCGCTGGCGTTCGAACTTGGTGTAAACGCTCATCAGCCGGGGTAAGCGGTAGTTAAGCTGGGCGTACTCCACCTGGAGCTGGCCTTCGCGGGTGCGGGCACGCCGCGCAAAGATATCAAGAATGAGCGCGGTGCGGTCAATGACCCGGCGCTCGGTGGCTTCTTCGAGGTTGCGAATTTGAATCCCGCTCAATTCGCTGTCCACCACGATGAAGTCGGCTTCGAGTTCGGCAGCCGCGGACGTGACCTCTTCCACCTTCCCTTTGCCCAGGTAGGTGGCTTTGTAAGGGCGCTCAATGCGCTGGCGGGTCCAGCCCGCAACTTCGCCTTCGGCGGCTTCGACGAGCCCTTCGAGTTCTTCCTCGACCAGACGATCATCCGCATCATCGGGATTGACGAAAACCAGAAAGGCTCTTTCCTTCTGTTCTTGCGTCAATCCCGGATTCATGCGTGTTTAGAAGGAAACGAGCGTGTACTTGAGCCCGATCGTGGCGCCGCTAAAGTTAAAGCCGCGGGTTTCGGTCATGAGGTCGTACCGCAGAGAAAGGTTGAGGTTCTTTCCAAACGTGATGCCCATCTCGGCGTTGGCGTTCAGCAGCACCGGGTTGGCATCCACGGTGCCAATGCGGTAGTCCGCATAGGTCAGACCGCCGCGTACGGCAAAGTACGGCGCGGTGCTGCTGGCGCGCTGACCGCGAGCCCAATCGTTGCCGAATGGCTGCAGAAGACCGTAGCTGAGGGTGCCCATGAACAGGCGGTTACCGTTGCTTTCGCGGGAAACGAACTCGATATCCGCGCCCATGCGGCGACCATCGGCTTGCTCGACTGCCCCGAACGAGAGGCCGTAGGAAAGCCAGGTGTCACCCAGGGCGTTCTTGACGGCACTATCCGTGGGGAAGTAGCCACCAACCTTGAAACCGACGTTGTTTTGCGCAAACGCAGAGACGGAGAGGACAGAGATGACGGCAAGCGTAGCCAGTCGCATGTTGCGACTGTACCTAAACCTCTCAGGAAAGCGAAACGAAGGACACACCGGCGCGGGCTTGGCGCACCCACTCAGTGGCCCCGGCGACAGCGGAATCAAAGAGTTTTTGCCCCGTAGCCGCGGTGCCCCGGGTGGCTTCGCCGAAGCTGCCGTTCTCGGTGACTTCATCGAAGTTGGCAATCGCGCCCAGGAATCCACTGTCCGGTTCCAGACCGTCGTCGCGCAGCTTGTCGGTGCGCACGAGTTCGGGGGCAAGGTGCATCATCAGGCTGGTTTCGGCCTCACAGGCGTGCCGGATGCCTTTGATGCGCCCGGTGAGGCACTCATCGAGGAGCGCTTGCGGCCAGAAGTCAATGTAGGTGGCGTGGGCAAGGAACAGGTTCGGTCGGGCCGCCTTGATCGCTCGGAGGGCCACCTTGTTGGGGTCAATGTTGCCGCCGTGCCCGTTGATGACCAGGAACTTGTGGAACCCGTGGCCGACCATCGCCTCCACTACGTCGGTGAGCGTGGTTTGATAGGTGCCCATGGCGGCCGAAAGCGTGCCCGCAAACGGCAAATGGTGGTGGCTGGCCCCGTGCCAGATCGTGGGCGTGACGAGCACATCCCCGGGAAGAGCCTTTTCGACGGCTTCCGCCACGCGGGTCACCACCAACGTGTCGGTGATCAGCGGCAGGTGCGCGCCGTGTTGCTCAATCGCGCCGGTGGGGATCAGCACCGGGCATGTGAGAAGAGCGTCGTGTAGGGAAAGAGTGTA
>CAZVHE010000196.1:0-2935 GCA_964627705.1 uncultured Chthonomonas sp.
TGGCCCCGGTGGCCGCCCCGCACGGGTTGCCGTGCTTGATGATCGCCATGCTGCCCGCCGGAAGATCCATCACCAGCCCCCAAGCGGCATCGGCATCCAAGATGTTGTTGTAGCTCAGCGCCTTGCCGCTGTGCTGCACCGCCTGCGCAATGCCAGGGGCGCCCAGCGGGTCGGCATAGAGGGCGGCCGCTTGGTGCGGGTTCTCGCCGTAGCGCAGGGCCAGCTGCCGTCGCCCGGTCACGGTCAGGGTTTCGCCGAGTTCTTCTTGGCCGGTGGCTTGGCGCAAGTAGCGGCTGATGAGGGCATCGTAAGCCGCCGTGTGGGCAAAGGCCAGCGCCGCATAGGGGGCGCGCAAGTCCGCCACCGTGCCGTCCGCCAGGGCTTTCACCACTTCGCTGTATTGGGCCGGGTTGGTCACCACCAGGACGCTGCTGTGGTTCTTGGCCGCCGCCCGCAGCATCGCCGGGCCGCCAATATCAATGTTCTCGATGACGGTCGGCAGGTCCGCACCGCCTTGCACGGTCTTCTCGAATTCGTAAAGATTCACCACCAGAATTTCGATGTTTTCAATGCCGTGCTCGGCCAAGGCCGCCTGGTGGGCCGGGTTGTTTCGGTCGGCCAGAAGGCCACCGTGAATGTTCGGGTGCAGTGTCTTCACCCGCCCGTCCATGATCTCGGGGAACCCCGTGACCTCGCTCACGTCGGTCACCGCCAACCCGGCTTCGCGCAGGGTGCGCGCCGTCCCGCCCGTGCTGAGCAGGGTGTAGCCGTGCGCCGCCAGGGCTTGGGCAAGTTCGGTGAGCCCGGTCTTATCGGTGACGGAGAGCAAAGCGCGTGGCATTGCTCATGGTCTTACCGGTTGGGCGCGTCGGTCCGGGTCCTTTCGCCCGCGGTTCCAGCGGTCCCCCCACCCGGGTTGCCCCCGGTGGCCCCGCCCGTGGTGGGGGGCCTGGCTCCTCCTCCGGCCGTCGTGCCCGTGGTGGCCGGGGGATTGTCTTCATCCACCGGCGGCACTTCGTTAGGGTCCTTCACCGTGATGGTGAGGGTCTTGGTGGCCGACCGTCCGTTGGCATCAATGGCGGTCAGCGTCACCTTGGTGGTGGCCGGGAGGTTGATTTCCACCGTGCCGTTGTTGGTGTCCACGGCCTGCTTCTCATTGCCGATGGCCAGTTCCACGCGCACAGCACCGGTCACGGTCCACTCCAGCTTGACGGGCAAGCCCAAATCCACTTCGGTGGCACTGGCCTGGAACGCCACAATCGTCGCGTCGGTGCCTTCGTACAGCTCCACGTCCACCGATTGCGAGGCCATCTTGCCTTCTGCGTTTTCCACCACCAGGCGATAAGTCACGCGGCCCGGGCTGCCATCGGCGGGGATTTGCACGCCATCCAGACGCGGGTTTAGGTCGCGACCAATGGGGCTGAGGGATGCCTTCACCACCGAATCGCTCAGGCGGTATCGCACCTGCAGGGTTTCGCCAATTCGGGCGCGCTTCGGCTCAATATCAAAGGCCAAAATCTCGGGTTCGGGCACCCGCTCGGGCTCCAAGACGGTGATGGTCTTGACCACCGGGGTGCCGTTCCAGTTGTTGCGCACGGGGGTGATGGTCACCACGTACTGGCCGGGTTCGGTCGGCGTCCAGGTGTAGACATCCCGGGCCGCCAGCTTCTCATCCACGTTCTGGTTGCCAATCTGGAGGCGCACGCTTTCGGCATCCCGGGCGGTCCACTCCATGTTCACCACTTCGCCAACCTTCAAGGATTCCGGTGCAATCTTGCTCGAAATCAGGCGCGGCGCCTTCGGCATCATGGCCACCCATCCAACAACCAGCAGAAGCAAAGCGATCATCCCCACTAGCCAGCTGGGCGAGATGACCCCGCGCTGTTCCAGCGTGGCCTGGGTGTTGGCACCCACCGCCGGCTGGGTGGTGGAGCGGGCCGTAATGGTGAGCGAGTGGAGCTGGACGCTCCCAATCAGTTTGCGGCGCTTGGGCGTAACCGGTATGCCAATGGAAACGGTTTGCCCCGGCGCCACCGTCACCGATTCGCGCTCGGGCTCGTAGGCCACGGCGTTGTCGGGGTCGGTCACGGAGACCTGGAGCGTCTCTTCCGAGTTGCCCATGTTGGTGACGGAGAGACGGAACGTCGGGTCACCCTCTTCATTCGCACCCGCCAGGGCGCGGCGCGGATTGATATCCGCAGTGAGGTGGTGGAACGTGCGTAGCGTCAGTACGCCCGGCGCGGTGCGGCTCTCGCCCGTCGTCAGCGAACGCACTTTGACTACAAACGGGTAGCTGCCCGCCAGGCTGTCGCTCTCGCGGGCGGGCTTGAAGAAAACCTTCTGCTCGGTCACTTCGCCGGGGACGGCATCGAACGTTGGAGCCGGAATCGCCACCCATCCGGGGTCCAGCCCTTCCACCGAGAGTTCGTAGCGGTCGCTATCACCCTCCAGCAGGCGAACCTCGACCCCCAGCGTTACCGTACTCCCCGGATCAATCGTTAACTGATCGGCTCCCAGACGTACGGACACGCTCATACCTGCGAATGGTACCAGCCTCGTGGCGGTAACCTGAGCGCATGCGAGGCGGGAGACGGGCTCAAGCCCTGGGTCTGATTCTGGTCCTCAGCGCCTGCTCTTGGTCTCAAGGTGTGGTTCGGCGCGACCTCACCCCCCCCGAGCCCTTGCCGTTGGGCGGCTACACCGAGCGCGGCCCCCACACCTTCGAGCCGAGCCCCGCGCGGCTTTACACCCGCGCCGTGGCCCTGCGGACTACGGGCCGGCCGGTGGTGCTCGTGAGCCTGGAAATGCTGACCATCCCCGAAGGCCTGCGCGACGCCGTACGCCAGCGGGTAGGCGACCAAACCGAAGTGGTGCTGATGGCCACCCACACCCATTGCGCGCCGGACAGCCAGATGCTGAACCCGCGCATGACGTT
>CAZVHE010000197.1:0-954 GCA_964627705.1 uncultured Chthonomonas sp.
TGCCCGCGCGTGTAGGCCGGCTTGTTCGGTCCGCAGGACCGAAAAGCCGGCAGCGATCATGATCGTGCCTTCTCCCCGCCAGGTTTTCGCTCCCGCATTCGCGGTCCACCCAAGCCCATCCGTTGCGCGCAGCCCTTTGGAGTGCGGTGCGAAGGGAGCGTCAGCGACCGCCGCACCGGAGCGTCGGGGTCGCATCTAAAGATTTGAGAATTGAAATGAGGCCGGGCCGGGGCACGGGGCTCGGCACAGGACACTTGACACGGTGCGGTGGACCGGGTATGAGAGAGCATTAGGGTGACGCGCATGCGGCCGGCGGATCAGGTGCATGGGAGGTGGAGCACCCGGTCTGGGAGGGGCGGCATGTCCTTGGGTCGGCCGTTCTTCTTCGCGCCTGACGGAACATCGCGATCCGAATCAGCCTATGGGGTGCGCTTCCTCTTCACCGGCCGCGAGTGGCTGGCACCGCTGGGCCTTTACGATTACCGCCACCGCGCCTACTCGCCCACCCTCGGCCGCTTTTTGCAGGTGGATCCTGTGAGATTCATTGCGGGCTGGCTGAGCTTTTATACTTATGCCAAGAATGGGGTTGCTTTTGTCAGCGATCCGATGGGATTGATCTTTGAAATTCGTGAGCCGTTGTGGGACGAGTCGCCGCGAGGCCACGAGGGTGCCGCTCGGGAGACGACAGCCATCTTGCGCGCCGAGTGGGAATCCATTCTTCATGGAACGTACACGCGAGCCCTGCAACATCTGGCGATCCTGTTGGAAAAGAGCCCCGAGGTGTCCGTGGTGGTACGAGTCGGGCGGACAGGAGGATTGGGGGCCGTCCGCCAGCCTACCCAGGAACACGAACCCTATCTCGTTGTAGTTGCCCCTTTTCCAGAACTGCGGCCACTAAAGACTTTGGTCCATGAGTTGTTACACGTGATTATATTCGTTGTGAAACGACAACCA
>CAZVHE010000197.1:964-2894 GCA_964627705.1 uncultured Chthonomonas sp.
TTCTCGGACACCGGCGCCGCGGACCGACCCCTGAAAGAAGCCCTGGATTCGCCCCTCATGGCGGCCATCCGGGCCCTTCCGGGAGGGCCCGACATTGATGCGGAAACTCCGATGTACAAGGGAAAAAGGTTGTCCGATGAGATTGTTGATTCGCTTATGCGGCGGCGCTGATTGGGTCTCGGCGGTAGTCAGAGGCGGTATTATAGCGCTCATGTCGGTCATGCAAGTTGCCGCCGACCCGATGCACGAAGTGGCAAGAGGGGCGTCCGCGCGATCCCCATTCTCTTCTGATTGGCTCGCACTTCGTCTCGCGACTTTGGTGCGTGGTATAGAGATTGCCGACAACGTCTATTCTGGCCTTTTCGAACCTCAATTGGGAGGATTGATCAGCGCCGTTGTGAACGCTGCTTCGAACGGCGCGGATTATGTAATGATGTTCCGGGATTACCATCATGCGTGGGAGGGAAACGGCCTTGTACGGCTTGATCAGGGGCCCAATCTGTTTTGGGTACCCGTTCAAAGTCGGTGGGATCATTCGAGGATCAAACGGGGGTCGCTCGCGCCGCTGCCCTTGCCTAAGCACGGAACTGCGCATGCTCCGGCCGCTGAAGTGGAACGCGTGTGGCACGTGATCGGTGAGGAACTTGATCCATCTCTCGCCGGCGGTTTCTATGCCGACGACTGCCGAGAGCCAAACCACGGCATGTTCACTTTTGTTTTGGTCCGGCGAGGTGGCCGCGTGAGCGTCTACGTGTGGAGGCAGTGCGAATGGAGCATGCCATTCCGATTGCCGAAGATGATGTTTGAACTTTTTCGGGAGGATCGGCCATGGATTCAGGCGTCACAAGATCGCCCCCCTGTCAAATATCGGCGCCCTTTGTTGGAGGATTGAGAATCGGTGAAACACCAGCTCGAAGCAATGCTTTGGGTAAAAGTGAATGAATCCTTGGGGTCGAGAGGTCCATGTGTGAATCGTATTGGACAGAACGCAAAGCTTTACTGGCCGCCACCGGCGATGGCATGTGCGACAGGACGCGTGGACGGGGCCCGGCGCGAACTCGTCCCTCCGCCGAGGAAGACCACGGCGGCGTGGACGTGGATGGCCACCATGCTGATCGCAGGCGTTGTATCGGGGTGTGATCCTGTGCGTCCCAGTTCAGAGGGGGAAGTGGGGGATGAGTTGGACGAGTTGGTCCGACTATTTACCCAGATCGGACCGCTGGCGCCCGCCGGGGGGGCAGCCGCTATGGCCCCCTTGGTTCGAGGCATTCGAGAAGCCATGCCCGTGGTGGCGACGGGGGCGGTGGCGGCGTGTCTCGACGAACTGAGGCCGATGGTGTCCGCGACGGCAGGAAGCAACGATTTTCTGATTGTCATGAGCATCCGGAGCCACAGACTCCATGGAGCGGCACTCGTGCGAACGGGCGACTCCCCAAATTGGTTTCGCATGCGGATGCGGACGTTGGCGACCGAGCAGGCCACGTTTGGGACAAACCTTCGGACCGCCTCCGTGGTCTGCGCAACAATGCCCACGGGTGATTGGCGGCAGGCGTGGAGCTGGGCGGATGAAGGCTTCAAGAAAGGGGTAACACACGCCTGTTTGGTGGGCTTTAGCACCAACGTGAACGATCCAACCATTTGTCTGTTCGTCGTGAATCGGCAAGGGGTGGAGCAAATGTGGATTTGGAGTTCGCTTGACACCGCTCACCCCTTGAGTCAGTTGGCGGCGGTCGTATGTGGGGCGGAAACCCCACATGTAGGAGACGATCAGCCATAGTACTCGCAGGTCGATGGGCGGACCACGTGAGGAGGAGCCCGACGGGGAGCGATGAGAATTCGCACTTCGGCCCGCTCTTGTTCCTTGGGCCCCACGGCAAGCGGTGGACCCCGGATTTGCAACCAGGGGCATCGTTATGGTAGCCGGTCGTCA
>CAZVHE010000198.1:0-2882 GCA_964627705.1 uncultured Chthonomonas sp.
ACGTCGTCGGTGAGGTCCATCCGCACCAAGATGTAGCCCGGGAAGAGCTTCTTCTGGATCACCGTGCGCTTGCCGTTACGGTGGCTGAGTTCGGGTTCGGTCGGGATGAGAATCTCGACGATGAAGGTGTTCCACAAGCCCAGGGCCTCGCCTCGGCGCATGATGAGCTCCGACACCTTCTTCTCGTGCATCGAGAGGGTGTGGACGGCGTACCAGCGGAGCGCCATGGCTTAGGCCCCACCCCCAATGAGGATGCTGAGCACGATGCGGAACGCCTCGGAAAGCAAGAACAGCGTCACGGCCAGGATAGCGCACACGGCCAGCACGGTGCCGGTCATGCGCATGGTTTCCCTTTGGGTCGGCCAGGTCACGTGCTTCATTTCGCGCATGACGTCTTGGAAAAACCCACTGATTCCACGTGACTTTCGAATCCCATCAAGTGGACTTCCTGCACTGGCGGGCGTCTTCTTATCCGTACTCATTTTCTTTCCGAGAGGTATTCACCCTGGCGGGCTTGCCTCAAAAGGGGGGAATTGAGCTAATTTACCCCCTCGGCCTGGGCAACAGAGGGCACTTGGCTGGGTGAACGAGAAATCAGCGAGAAATCGCCGTGATTTGGTAGGTAATCGGTCCAACCGGAGCTTCGTAAGTGATGCTCTCGCCCGGCTTGGCGCCCATTAGGGCTGCGCCCAGGGGCGACTCCTCACTAATCTGATCCTCGTCGGGGTTGGCTTCGATGGAGGCGACCATGCGAAGCGTGAACTCGATGCCGCGCTCTTCATCCTTCACGGTCACCCGCGAGCCCAAACCGACATGATCCGTTGGGATCGTGGACTCGTCCAGGACTTCGGCGTTCGAGAAAATCGCTTTGAGTTCGCCAATGCGGTTCTCCACAATCGCTTGCTCTTGCTTCACTTCGTCAAGTTCGTTGTTGTCCTCACTGAACTCGCCGTGATCCTTGCTGTCGCGGATGCGTTGGGCAATCTCATCCCGCTTGACTTTCGTCAAGTACTCCAGCTCCGACTTCAACCGAGCGTGCCCCTCCGGCGTCAGCTGTACAGGGGGTGCCTGCCCTAATTCCAATTCATCCATAGCGTTCCTGAATCTGTAAGACCCGGCATTATAGCCCGAAGGCGCAGGGTGGTTGTCTAGGATTCTCAACGAATGTCAACAGAAAATGGTTTCGTTGCCCGCCAAATACCCCCGCGAGAAGGGCAGGAGGCCCCGGTGCACCTTGGTATCCTGTTCGGAATTCATCGTGAAACCTGTGGTGTCTTTCCGTTCGGCCTGGTTGGGGGTGGCGTGCCTCTCGGCGATGTCCGCGCTCGCCCAAGCGGAAGGGCCGAGTTTGGATTCGCTTCAAGAACGTCGCCCGGCCATGTCCATCCTGGTCCGCAAGCACCAGATGGGCGCCGACATGGTGCAGGTGACGATGCTGAAAGGGGATTACCCTTCCGAACTCTTGCGTCAGCAGATCCTGTTGATGCCCACCTACGGCACGACGCCGCCCCGCGGGCTGGAGATCTTCGGTGGATCTCCGGGCAAGACGTTACGGCAGGCGATGTTTGCCGTGGATGGCCTTCTGATGCCCGAAACGGGCGAAATCAACTTCGAGGCCATCGTCAAACCGTTCCTCGGCTCGCCCGAACCCTTCGAGATCGACACGATGATCGTGGTGGTGGAAGGGATGCCCGCCGTGCCGAACACGACGCTGGTGGAGCACGCCACCGATACGGTTCTCCTCAAGGGTGTGCCGCTGGGCAATGATTCGATGGAGTACCGCATTTCCGTGGCCAGCCAAGACCCGGAGAAAGTGAAGATCCCCTCGAAGTACCAACCTGTGGGCAAGCCAGAGGCGCAAGCCAAGGGGAGTTCGGGCCATCACCGACAAAGACTTCTTATCGGCATTGGCGTCGCGGGCGTCATTGCGGCGGGGGCGTTGGTATACTCCCTCACACGGCGGCGATAACGACGCGTAAGGGGACATTCTCTTCGGGTCGTGATCGTCGTTGGGTTGCCAAAGCCAACGGATTAGCGGAATGTCCAGACTGAATTTCACGATTTACGACCTCGTCGAGAAGGGCTACGAGCTCGGTGCCTCTGACATCATGCTCAAGGCCAACCAAGTGCCTTACATGAAGCAGTACAGCTCCATGAACCCGCTACCGGGCGATTGGGCCAAGCTGACCGGCGATGATGTGATGGAGCTTCTCAAGCCCGTCATGCTGGACAAGCAGGTGCGCAAGTTCGAAGAAACCAACGAAATGGACCTCGCCTTCGTGGTGGAAGGGAAGTGCCGTGTTCGTACAAACATCTACCGCCAACGCACCCACGCCGCTGCCGTTCTCCGTATCATTCCGCTGCGCATCCGCCAACTGGAAGAGCTCGGGATGCCGGCCTCGCTCGCCGAAGTTACTAAGCACCGCCAAGGCCTCGTACTGGTTACTGGTCCGACGGGTTCGGGGAAGACAACGACCCTGGCCGCCTTGCTGGACATCATCAACCGCGAGCGCAACGTTCACATTGTGACCATCGAAGACCCGCTGGAAATCGAGCACCCGGACCACAAGAGCTACGTGAGCCAACGCGAAGTCGGGATTGACACCGACGACTTCATCCCGGCCCTCCGCGCCGTGGTTCGTGAAGCGCCCGACGTCATCCTCATCGGTGAAATGCGCGACATCACCACAATGCACACCGCGCTCACCGCCGGGGAAACCGGCCACTTGGTGTTCTCCACGGTTCACACCTCCAGCGCCTACGAAACGCTCGACCGTATCATCAACATGTTCCCGCCGCACGAGAAGGGCTTCCTTTGCCAGCGGCTTGCCAACTCGCTCCGCGCCATCATCGCCCAAAAGCTGGTGCCGCGGGCTGACGGG
>CAZVHE010000199.1:0-2857 GCA_964627705.1 uncultured Chthonomonas sp.
GGGTGGCGCCGCCGGGCCGACTTCGTCCGCCTCCGGGACGAGCTTGCACGCCTCCGCCGCCGCCGCCGGCTCGTGCGCTTCCCAGGCCGATGAGCAACTCCCAGGCGAGCGTCGGAAACTCCTCAAGGCAGAATTGCCACGCCGGGTGCCGACCCGCCGCTTCAGCACGCCGCTTCCGCGCCTCCTCGGCCTCCCACCGTTGTCGCCGTTCCTCCTTCTCGCGGTCCCACGCCGTATTCTCGCGATCCTGCAGAAACTTGCCAAGCCAGGTTCCCGCAAGCCACGAACGTGGATCATCATACCACTGATAGGGACTCCACTTGGGATAGTAAGGCGGATAGGCGCCGATGGATGGATATTGGCTTTGTAACCCACTTAGGTCTACCCAATGGGTCGGCTCATTGCCCACATACCGGCGGAGGTTGGGGTCGCCGGCGGTGAAGCCGATGGGGTCTTCGGAGAGGAATTGGCCTATCCGGGGGTCATAGGCTCTCGCCCGGTAGTCGTATAGCCCGGTCGAACTCATTCCCGGGCGGGCGGTGTAGCGGAAGAGGGTGTCGACGATGCCGGTGGTGTTGGTCACCTGGCCGAAGCTGTCGTAGGTGATTCGGCCGAGTGTCACACCGGTGTCACTGACCACATCCCGCACGCTGCCGAGATGATCCGTGAGCGTCCAGCGGGTTTGGCCGCCAACTTCCTCGGCGAAGATCTGATCCACGGCCTCGCCGTGCAGATAACGACCTGTCAAAGAACCGTTGCCATCGAACCGCAACGCGATGTGGCCACCATCATAAGCGAACCACACGGCGTTGGTGAAGCCCCATTGCGTGGTTTCCTCCCTGATCCGCCGATCGAGCGGATCATAGGCCTCGGTGAAGATGAGGCAGCGACACGAGTGTCAAAGTTGGGATGCTTTCCGCAAATTGTTCTCAGGGGCGTCGGAACTGCTGCGATATGGATCGCGTGAGCGTGAACCGGGGACTCCAACGATGGCGTGGGACTCCAGAAATGCAAAACCCCGGCGACGGGGCTGGGGCCGGATCGCCGGGGTGAGGAACCATAGGCGGGGCCAGGTCGCCCAGCCTCATACCTCTTCCCAAGAAACAGCAGGGCTACGCTCACCCGTTTCAATGAAGTAGGCGGCAATTTCTTTCACCGTCTCGAAGGGGAGGCAAAACCGTTGCGGGATAGGTGTTGGCGTGTGTCCTACAAGAAATTCAACATACTCTTGGTCGCAATGCTTCTCTGGTGCAAGGGCCAGAAGATATGGTGTGTCGCCGTCGCTGGGGCTGTGTTGAACAAAACCAAGGTCCTTCCCGATGCCGAGCGCCAGCTTGTAGCCGTTATCGCCCACCAGTTCGCAACCAAAAGGCTCCCGGTCCCGAACGCTGTTCAGCACGGCGAACAACTCGTTCCGGTCGTGGACACTAGCTCCATGCAGGGGGCTTGAGTGGTCCTGCAAGTCAATGAAAACAGCCTTCATGGTGCCACCCCCGTGAACGTAACAGTCGTACCATCGGGCAGCACAACTGTTAGCCTGCTACCGGGCGGGAGCATTCGAGGGAGCAACTTTGAACAGCTTGTGCAGATTTGGGGGTTGTTGATGTAGACCGTGGCTTCGGTGAGTCCCTGCTGTCGCATCACAGCAGCGGCGTGGCCCTCAACGTGGGTTCGAGTCACGATGTCCAAGCCAGAAGTACCTCTGGGAATGGAGGATGCCGGGCCTTGCCAACCGCTCTGGAGAGGAAGATCGCCGGTCGGAGTACGAAGAACGCCGGACGTTTTTCCACCCGGCGTGCAGGCCGGGAGTGTGGGCCTTACTGGCGCACCACACTTCCGCAGCGCCTCGAGTTCGGTTCGGCTTAGGACCTTGCCTTCCTTACTCAGGACGACCACGATTTCGCGGGTCGAGCCTTTCGATCCTTCAACGATCCCGCGGATCACGCGGTAGCCGCCTTTTGCTCCCACGGCGGCCGCAATAAGGGCATCGTCCGGCCCAGGAAGAAGTATACCAGCCACTTCCACAGCCGTCGCGAGAGCCGTGGCGCCCAGCAGGCACACCATCCCGTAACCACGGCCGATGCTCTGACTGGCGGTATCCGCCGAGTCGCTGCCGTGCGGGACGTTGGCACCGCCGAGGGTCGGCTCGACGCCATGATAACCCGGGCTTGGTGCACCGCCATGGTAGGTCCGGTCCTGCCTTTCGATGCTGGTCTGTTGCCGCGCCGCTCGCGCCGCCTCTTCCATGGCCCGCGTGCGTGCCGCGATCACCTCCTGTTCCGCCTGACCCTTCGTGCCTCCGTACCACCAGCCAACCACATCTTCGCCCGAATGGACGACGCTACTGGTGCGATAAGGTTCGCGTCAGCGTGGGGCGTGGAGCGGTCGGTGGTGCAGAAATAAAAAATCGGAAATACGATTGAACAAACCAGTAGGAAAGGGTGGTCAAGCCAGTGTGCTAGCTGCCCCGGCCTGTGTGCTTTATTGGGACTCTAGTGGGTGGAAAAGCCGGCGGCGGCGTGCAGCTACGAAAGCACCCATCCTAGCCCAAAGCATTTCCCGCATAACGCCTTCATTTTTAGCTGTCTTCCAGTCCCTGAGCAGAGAGAGCATGTTTTCGCTGTGGGTGGCTTTTCGGGAAGTAGTGCCCGTAAGTCAGGGTACTTTTCCGCCGCCGATACTGCTGCAACGATGGTCCAGGTATCGTCAGTGATTGGTTCAATCTCGCCTGACTCCGAATTGTAATACAAGACCGTTCCTTCGGGGCTGATGGTTAGAGTTCCCGAAAGGTCGGAGTACACTGGTAAGGCGTTCGTGCGGTGAGCGACCGAACGCTCTTCATCGAAGATAGTTTGCT
>CAZVHE010000200.1:0-2846 GCA_964627705.1 uncultured Chthonomonas sp.
ATCATTATCGAGGGCGCGCACCGGGAATACGCCACTGCCCTGCTCGACCGCGCGGGGGTGAGTGGCTACACCATCGTCAACAACCTTTCTGGCAAAGGGCGTCATGGCTTCCACGAAGGCCACCTGATGTTCAACGAAGACGCCGTGCTCATCATGATTATCGTCGCTGTGCCGGAGGAGTTGGTGAAGCCCTTGCTTGAGGGCTATGCGCCGTTTTTCAGCCAGCACTCGGGGGTCGTCTTCATCTCGGACATTCAGGTCACCCGATTGCAAAAGTTCACCGGGTGAAGGCGTTGGTCCGCTGGCGGCTCAGGTTGGTGCTGTCGATTGGGAGACGCCAAACCCCTCGTTCGTGCCACGCATCTGTGGCTGGACTTGCTCCCAGATGCGGCGGCCGTCCTGGAGCAGGAAGTCGCGAAACATACGAGCGGTTGGGGACAGCTTCTTGCCCTTGAGATGCACCGCGTACCACTTGCGGATCAAGGGGAAATGTTCCACATCAAGCACGGCGAGCAGCCCGGACTCCATTTCCAGCCGTAGGTTGTGGCGCGACAGCACGGAAATGCCCAAGCCCGCCATCACTGCCTGCTTGATGGCCTCGCTGCTGCCGAGCTCCATGTACACGTTAGCGGAGAGTCCATGCTCGGCGAACAGGCGCGTGCGCGCTGCTCGGGTGCCCGAGCCGGGTTCGCGGGCGAGGAAGCGCTCCTCGGCGATGCGGGCCAGTGGAATGTTCCGTTGTCCTACCAGGGGGTGGTCTGGGTGGGCCACCACGACGATCGGATTGTCGAGAAAGTATTCCGCTTCCAGGTCCAGGTTTTCGGGCAGGGTCCCCATGATGACGATGTCATCAAGATTGCTTTCCGACCGCTCCACCACGCGGGCCTGCATCGTGATGGCCAGCCTGGGTTCGACGTCCGGGTAATCCCGCAGAAAAACCCCCAGCAGGTGGGGCATGAAGTACTTGGCTGTGGTGATCGCGGAGAGCTTGATTGGTCCCTTGACGCCTTTCTCCAGACCGATCATGTCCTCGTTGAGCACCTGAAGGCGGTCGAGCACGTCCCGGCTCGCTTCGAATAACTCCCGCCCCGCTTCCGTGAGAAACAGGCGCTTCCCTACCTGCTCTACCAAAGGGATGCCGACACTTTCCTCCAACCGCTTGATTTGTATGGAAACAGCGGGCTGCGTCAGAAACAGCTCTTCGGCCACGCGGGTATAGCTGAGGTGCGTACCCAGGCTGTGGAACAGGCGGAGCTGGTGCAAGGTCACGTTTCGCAGCCGCATCTTACCCTCCGTTCATAAATTAATTTATATGAACAACATAATAACAATTAACTGTAGTTGATTGTTCTTCCCAGCTACAGTGCGTGACATGCAGCGATTCCACCGGCCCATGCGACCGCCACGAATCGCGCCCGGCGAGCACGCCGGGATTCCGTCAACGCACCACCGAGAGGAAAGACATGCCAGAGCAGACTGCGACAGCCGACGCCATGGCGGGCTTGAGCGGAAGGGATTTTGCCCGTGCGCGCCGGGCCATGTTGAGTCAGACCGGGAAGAAGGGCAATGGGCTACTGACGCCGCAGGGCGTGGCCTCGATTCAGCGCGAACGTCTTGTCAACGCGTCAAGCGCGCCCGCGACGCTGCCGGCTGCGCCAACTACGGGAGCCATAACGGATTCCCCCGCGCTGTCGTTCGAGGTCGCCAACGAGGTGGCTGCAGATGTTGCCTGTGCGTTGATCGAAAGCTCACCAGACGTCGCCGCCGCCGTGGAAGCGGACAGCGGCATCAGCATGCGCGACTACTGCCGCCAGCGCCGGCAGGCGCTGGCCACGAAGGGCAAAACGGCCTTGCCCCCAAAGCCGGGGTCGGCCATCGGCGGGAGTGGCTCTTCGGGCCATGCGGTGGCCAGGCAGCGACGCATCGAGCAAAGTCTCAAGGGGCGTGGTAGTGCGCCGCCGGCGCGTCCCAGCGGCCGCATCCGTCCGCAAGTCGAGCCACCCCCCAAGGTTGAAACGGGGACCACGCTCGCTGGCCAGCCGGTCACTGGCCCGCAGGTCGAGCGGACGGTCAAGGTCACCGGCAATGAGCCGGGCTCATGCCGTGTGATCACCGGCACGGAGTACATCGGACAGGAGCAGTTCGACAAGTTCTGCATATCGCGGCCCAATCCCGCGCCAGCCAAGGTCGGCGCGAGCGCTACCAGTCGTGGCCAGGTGGTCAGCGGCACCGAGGTGGCCCGCACACCGAAGGTCACGGGTGGTGAGGCCGGCACATGCAAGCCGGTGACCGGCACCGAGTACTTGGGTAATGAGACGTTCGTCGAGTTCTGCGCTGGAAAGAACCTGATTGCCAGACCCGAGAAGGTGGTCATGGGCACCAGTGCCCGGCGGGGGTTGACTATCACCGGTAGCGACGAGGCTCGTCCCGTCGCGGTCACAGGCGTCGAGGCCGGGGCGCGGCGGACGATCACTGGATCGCAGTACAACGATGCGGGCGTTTCACGCCTGACCATCAATGGTCCGCGCAAGGTGGCGTTGACCCACACGTTGGCGGGCCGTCCCGTTTCGGGTACCGAGGTCGGGCGTTCTTTCAAGGTCACCGGCGACGAGGCAGGGGCGTGCCGGACGATCTCGGGTACGGAATACCTCTCGAACGAGCAGTTCCAGAGCATCTGTCACACCCGTCCCCCCGCAGGAGCGGCCAAGGTGGGCGAAGCGGCGAGTCTCACTGGTCAGCGGATCACTGGCAATCTGGTCGAGCGCACCGCAAAGGTCACGGGCAACGAGCCGCGCGCGGAAGGGCGCAGCACCGGCTCGCAGTATGAGCGCTGCGCCACACCCGGC
>CAZVHE010000201.1:0-2744 GCA_964627705.1 uncultured Chthonomonas sp.
AGTTGGGGCATCAACCGCACCATGGCCCAGATTCACGGCTTACTGCTGTGCACCGGTCGGCCCTATACGGTGGATGAACTGATGGCCGAACTCCACATCAGCCGGGGGAACGCCAGCATGAACCTCCGCGACCTGATGGACTGGGGCATCATCCGCCGCTACCGCGAACCCGGCGACCGTAAGGACCTCTATGTTAGCCACGGCGACGTGTGGAGCATCTTTGCCCGCGTGGTCCGCGAGCGCAAACGCCGCGAAATCGACCCGACCGTGGCCGCCATCCGGGAGTGCATTGACCTGCTGCCCGAAGCCGGGGCTGAACCCGTGCAAGACGTGCGGAACCGCCTGGGCGCGCTACTGGAGGTCTTCGGCATCGTGGATCGGATCTTCAACGACATTTTTGAGTCTGACCAAGCGCTGCACGCGGCGATACAGACCCTGCGGGAAGACTATGCCCCGACCGAATCCAGCGAAGAATCCGGCTCATGATTGGCGTGCTCCCCATGCGGGATTCCGTGCTGTTTCCCGGGCTCATCCAGACCATTTTGGTGGGGCGTCCGATGTCCATTCGCACCCTGGAGCGGGCGATGCAGGATGAATCGCCGGTGTTCGTGGTGCTGCAGCGGAGCCCCGATATCGAAGTGCCCGAACCCCCCGACTGGCTGGAGACTGGCACCGTCGCCGAAGTTCTGCACATCCTTCCCTTGCCGGATGGCAACCTGCGGGTGGCCCTGCGTGGACTTCACCGGGCCACCTTCGCGGCCGCCGAACTGGACGCCCACGGGTGGCGGGTGCAGCCCCGCATCCACACCCACGAAGCCACCGGCCTGGACACTGAAGCCGGCGTCCGCGAGCTGCGCGCGGCCCTCAGCCAGGCCATGCAACTGGGCCTCAGCATCCCGAAGGAAGTGGAGGAGCAGGTTCACACCCTGGCCGAACCCGACCTGATTGCCGACACTCTGGGCCAGCACCTGCCCATGCCCACCCGTGACCGGCAGAGCCTGCTGGAGATGGTGGACACCACCGAACGCATCCAGGCCCTGACGGCCCGCCTGAAACGCGAAGCCGAAGTGCTGCAGGTGCAAACGCAGTTCCGGGCAAAGGTAGAGGAAGAGATCGGGGCGAACCACCGCGAGTTCGTGCTGCGCGAGCAGTTGCGCGCGATCCAAATGGAGCTTTTGGACACCGAACCCGACCACGAGATTTATCTGCGGTGGGCCGACACGTTCACCGGCTCCCCGTTGGTGGTGCAAACCGTGCGCCGCGAGGCCAGCAAGCTGGCCCGCATTGCCGAATCGAACCCCGATGCGGGCGTGATTCGTAGCTATCTCGACACTTTGACGAACGTGCCGTGGCTCATCCGGGCGGAGAACGCCATGGCGCCAGAGGAAGCCACGCGGGCGCTGGGGGCCGAACATGAAGGCCTCGCCGAGGTGAAAGATCGCCTGCTGGACGAAGTGGCCCGCCTCGCCCGCACGGGCCGGGGCACGGCCCTTTGCCTGGTTGGCCCGCCGGGGGTCGGCAAAACGAGCCTGGCAATGGCGTTGGGGGCGGCCCTCGGGCGGCCCGTGGAGCGCATTAGCCTCGCCGGATTGCGGGATGAGGCGGAACTACGAGGCCACCGCCGCACCTACGTGGGGGCCATGCCCGGGCGGATCGTGCAGGCGATGATCCGGAGCGGGGTGCGAAACCCCGTCATCATCCTCGACGAGCTGGACAAGATGGCCTCGGATGGGCGGGGCGACCCTTCGCAAGTCCTCCTCGAAGCCCTGGACCCCCGGCAAGCCACGACCTTTGTGGACCACTACCTGGAGGTGCCGATAGACCTCAGCGAAGTGGTTTGGGTACTGACGGCCAACCAAGTGGACACACTTTCGGCGCCCTTGCGCGACCGCCTGACTCTCATTGCGGTGCCCAGCTACACCAACGAGGAGAAGGAGGCGATCCTGGCCCGGCAGTTATGGCCAAGAATCCTGGCCGATCACGGCGTGGATGAGTTGCCGCTTTCCTCGTCGTTGGCGGCTAGGCTGGTCCAAGACTCCCGCCGCGAGCCGGGAGTGCGAGGTTTGCAACGCCGCGCGGAGCGCTTTGTGCGCCGGGTGGTGCGCCAAGAGTGGCAGGGTTCGGCAAATCTTGACGAGGCATCCTTGATCCAATCCCTCTTTGGGGCAAGTGAAGAAGTGGCGCTGGATACCGAACCTGGCGTGGGCCGCATCCGAGGGCTCGCGGTGGGCGATTTTGGGGGCACGGTGCTGGATATCGAGGTGGTGGTGTTGCCGGCATCTAACCCAGCCCGCCTCGAAATCACCGGGAATCTGGGCGACACTCTGCGCGAATCCGCGTTGGCGGCCCTTACGTTGGTGCGTAGTCAAATCCAGCCGCCTCCGCCGGAGTGCGACCTTCATATCCACGTGGGCGAGTCGGGCATTCCCAAGGACGGCCCGAGCGCGGGGTTGGCCCTCAGCCTGGCCATCATGTCGGCACTCACGGGAACTCCGCTGACCCGCGACTGCGCCGTAACGGGGGCGGTAAACCTGCACGGCCACGTGCTACCCGTGGGGGGTATCGAAGAGAAGCTCCGCGCCGCTGACCGGGCGGGCATCACGCGGGTTTTGGTACCGCACGGGGCCGAACATCTCCTCCAACGGCTCCCCGCCGCCTCGCAAAATCGGCTTCAAGTGACACCGATTCGAAATTTGGATGAGGCCTGGGCCAAGATTCGCGTAGAATAGGGATATGCTAGACGT
>CAZVHE010000202.1:0-2552 GCA_964627705.1 uncultured Chthonomonas sp.
TCCGCCCGCTGGGGCGTACCACGAGGTTTCCAGTCCATGGCCAAGAAGAAAGGTGAAAAGCACCAAATCATCCGTTTGATCTGCACGGAAGACGGGAAGCATTACGTGACCACCACCAAGAATCGCGATAACACCAAGGCGAAGTTGGAACTGAACAAGTACAACCCGACCCTGCGCAAGGTGACCTTGCACCGCGAAAAGTAAGGAAGAAGTCAGATGCCGAACCCGAAGCGCAAATTCTCGCACTCCCGCACCACCAAGCGGCGCACCCACTGGACCACCGACCTGCCGGAAGTGGTCTCCACCCGCAACGTGCAAGGCGAACCGTTCCGCATGAACCACTGTGCCTCGCCCGATGGCTACTACAAAGGCCGCCGGCTGCCGGGCTTCAAGGACAAGGCTTAACCTCGCGCTCAGATCGCGACGAACAAAACCGGACCTGCCAAAAAGTGGGTCCGGTTTTTCGTGGTTTCACCCCGTAAGGATTCCGATTCCGCCTGCCAAGAATGCTAGGTGACGGCCGTGCGCCGGGCGAAATGGACATGAAAATACTGAAGCGACTCCGAATCCAGCAACGAGTCCTCTTGATAATGGGCCTCTTCGGGATCATCCCGATCCTGGTGGGCCTTGCGATCGTGAAGCAAGGCGTGGGGCAGGCCGAAGATGCGGCTCACAACCAACTGGTCGCCAAAGCCTCCAATACCATTGAGGTTATCGAGCGAAACTTATTCGAACGCTACGGTGACGTTCAAGCGTTTGGCTTGAATACCGTAGTCCAAGACCGCGAGTCTTGGTACAAGACCGATGGCACCAATCGACTGGTGACCGCCATGAACAACTACATGGACACCTACTCGCCGGTCTACGACCTAATGATGTTTGTAGACAAGACCGGGAAGGTCGCCGCCGTGAGCAGTGTCACCTGGGATGGCAAGCCTGCCAATACCAAGTCTCTCTACGGCAAGAACTTCGCCAAGGAGGAGTGGTTCCAAGACGCCATGAGCGGCAAGTTTGTGGATTCAGATGCCCTCACCGGCACCTGGGTCGATGACTTCCAGAAGTACGACTATCTCGCTGAAGCGCTTGGGAATGACGGCTACGCCCTTTGCTATTCCGCTCCGGTCAAGGACGCCGCTGGCAATGTCATTGGCGTGTGGCGCAACTACGCTCGCCCGGCCGTGATACAGGGCATTTTCGAGTCGAACCTTGCCGCTATGGCCAGCGAAGGATTTACCGACACCGAACTGACCCTGTTCGGGGCCAACGGCCAGTTACTATTCAACGCCTATCTTGAAGGTAGCGACACGAAGTTTGTGAACTGGGCCGAAAAGGATCCGGCCGCCAAAGATGAAATGCAAGAGCTGATCAAGGGCCTCAAGGCTGGTGGCACGCTCGCGCCTGATATCTACACGGAAGTGGGTGGAGATCGAGGTGAACAACACCACCACGCCGGAGCCATCGCCAAGTCCAACGGCGCCCTGGGTTATCCGGGCCTGGGCTGGAGCGTGGGTCTTCGCATGTCCGCGGCCCAGTACTATGCCAAGTACGGCGAAATTCTCAAGATGATGTACATCTTCCTCGCGGTGGGTGTGATCGTTGTTTTCCTTGTGGGCAGAGCCTTTGCCAAGAAGCTCACCACTCCAATTATTGCTCTCACCAACGGCCTCCAAACGGTGGCAAAGGGTGACCTCGACTTCGACATCACGCACGTGAGCCAGGATGAACTGGGCGAAGCCAGCGACGCCTGCCGTGCCATGAAGTCCTACTTGCAAGAGAAGGCCGCCGTGGCCGAGAAGGTCGCCGAAGGTGACACCTCGGTTCACGTGGAGCTGGCCAGCGAAAAGGACGTGCTGGGCACCAGCCTCAGCGGAATGGTCCACAGCCTCCGCAATGTCAGCGACGTCGCCGGCCGACTCGGCCAGGGCGACCTGACCGCGAACATTACGCCGCGCAGCGCCAATGATGCTCTGGGCCATGCCCTCAGCACGATGATTGGCAACCTGCGCTCCGTGGTCGGCGAAATCCGCCAAAGTGCCAAGGAGGTGAATGACAACAGCCAATCGCTGAAGGCGACATCCAGCACCGTCGCCGCCGTCGCGCAAGATATGGGCGAATCGGTGGAGCAAGTGACGCAAGCGATTGCCGAATCCACCCGCAGCGCGATGGAAATCGCTCGCGGTAGCGAACAACTGGCCCAAAACGCGAGCATGGTGGCGCAGGACGCCGACGAGCTGCAGCGCGCGATGGACCTGATCCGCAGTGGATCGGTGAAGCAAGACGCCGCCATCGACGAAACGGAATCCGGCATGAAGGAGGCCGCCGAAGCCATGAACCGCGCCATCTCCGGCACCCGCAAGGTGCGTGAGCAGATCGGTTCGGCCGCCATCCAAGCCGAGCGCCTGGGTGAAAAGAGCGAGCAGATCGGCAGTATTGTGCAGGCGATCGAAGACATCGCCGAGCAAACCAACCTGCTGGCCCTGAACGCCGCCATCGAAGCGGCCCGCGCCGGCGAAGCCGGTCGAGGCTTCTCGGTGGTCGCCGTAGCAGTCCGC
>CAZVHE010000203.1:0-2522 GCA_964627705.1 uncultured Chthonomonas sp.
CTTGTAATGGAACACATGCGCCGCCGTCAGTTCATCGTGCAGGCGCTGCCAGGCGCGCACCCCGGTGTTGGCGGTGCGTTCCAGCAGGGTCTCTTCGGCTTCGCTGAGCTTATAGGGGCGGAAGGCACGCGTGACCTGCAGGTAGTGGCGGTACTTGGCCAGGGCCGGGTCGGCCATCAGGGCGTCCATCTTCGCGTCGTCCATGGCTTGCAGTTCCAGCGAGAAGAACATGATGCGCACGCGGATTTCACTGCCACGCTCCATGGTCTCGGCGTAAAGCGCGCCGTGGGCAGGGTTTTGCGTGTCCCCGGCGTGCATCAGGCTGGCGTAGAGGCCCGGCTTGCTGGATTTCTCCACTAGCGCCTCGAGTCTGGCGATGGCTTCAGCCAGTTCAGCGGCCGTGATCTGGCCCGATTCAATGCGGCCCCGGTAGGCAGCGGCGAAGGCGTCGGCCTCGGCCACGGACTCCGCAAAGTCCGAATCCAACCGCGGATCATCAATTCCGTTATAAAGGGATTGGAGATTCCATCGGTGTCCTTGCGACGAATAGGAGGCCACGGGCGCACTCATAAGCCCATTATGACGAGGCCCGCCGTCCGGTTTGGGCGCGGCCTTAACCCCTCGTCATGCGTCTGGTATTCCAGAGCTTCCATGATTCGCGCTTTGCAAGTGACCGATTTGGCAACGCTGGCCCGGGTTAGCGTGAATTGGGCACCCGGATTCACCGCCCTCACGGGCGAAACCGGCGCGGGCAAATCGCTCCTCATTGACGCCATCGGGCTGGCGATGGGGGGCCGCGCGGACGCCACTATGATCCGCACCGGTGCCCACCGCGCCACCGTGGTGTTGGAGGTCGAAGTCGGCCCGGCCCTGGCCGAGACGCTGCGGGGCATGGGGTTCACGCCCGACGAAGACACGCTCATCCTGCAACGCGAAGTCACCCGCGAAGGCCGCAGCCAAGCCCGCGTGAATGGCCAGCCCTGCACCGCCGGACAACTGAAGCAGATCGGACGCCTTCTGGTGGACCTGCACGGCCAGCACGACCACCAAGCTCTGCTGGACCCGCTTGGCCCCGTGCAGTTCTTGGATGACTGGATTGGCGAGCCCGCCCACCAGGCTCGGGAGGCGGTGGCCGAAGCCTTCGCCCAGTGGGAAGCCGCCCGCGACCGCCTCCGCCACCAGCAGCGCAACGAACGCGAGCGCGCCCAGCGTGTGGACCTGTTGCGGTTCCAGGTGCAAGAGATTGACGACGCGGGCCTAACCGTGGGCGAGTACGAGCGGATCGAATCCCTTTACCGCCGCCTGCAGCACGCCCAGCGGATCGCCGAATCCATCCGGGGGGCCTTGGGCCAGCTTGCGGATGATGAAGTCAACGCGCAGACCTCTATGGCAAGCGCCAAGAGCGCCCTCGAATCCGCTGCCCAACTGGACGACACGCTGGCCGAACCCCTGGCGATGCTGGAAGAGAGCCATACCGCCCTACGCGAGGCCACGCGCCTGCTTTACGCTTACTCCCGCGACCTCGACACCGACCCCGCCAGCCTGGAACAAGCCCAGGAGCGCCGTGACCTCATCCGCAACCTCCACCGCAAATACGGCGAGACCGATGAGGCCGTCCTGGCCTACCGCGACGCCGCCGCCCAGGAGCTGCTGAACATCGAGAACGCCGAGGCCGACGAGACCCGCCTGCGCGCCGCCGAAGCCGAAGCCCGCGCCACCCTAGACCAGCAGGCCGCCGCGCTCACCAGCATCCGCACCGAGGCCGCGCCCCGCTTTGCTACCCGCGTGCAGGAACAACTGCACGAACTCGGCCTAGACCGCACGCAGTTCATCGTGCGCGTCGAGCCCGTGGCCGTGAGCCCGACGGGAGCGGACATTGTGCAGTTCGACTTCACCGCCAACGCCGGAGAGGAACCCCGCCCCCTGGCCAAGGTCGCCAGCGGCGGCGAACTCGCCCGCATCATGCTGGCCATCAAGGTCGCCAGTGCGGGCCGCGCCGGGGTGCCCACCGTGGTTTTCGACGAGATTGACACAGGACTCAGTGGCAAGGCCGCCGCTCGCGTGGCCAAGAAGATTGAAGAGTTCAGCGCCCACGCCCAGGTGCTGGTGATCAGCCACCTGCCGCAAATGGCCGCCCGCGCCGACACTCACTTGCACATTGAAAAGGCCGAGCACGAAGGCCGTACGCTCACCCAAGTGCGCGAACTCATGGGCGAGGATCGCGTGGACGAAATCGCCCGCATGCTGGCCGGAGAGCAGATTGCCGAGGAAGCCCGCGCCAACGCCCGTACGCTCTTGGGGACCAAGGTCCGATGGGCCTGAGCCGCGCTCTCAAAAAGGGGTGCCCGGGGTGGGACTCGAACCCACACGGTATTGCTACCAAGGGATTTTAAGTCCCCTGCGTCTACCATTTCGCCACCCGGGCGGGGGTGCGGCTCTCAGAATAGCCTATCCCGAACCCTCCCGGGTCTGGGACCTGGGTTGCAGATTCGGCTCCGCGACCGACATAATGAACGTCCGCC
>CAZVHE010000204.1:0-2519 GCA_964627705.1 uncultured Chthonomonas sp.
TCCGCCCATCACCACGATGAGAATGGGTTCAAAAAGGCTGACGACGGCCTTCAGGCGGGCATCGGCGTCGTTCTCCATTTGCAGGGCCGCGCGGTCGAGCAGTGGGGCCAATCGGCCGGTGCGTTCGCCAATGGAAATGAGCTGGACCAGAGTGGACGGCAGGATGGCGGTGCGGGCCAAGGATTCGCCCAGGGTTTGACCATTTTGCAAATCTTCCTGCGCGGTTAGGAAGGCGTTTTCGAGGCTGGGCAAGCCGGAGACATTGGCGGCGTGTTCCAGGGACTCCACCAAGCGGATGTTGGCGCCGGTGAGGGCGGCCAGCGTGTGGATGGCGCGGGAGAGCGCGACCTTGAAGATGAGTTCGCCGACCACAGGAATGCGCAAGGCAAACACCAGGACCGCGCGGCGCACATCTTCTCGGGCCCAGGCGATCTTGGCCCCCACAAACACGGCAATCGAGACGCCGAAAGTCACCAAGGGATACAGGCGGAACAGGTTCCCAAAGGCCATCAGCATCCGCGTCATCAGCGGCGGCTCGATGTCCATCTGCTTAAACGTCTCGACGAACTGCGGCAGCACGAGCACCACCAGCGAGATCACACTAAGGAACGAAACGACGGTGAGGATGGCCGGATAGATCAGCGCGTTGATGACCTTGCCGCGCATGGCCGCGGACCGCTCCATTTGCTCGGCCGCGGAGCCGAGGGCTTTATCCAGGTTGCCGCCTTCTTCACCCACGGCAATCATATTGCAGGC
The DNA here is from genome assembly GCA_964627705.1 of uncultured Chthonomonas sp. Lineage (GTDB taxonomy): Bacteria > Armatimonadota > Fimbriimonadia > Fimbriimonadales > Fimbriimonadaceae > JAHBTC01. Next base: position 757 of record CAZVHE010000204.1, read on the forward strand.
CAGAGTGCCGAACATCTTGGGGTGTTCGCGCATCGCTTCACCCAGGGCAGAACCACCGATCACCCGATCTTTGATATCGCGGAGAGCCTCGGTGAGGTCCGGGGTGCCGGCTTCGAGCGAGACGGTCTCCAGGGCTTCTTTGAGCGGGACACCGGATTCGGCCATCACGCCCAAGTTGCGCAGGACGGTGATGACGTCCTCGGTCTTGGTTTTCTTCTTTCTTAAACTGGCGAGGGGGTTGGAGGAGGCTGGCGCGTCATCCTCGTCGTCCAAGTCGTTCGCTTGTTCCAGAAGCGGGACAATGCTGATGACCCGGCCGCGTTGGGCAAGCTCAACCGTCGCTTGGTCAATGTTGTCCGCGCGGACCTGGCCGGTATGCGTTTCACCATCTGGTGAAACGTACTTGTATCGGTAAGCGCTCATTCCTGACTTTCGTTCGGGGTGACGCGGAGCACTTCCTCCACCGTCGAAATCCCTTCCAGTACCTTGGTCAAGGCGTCTTGGCGGAGGGTTCTCATCCCTCCGCGCACGGCCTCGCGACGGATGGCATCGGTGCTTTCGCCGACAAAGATCATCTGGCGGATGCGCTGCGAGATGTCTGCAACCTCATAGACCCCACATCGGCCCCGGTAGCCCGTGCCGCCGCACTTTTCGCACCCTTCACCTTTCAAGTACTCGCGGTCGAGCGGCAAGTCGAGCGATTCTAGAAGGATTGAGTCTGGCCGATAGGGTTTGGCGCAGTGCGTGCAGGTGCGGCGCATCAGCCGCTGGGCCACACTTAGCGTCACGCTGCTGCTGACGAGGAAGGGCTCAACCCCCATTTCCACCAAACGGACAACTGCCGCCATCGAGTCGTTGGCGTGGAGAGAGGTGAGAACCAAGTGGCCCGTCAGCGAGGCTTCAATTGCGGTCTTGGCCGTTTCGGGGTCGCGGCTTTCCCCCACCAGAATCACGTCCGGGTCTTGGCGCAGAATGGCGCGCAGGCCACTGGCAAAGGTCATCCCGGCGCCCACGTTCACGTTGGCCTGGGCAATGCCTTCCAGTTGATATTCCACCGGGTCTTCGATCGTCACGATGTTCCGGCTGCTATCATTCAAATGGTTGAGAATCGAGTAGAGCGTGGTGGATTTCCCCGAACCCGTCGGACCGGTGACAAGGATCAGGCCTTGGCTTTCCTCCACGCGCTTGAGGATGCGATCCAGCGATAGCGGCGGGATGCCCAGGGTCTTGAGGTTCACCGCCAGGGAGGACTTATCGAGCACGCGGAGCACGACCTTCTCGCCATGAACGGTGGGGTACGTGGAAACACGCAAATCGTAACTGCCTTCGCTCAGGCTGACGGAGAAGCGACCGTCCTGCGGGATGCGGCGCTCGCCGATGTCCAGCCCGGCGATGACCTTAAGGCGCGACACAAACGGGCGTTGCACCGCCTTGGGGATGGTCATCACCTCGCTGAGGATGCCGTCCACGCGAAACCGCACGCGGGTATCGTTCGGGCCGGGCTCCACGTGCACGTCACTCGCGTTGCCGCGAATGGCGCGGGCGAGCAGGGCGTTGGCCAGGCGGATGATGGGCGCCCCATCTTCGCGCTCATTAAGACTGATGGTCGTTTGATCTTCTTCGGCTCCGGCATCGCTCGTCGAGATTTCGACGCCCTTCGCGAATTCACCAGCCAAGACAGAAAGGCTATCAAAGCTCCCAAACGCCCGGAAGATAGCCTCGCGCACGTCGGATTCGGTCGCGAACATGGGGTCCACGTCCAC
>CAZVHE010000205.1:0-2232 GCA_964627705.1 uncultured Chthonomonas sp.
AGCGGTCGTCGCTGGCGCCGGTCAGGCCTTCTTCTTCGCCCAGCACCGTTTCCCCCGGATACCGCAAAGCAATCCCGCGGCGGATGATGGCCTCGGCCTCGCGGTCGGCCACGGTCACGGGGCTGTCGTCGTGCTTCCAATCAATGGCAGCCCCGGTTTGGAAGTGCGCCAGCGTGGATTTGGCGGCATCCCATGCCACATTTAGGGCAAATTCCAGCCGGGGCGACATCATGCGCAGAGTTTGAACGAAAAGGCCCCCCGACCGTTTAGCCGAGGGGCCTTTGAAGATTGCACGCTTACTTAGCGGGCATCAGCACGGTGTCGATCACATGGATCACACCGTTCTTGGCGGCCACATCGGCCTGCGACACGGTCGCGTCACCGATCATGACCTTGTCGCCGTCCACCTTCACCGGGAACTTGCTGCCCTGCAGGGTTTCGACTTCCGTGAGCTTCTTCACGTCGGCGGCCATCACCTTACCGGCCACCACGTGGGCCTTCAGCACGTCACCGAGCTTGGCCTTGTCCGCCTTCAGGTCTTCCAGAGCCTTGGCGTCCACCTTGAGGAAGGCGGCGTCGGTCGGCGCGAACACCGTGAACGGACCATCGCCCTTCAGGGTTTCGACGAGACCAGCTTCGGTCAGCAGGGCCGCGAGCGTGCCGAACGAACCGTTGGCCACCGCGGTGTCCACGATGTCGCTGCCACCCATGGCCGTCTTGGCGGCATCACCAGCCGCAGCGGCGGCGTTGCCCGCCTTCTCGGCCGCTTCACCGGCCTTCTCAGCACCAGCGGCAACGGCATCGCCCGCCTTGTCCATAGCCGCGTTGGCACCTTCGCCTACTTCCTTGCCGGCTTCCGCCGCACCTTGACAACCGACGAGCGTCATGCCGAGAACGGCCGCCATCGCAATTCCAAACCACTTGTTCATGTTTCGTAACCTATCGCGTTGCCGTTTCAGGCTCGCTAACGCTTACTATGGTGCGATTTCTGGGATCGTTCGGGAGTGTAGTGCACTAGTCCCGGGCCAAACGCCAGATGGCGCGGGCACAAAGTAACACCCCCCACCCTGAAACCAGGATGAGGGGTGCTTGCTTTGGTCTCTTCCGGACCTTACGGGTTGCCGCCGGTTGTCGTGTAGTCCTTCATCGGGTCCGGCACGGCCGTTTCGTTGCGGCGCGGGCTGGCCGCGTCATCGCGATTGTCCTCGTCCACCACCTTGGCGGTGAGGAAGAACACGATTTCCGTGCGTTCGCGGTTCGTTTCCGTGCGACTGAAGAACAGGCGGCCAATGATCGGCAGATCCTTGAGGATGGGAATCCCACTTACGGTCTTGCGGTCTTGGTCGAGGATCAGTCCACCGATGGCGATCGTCTCTCCGCTCTTCATGTTCACGAACATGCTCGTGCGTCGGTCACTGGTCTGCGGCAGCTGACCACCACCCGGAACCGGCAGGAACGAGGTGAGGATGCTGAAGTTCTGCTCCATGTCCAGCGCAATCGCGCCCTCGGCCCCCACACGAGCCTTGATGTCGAACAGCGCACCCACTTCCAGTTCGTCGGTGATGACCGTCGTCCCGCTCTGGCTGGCTTGGATCTGCTTGATGTAGCGGATCGTGTCGCCCACGAATAGTCGAGTTCCGCGTCCGTCGCTTACCAGGGCGTTCGGGCGGGCAATCAACTTGTTGCCGCCGGCCAGTTGGTCCAGCACGCCCAGGAAGTTGCTCGGTCCTTGATTGAAGTTATAGTTGCCGCTCACCGAGCCCGGCAGTGCGGCTTGGCCGCCCGGGTTATTGTTGAAGCGGATTTGGCTCAGTCGGCCACCGGTCAAGAGGTTCCAGTCCAGACCCATCTTGAAGGCGTCTTCCTTGCTCAGTTCCAGCACGCGGAGTTCCAGCGCGACTTGGCGCGGGGCCACGTCGATCAGCGCCAGGTAAGCCTTGGCCTGCTCAATCTGGTCCTGCGTCCCGCGCACCACCAGGCGCATCGGTTCGCGGCCAATCTGGCGTCGGAGTTCGGCTTCGCGGCGAGTCCCGCCACCGCCCTGGCCCGCACCGCCGCCTTGACCCGCACCCTGGCCTTGGCCGGCGGTTTGCGGATCTTCAGCCTTCTTGCCTTCATCTTCGCCCGTGATGCCCGGCGTCACGGGGTCGGGGACCACCGTCACGTGCAGGCCGCGGATGCGGTTCTTCAGGTCAAACTCGGCCACCATCGGCTCGATGTACTTGAGATCAA
>CAZVHE010000205.1:2251-2495 GCA_964627705.1 uncultured Chthonomonas sp.
GGCTGTTGCTGGCATCGGCGACATAGTTGATGCCGACGGCACCACAAAGTTGGCGATCAAGTTCCGTCGCGAAGGCTTCAAGCTTCGCCACTTCCGACTTGGGGCCAATCATTAGCAGGATTTGCGTGGCTTGGTCCGCCTCGCTCAGCTCGCTCAGGGCCGTCTGTTGGATGCTGTAATCGGCCCGCCGCGGGTTGTCCGCCAGCAGTCGTTCCAGCATCGTCTTGATGCGTTCGGTATCGCC
>CAZVHE010000206.1:0-2479 GCA_964627705.1 uncultured Chthonomonas sp.
AATCGCAAGCAGGATGCCGATGATCAGCACGACAATCATGATTTCGACGAGGGTAAAGCCCTTGTTCTTCTTGTTCGTCATGGTCTTCTTCCGGTCCGTTCGGTACCGGCCTACTGTACAGGTCGGTATGTGTACGGGAAATCCTAACGGGACAATCGAAACAATGAGGCGCGACTGGTAGTCTGATGGTATATGAAACAGTCAACGGCCCTTCTCGCGTGTGTTGTGGTGATGAGCCCGGCCTTGGCCTCGGCGGATCCGTTCCGACCTAGCATGGCGGACCAGGTGAAACTGGGGGCGGACGAGGCGGCCCGTATTCGTAAGGAAGAGCCGGTCCTGAGGGCCACAGACCCGCGTGTGATCGAACTCCGCAAGATTGGCGCGGAACTGGTAGCGGCGATCCCGCCCAATAGCATGCGGGGCAAGCCGTGGACCTACACCTTCGACATCATTGACAAGAACGAAGTCAACGCTTTTGCCCTTCCGGGTGGGCCGATCTTCTTCTATTCCGGCATCTTGAGCAAGATGACCACCAAGGACCAGATAGCCGGCGTGGTGGGGCACGAGATTGTGCACGTGCTGAACCAGCACTGGGCCAGCCAGTACGCGGACAACACCAAGCGCCGCCTGGGCATCCTCGCCGTTCTCACGATCTTGAATGCCGGCGACACGGTATTTGACATTGCCAGCGTGGGCGACGCGCTCTACAGTCTGGGTTACAGTCGCAAGCACGAAACCGAAAGCGACAAGGTGGGCTACGACATCATGATTCGCGCCGGCTACAACCCGAACGGCATGGCCGAGGTCTTTGAGATGCTGGCCAAGGAAGGCGGCGGTGGCGGCCCGGAATGGGTGCGCACCCACCCCGATGCCAACAAGCGCGTGGCTTCCATCCGAGAGATGATTAAGAAAGAAACCCGGCCTTTGCCACCGGTGCGTGCCCGCGATGCGAAATCCATCGCCGCCGGTACCACGGCCAGCCCTGGCGAGCGACTTCCGGGCAAGGGCGGCGGATCTAGCCTTCTATGGTCCGGAACTCGGGGTTCGTCTCCGCACTGGCTAGACTGCGGATGCTGATGTGACGGGCAAGGTCTCCGGCGACTTGCCGGAAGGCCTGCGCCTGCGGACTGTTGGGGTCCGCCACCACGCTGGGTAGCCCTTGGTCGGCGGCCGCGCCGACGCCCGGATCGAGCGGGATACTGCCCAAAAACGGCACCTGGAGCTGTTGGGCCAGTTCGTCGCCCCGCAACCCCGCGAAGATCCGCGAGACGGTGCCACAAGTCGGGCAGCTGTAGGTGGCCATGTTCTCCACTACCCCGAGGATAGGGGAATTGAGGCGCCGGAAAAGCCCCGCCGCCTTGCCCGCAATGTTGGCCGCCACGTTGTGCGGGGTGGTGACCAGCAACACGCCCGTCAGCGGGACAAGTTGGGCCAGGCTCATGGGGGCATCCCCGGTGCCGGGGGGCAGGTCCACCAGTAGGTAGTCCAAGTTGCCCCAGGCCACGTCCGAGAGAAGCTGCTTCACCGTGCCGGCCACCATCGGGCCGCGCCACAGCACCGCCTGGCCATCTTCGAGGAGATAGCCCAGCGACATCATGCTCACGCCGAACCGTGTAATGGGGATGATGCGCTCATCCTTCGTGAGCGGGCGTTCGGCGTGGGTGCCGGTCATGAGGGGGATACTGGGGCCGTAGACGTCGGCGTCCAGGATACCGACCCGGGCTCCGGATTGCGCCAAAGCCACGGCCAGGTTGAGCGTGACCGTGCTCTTGCCTACCCCGCCCTTACCGCTCGCCACGGCAATGACCTGCTTGACCCCAGGGACCAGGTTTTCAGCCTGCGGGCCCCGTTCGCGCACGCGGGCCGTCATCGTCACCTGCACGGCGGTAACGCCGGGGATGTCTCGCACCACGGATTCGCATTGGGCTTGGAGTTCTTCGCGCACCGGGCAGGCGGGGGTGGTGAGCTCGACGGTGAAGCGGACGTGGCCTTCCGGCGTGACCTCCAAATCCTTCACAAAGCCGAGAGAGACAATGTCACGGTGCAGGTCCGGGTCCTTCACCAGGCGCAGGGCGTTCAGCACGCTCTCGGCGTTGGGCAAACTCATACCACTGAGCCTACCGGGGCGGGAAAAAATGAAGAGGGCCCCGCGTTGTCGCGGAGCCCTTTCGGTTTGAACGTAGACCAACCTGCTGCGATTCAGGTTATGCCAGTTCTATCTGCAAATCCTTGGCCAAATGGGCGCGCGCTCGAAATAACCAGCTTTTTACGGTGCCTTCTGGAGCTCCCGTGGCCAGAGCGATGTCGCCCACGGCCATCTGCTGCTCATGCCGCATGCGAATGATTTCGCGGTAGCGGGCGGGCAACCGACTGATCGCCTCTTGGATCGAGCGCGCACTTTGCCGGGCTTCTACGGATTCCTCTACTGTGTCGCCGTTGTCAGCCAGCACGTGCTCGAAGTGCTCTAGGGGCTCGCCCA
>CAZVHE010000207.1:0-272 GCA_964627705.1 uncultured Chthonomonas sp.
ATCGGTCCCGCCGTCACCGCGGCGGCGACCGGTCCCTTGGTGTTTGCCACGCTGCACACCAACAACGCGGCCGAATCCATTGACCGTATGATCGACGTGTTCCCGCCAGGACAGCAGGAGCAGATCCGCGTTCAGCTCTCCAACAACATCGTGGCGATCGTGGCCCAACAGTTGCTCCCGCGTGCGAGCGGCCCGGGCCGTGTCCCGGCCAACGAAATCATGGTGGCCACCCCGGCCATTCGTAACCTGATTCGTGAGAACAAAACGCACCA
>CAZVHE010000207.1:282-2473 GCA_964627705.1 uncultured Chthonomonas sp.
TGATTCAGACCTCGGCGGCTCACGGCATGATGAGCATGGACCAATGCCTGCGTGATCTCTACATGAAGGGGATTATCACGCTGGAAGAGGCCATGATGCGCTGCCAGAACATTGAGGAACTGAAGAAGATGATCAACCTGGGAGGCCCGGCGACGGGTCCCCAACGACGCTAAAGGAACCTAAACCACTATGCCTGTCTACAGCTACTCCTTCCGCGACCCCAATGGGGGTGTGCAAAAGGGTACGGCCGAAGCCGAGGACGAACAGAGTCTAAGGCAGCGGGTTGCCGAGCAAGGCCTCGAAGTCATCGAAGTCACGATGATCAAGAAGGCCGGCAAATCGAAGAAAAAGAACTTCGGTAAGGTCAAACGCGGTCTGCTCGCCGTGTTCTGCCGCCAGTTCTCCACGATGGTGGACGCTGGTGTGTCCCTGGTGCGTTGTCTGGACGTGCTTTCGCGGCAAACCAAGGACCCCAAGCTCAAAAAGATCCTGCTGGACCTCGGCGAGCGCGTGGAGTCCGGCGAAAGCCTTTCGAACTCAATGAAGCGCCACCCGCGCACGTTTGATAACCTGTTTATCGGTCTCATCCGCGCCGGGGAAATTGGTGGGGTTTTGGAAGAATCCCTGCAGCGTCTCGCCGCCTTCTTGGAAGCGGACGTGGCCCTGCGCCGAAAGGTGAAGTCGGCCATGACCTATCCGGTCTTGGTTATGTTGGCCGCCATCGGCATCGTGATCTTCCTCGTCGTTTGGGTTGTCCCGCAGTTCGCCGCTCTGTTTAAAGACATCGGCCTCAAGGAAGAAGACTTCCCAGCGGCCACCAAGTTCCTCATCGACCTCTCGGCCAACTTCCAAAAGAACTGGCACATCATGCTCATCACAGTGGTCACGGTCTGGATCGCCTGGCGGCTGTTTACCAGCACCCGCTTTGGGCGCCGTGCCGCTGACCGCATGAAGCTCTTGATCCCGGTCTTTGGCCCGCTACACCACAAGGTCTGTATGGCGCGCTTTAGCCGCACCATGGGCACCCTGCTCACCTCGGGCGTTCCCATCCTGCAAGCGATGGAAACGGTCTCCGGGGTCGTGGGTAACTCGGTGATGGCCGACGCGGTGCTGGATGCCCGCGCGAAGATCCGAGAAGGGGAACGCATTGGTGAGCCCCTCGAAGATTCGCGCCTGTTCCCGCCGATGGTTGTGCACATGATCGGGGTTGGAGAAGAATCAGGTTCGTTGGACTTCATGCTCCAAAAGATCGCCGACTTCTACGAAGCGGAAGTGGAAGCCACCCTAGCCTCTCTGACGGCCGCGTTGGAACCGATTCTCATCGTCTTCCTCGGCTTCGTCGTAGGTTTCATCGTCATCGCGATGATGATGCCGATGGTCAAGGTTATCGAATCCCTCAGCTCAGGGGCTGGCGAAGTCTAAGAACAGGCCCTCGGCCAATCCTTACGGGGCGATTCCAATTGCGGAGTCGCCCCGTTTGCTTTGATTCGGTATTCTCCCGGGCGAAACCCATGGATAAGGGGCTCTTTCCGGTCTGGACGACCATTGTCGGATTCTTTATTGGGGCCGCCATCGGCAGCTTTCTCAATGTGGTGGTGTACCGGCTCCCCCGGGGCCTCAGCATCGCCGAACCCAAGCACAGCTTTTGCCCTCGGTGCAAGCACCAACTCGGCCCGGCGGACCTGATTCCGATCTTTAGCTGGGCGTTCCAGGGCGGCAAGTGCCGGCATTGCCGCGCGCCCATTGCGCCGCGCTACATGTTTGTCGAACTGGTCACCGGCACCCTTTGGGGGGCGCTGTGGTACCAAAACCTATGCATCGGCGAGGACCCCACCAAGTTCGTGGCGTACGCGTTGTTTTCAGCGGCTCTGGTGGCGGCCATTTTCACCGACATCGCCCACTACATCATCCCGGATGAGGTCAATGCGGTCATGTTCGTCATTGGCATTGGCTACAACGGGGCGCTCATCGCCCAAGACCGACCGGAAGCCTGGACGTGGGGCATCCCCAGCGCCGTGGCCGGCGCCCTTACGGGCATTGGCGTGCTGTGGGGCATTGCGTTCCTCGGCCGGCTCTTGTTCCGCAAGGATGCCATGGGGCACGGGGATATCAAGATGGCGCGGGGTATTGGGGCGGTGCTGTTCCCCATGATGGCGATGACCAGTTTTGGCCTCGCGGTGATCTCGGGGGC
>CAZVHE010000208.1:0-2452 GCA_964627705.1 uncultured Chthonomonas sp.
CTGGAGCGGCCTGTTCGCCGCCGTACCACCGCCGCTACCGCCGCAACAATGACGGATATCCAGCGATTCCCGTGCGTACAGTGCGGGGCCGACCTGGAATTCGCCGCGGGATCGCATGCCCTGAAGTGCCCCTATTGCGGGGCGCAACAGGGCATTGCTCCGCCCATCCGGGAGATTGAAGAGCGTGACCTGCTGGCCACGCTGGCCCACCATGCGCCGCCGGCCATGGAACCAGACAACGTGGTGCACTGCAATTCGTGCGCGGCCGAGTTTGTCTTGCCCCCGCACATCGAGTCGTCATCGTGCCCGTTCTGTGGCTCGAACGTCGTGGTGCCGGCCAAACCCGAATCGCGCATATTGCCCGATGGGGTGATTCCCTTCATGGTGGACGAGCGGGGCATGCGCGAGCGGTACAAGCAATGGATCGGGTCTCGGTTTTGGGCGCCCAACAATCTCAAGTCTCGCGCGCTGCAAAAGAACGAGGTGAAGGGCATCTATGTGCCGTATTGGACGTACGACGCCCTCACCACGACGGCCTATACCGGTCAGCGGGGCGAGGATTATGTGGTGCAAGAGACTTACACCGACAGCCAAGGCAACCGGCAAACCCGAAGCGTGACCAAAACGCGGTGGTATCCGGCCTCGGGGACAGTGCAGGTGCCGTTTGATGATGTACTGGTGCTGGGGAGCACCCACGTGCCAACCAAATACGCGGACGCCATGAACACCTGGCAGCTACAGCACTGCGTGAGCTACGAACCGGCGTACTTAAGCGGGTTTTCCGCGCTGCGGTACGACGTGGACCTGACCGAAGGGTTCGAGGCAGCCAAACGGAAAATGGTGCCCGCCATTGAGCAAGCGATTCGTTACGACATCGGTGGCGACCGGCAAATGATCTCATGGATGGAGACGGAGTACTCCAACCTGACGTTTAAGCATCTGCTCTTGCCGATCTGGAGCGGGGCGTATCGTTACAACAACCGGATTTGGAACTTCTTGGTGAATGGCCAAACCGGCGAAGTGCGTGGCGAGGCGCCCGTAAGTCCGTGGAAGGTGGCGATTGCCGTGATTCTGGGCCTCATCATCATCGCGACGTTCTTCTACTTGATGGACAAGTCTTGATCTCGTAGAAGCAAAGAAAAGCCCCTCAACCCAATGGGTGAGGGGCTTTTCTGTTGTTGCTGTAGCGCAGGTTAAGCGCGTCGGCGACGACGAGCCAGGGCCAGTAAGCCCGCACCCATGGCGGCCATGCTAAACGGCTCGGGCACCGCTTCGGCGTACCATTTGGTCACAAACGGATTGCCGTTCGAGCCCGAAGTTGGAGGTAGTCCGGTTGTCGTGTTATAGGATCCCCACGTTGCGCCGACCAAGGTGTTGGCAAGGGGGTCAGTGCTGTTCGATAACGCATCAAACGACGGGGATGCCCCTGAAGTGTTCGCAGCGTAATACATGTCCACGGCCAGGTGCCCACCCGTGTACAGGTAGGGCGTATCGAACGCAATCATCGGTCCGAAGGCGTTCGGGGTAGTTCCGGTGGCGCCTGCCGTGAATGAACCAGCACCGAATGTGATGCTCCCGGCTCGCACGTCGGTTTGAGCTCCAATCACATTACTGGCAAACGTCAACGACCGAGCGGAAGGAGCAACACTTTCACTCAGCTTCACATCAAAGAAGCTGTGCGTGTAGTTGGCGGGAGGCCAAGCCGCAGTGCTGGCGTTGTTGAGTCGGAGCGAAAACCCCGTCAAATTCATCCCGACCAAGCTTGTCAGCTCGGATGAGTTGATGATAAGCATGTATCGGCGCGATGTAGTCGTGGAGAAGCCAAGAAACGTGCTGCTCCCTTCAACGGTGTCACGCACGTTAGGCGCGACCACGGTTGTCGTTGCCGAAGCCACCGAAGTCACCAGCAGACCAAAAGCAATTGCGCAGGTTTTCATCTTGAAATCCTCACTAGGGACCCTACCCCATTGCCCTCATTTCTGTCACCCGCAAAAATGCTGGGCGGCCCGTCACATCCGAGCGAGGCAAGGGAGAGTACGATAGCACTCATGCCTTCGATTTCGCTGCGTGGTGAAAACCTCCCGGCCTCGCCGATCCGGGGCCGCCGACCGGGCCCGCGCGGCGGGCCGCACGGTGTTCCAGCTCAACATCGGCCAGCCGGATGTGGCAAGCCCGCAAGAGTTCTGGGATGCGGTGCGCGGCTATCAAGGCAACCACCTGGCGTACGCCCACTCCGCCGGGCTGATGGAACTGCGCGAGAAGGCGGCCGAGGTCTACCAGCGCCGGGGCATTGATGTCGGGCCGCAGCACATCCAGGTCACGACCAGCGGCAGCGAAGCCCTCCAGATGATCATGGTCGGGGCCTTGAACCCGGGCGACGAAATCATCGTGCCGGAGCCCATGTACGCCAATTACATCGGTTTCTCGGCCATCACCGACGTGAACGTGGTGC
>CAZVHE010000209.1:0-2310 GCA_964627705.1 uncultured Chthonomonas sp.
AAGTGTCACCTATGTGTCCGGAACAATCTGTAACCTATCTGTCGGTATGCTCACTTTCCCCGAAGCCGATTTCACCCCACCTCCCGGCGATATACTGACCTCGCGATGCGAGGATACAGCCGCGACCACATCGGGCTGGCCGTGTCTTTGTCTTGCCTTTCTGGCTATGTGGACGCCACCGCCTTTATGGCCACGGGCGGGCTGTTTGTCTCGTTTATGAGTGGCAATTCCACGCGCCTGAGCGTGTCCCTCGTCGAAAATCGCTTCAATTACGGCGCCCTGGTGCTGGGAGTCATCGGGCTGTTTGTGCTGGGGGTGATGCTGGGCACGGTGGTGTCACGTCGCTATCCGCCGCGCAAGGTGAATGTGCTGCTCACGGTGGGGGCGCTGCTCGCCCTGGGGGCGGTGGGGCATAGCTTGGCGTTCACGTACTTCAGCACGGCCTGCATGGTACTGGGCATGGGGGCGGTGAACACGGTGTTCCAGCGCGACGGGGAGGTCAGCATCGGCATCTCCTACATGACGGGCACGCTGGTGAAGCTCGGCCAGAACCTGGCGGGGGCGCTGATGGGCGGCGAAAAGGAGACCTGGTGGCCCTACGCCTTGCACTGGCTGGCGCTGGTGATGGGGGCGGTGATCGGGGCGCGGGCGCACTATTTCTTGCGGCCGCACTCGCTGTGGGTGGGGGCGGTGGCGGCGTTCGTGCTGGCCCGGTACGCGCGGCGGTTCTCCGTGGAGCAGGCGGCCAGCCCAGCCTAAGTAGGTGGCGCGGCGGAATCGGCCCGCATTTTTGCGGGGTTACGTGCCGAGTGAACTACGGACATTGGAATTGCTGTAGAATGTCTCAACTGCCTCTTTTTCGAAGGCAGCGAGGATTTTGATGAAACTCTTTCTTTCGATGGTTGCTGTGGCCGCTTTGTCGGCGAGTGCCATGAGTCAGCTTGGTCCTTCGGAGTACTTGCAGACCTCGGATAGCCCGTGGGCGGCCTCGGTGGGCAGTTCGACGTTCTATTTGGAGAACTTTGAAGATGGGCTTCTCAATTCGCCGGGTGTCACGGCTTCGGTGGGTTCCCCCATCGAACCCGGCGTTCTCACTGACTCGGTAGATGGTGACGATGGCAACGTGGACGGTTCGGGCACTGCGGGTCGTTCCTTCTTCTTCGGTGGCGGGGCAACGGGCATTCGGTTTACTTTTAGCAGTGGCACCTACGGAGCCTTGCCGACTCACGCAGGAATCGTATGGACGGAGCTGGCACCACTCGTTTCGAAGCCTTTGATGGAAATGGCAACTCGCTGGGGGTCATCAACGGAAGCCATGCGGATGGTAGCTTTTTCGGGACTACAGCTGAAGACCGCTTCTACGGCTGGGTGAATCCGGGCGGGATTGGCAGCATTCACATTAGCAATTCTAGCGGCGGGATTGAAGTGGACCACCTGCAGTACGGGGCCGTGCCGGAACCGGCAACGATGACCGTGCTGGGGCTGGGGCTGGCCTCGCTGGTGGCGCGCCGCCGCCGCAAGTAAGCCACAGAGCCTTTGTCTTTGAGGGGCACCTTTGGTGAGTGCCCCTCAAGTCTTGTTCGCGCGACTAGCCGGATGCCTATTTGTTGATCGCCTGCAGCAGATCTTCGATGAGGTCGTCGGCATCCTCGATCCCCACGCTCAGCCGCAGCATCGTCGGCAGAATCCCGCGCTCCACGCGCTGCGCCTCCGTCATCGTCGCGTGCGACATCAGCGGCGGGTAGGCGATCAAGCTTTCCACCCCGCCCAGGGATTCCGCCAGCAGGAACACCTGCGTCCCCTCGGCCACACGCCGGGCGGTAGCTTCATCGTGGAACTCTACCGCCAGCATCCCCCCAAAGCCGCCGTTCATCTGCCGCTTCGCCACCTCGTGGTCTGGGTGCGATGGCAGCCCCGGATACGACACGTTGCGCACCGCTGGGTGCCCCAGAAGCGCCTCGGCCACCCGCTGCGCATTCGCGCAGTGCCGCTCCATCCGCACGCTCAGCGTCCGCAGCCCGCGCAGCGAAAGCCAGCAATCGAACGGCGACGGCGTGGCCCCGTACGCTTTATTCCACTCATAAATGGTGTGCGCCAGCTCATCGTTGGCCGACACCACGCACCCGCCCAGCACGTCGCTGTGGCCGCCGATGTACTTGGTGGTGCTGTGCACCACAAGGTCCACGCCCAGGGCGATGGGGTTCTGCAGGGCCGGGCTGGCAAAGGTGTTGTCGAACACCACAACCAGGCCGTGGCGCTTGGCTTCGGCGACCACCGCCGTAATGTCGCACACGCGCAGGGTCGGGTTGG
>CAZVHE010000210.1:0-244 GCA_964627705.1 uncultured Chthonomonas sp.
GATCGGCTCATAGCCCGCGCCGATCAGAAAGCCATGGGCCTCAGCGGCCATGGCGAATCGCACCTCGGCCCCTGGCAGAGCCTCGGCCGGGATCAGCCGCTGGCGCGGCACCAGGTGCGGCACATGGGCATAGCCGAACACGGCCAGCCGATCCGCCCCCAGCCTCACCGCCTGGGTGAGCGTATCGGCAAGATCGCCGAGCGACTGGTGCGGCAGGCCATACATCAGATCGAAATTGAGCGAC
>CAZVHE010000210.1:286-2166 GCA_964627705.1 uncultured Chthonomonas sp.
ACCTCGGCGGCGCGCGCGAGCACCCCCAGGGGTTGCACCCGCCCGATCGCCTGCTGGCAATGGGGCGCAAGGGTCTGCACCCCGAGGCTCGCCCGGGCAAAGCCGACCGCTCCGATCGCCCGGCCCCAATCGGAGGTGAGGCTGCGCGGGTCGATCTCGATCGACCAGTCGGGGGCATGGAGCGGGAAATGGGCATGAAGCGCATCGACGAGCGCGATGAGTTCGACCGGAAGGATGGCATTGGGGCTGCCCCCGCCAAAGGCGATGCGCCGCACCCTTGCCCCCGCAGGCAGCAGGCTGGCGAGAGTCGCCAGTTCCTGGTGCAGCGCGGCGAGATAGCTTTCGACGCGCGCGCGGCGTCCGGCCGCACTGGTGTTGCAGCCGCAATAGTGACAGATCGCCTCGCAAAAGGGGATGTGGAGGTAGAGCGAGATGTCGCGCTCGATGCTGCCCGGCGCCAATGGGCCGAAATCTGCGGCGGTGGGATAGCTGGTATAGCGCGGCACCGCGCGGGCGATGAGTTCGGGGTGATATGGCCACATGGCGCCCATCAAGCAGGGCGGCGCTTAGCTGTCCTTGCGCTGGATCAATTTGGCGGCGCGTTCGCCCGCGCGGCAGGTGCCGGCGTGGCAGCCCTTGGGATGGCAGGGGCGATCCTGCGCCGGGGCCTCATCGCCGAGTGGCAGGGGGATGGTGCCGCCGTTGGGGTTGATGCGGCCCTGGTTCCACATCCCTTCCCAGTCCTGCTTATATTTTTCCTTGCCGACCTTGAAGATGGAGAGGCAGGTGGCGGCGAAGGCCTCGTGCAGTTCGATGTGGTCCAAATCCGAAAACTTGATCCCGGCCCGCTCCAGGGCCACGTTGGTGGCGAACACCGGCGAGATGCCCATATGGGCCGGGTTGCTGCCCCAGAAACCCCAGGATTTCACCTCCGCCAAAATCTCAAGCCCGAGATCTTTGGCCCGTTCTTCGGACGTGACCACCACCACGGCCGCGCCGTCGCTCCGTGCGCAGGCGTTGAAAAGCGTGACCGTGCCCCGGGTCTTGCCTTCTTCATACTTCTTGCCCAGGATGTGCTTGCCGAAATCCCTGTAAAAATCCTTCATGCCGTACGCGGCGCCGTCAAACAGCGCCGGGGCCTTGGCGAACATCTGGGGTTTTTCCACCAGGCTTTCCCGCAGGAAAACGTACTCGTCCTTGGCCAGAACGGTCTGACCATCTTTGACGATGGGAACCACGTGGCCGTCGTAGAACCCGGCCTTTTCCGCGGCCAGGCAGCGCCGGAAGCTTTCGGCCGCGTATTTGTCCTGGGCCTCCCGAGAGATGGAGTACATCTGGGCGCAGATCTCCGCGGTGGCGGCCATGGAGATTTTGACCACGGGATCGGTGAGGCCTTCCTCGGTGGTGTCCGTGATGAAAACGTCTTCGGCGTTGGGGATGTCGCCCCAGTTGGCCTTGAGGGTTTCCAGAGAGCGCAGCATCTTGTGGCTTCGGGGGCCGCGGATGGCGAAGGGGAAGGTGGACATGGACTCCGTGCCGCCGGCCAGGTACAACTCGCCCTCGCCCATGACAATGTGGCGGTACGCGGAGGCCACGCTTTCCAGGCTGGAGACGCAGTTGGCCTGGATGGTGTAAGCGTGGGCCTTTTCCGGTAAATCGGCCTTGAGGATGGACACCCGGGCGATGTTGGGCGCGTGGGAGCCCTGCCCCACCCAGCCCACCAGCACCCCGTCCACGGCATGAGGATACAGGGAGGATTTCTGCAGGACGCCCCGGATGGCGGCTTCCATGAGGTCTTCGGGCAGGAGGTTGGCCAGGCTCTTGGCCAAATGGCCGATGGGCGTCCGGACGCCGGTGCACAGGACGATTTTTTTAGGCGC
>CAZVHE010000211.1:0-2081 GCA_964627705.1 uncultured Chthonomonas sp.
GTCGCGGATGAACTGGGCCTCGTCGAGGAACAGATACTCCGGCCCATCGGCCTTGGGTTCGCGCTCGCGCCAAGCCTCCAGCACGGTGTCGATGCCGGCGAGCTTGAGGATCGGATGGTCGAAGGTGGCGTAGAGGATGTTGGCCGGCGGCACCCCATCGCGCAGCAAGGCGTCGACCGCCTGCAACATCAGGGTGGTCTTGCCGATTTGCCGGGCACCGGAAAGCAGCACCGCGCGCGGTGCCGGGGGATGGGTCAGCCAGCCGTGCAGTTCGCGAAAGGCCGCGCGCCGCCACTTGGGCAGGTCGGCGATGGCCTCATCCCGCCACCAGGGGTTGAACTGGGACAGGACGGCGACGAGTTCTTCTTTCGACATTCTCATGGCTGCCAATCTAACAGAAACAGAATTTTAATGTAACCACACATTAACAAAACGATATTTATTACGAAGGTAGCCTGTTTTACGGGCAGGTTTTTCGTGCTCATCAGGCCCGAATAGCTTGGCTTCCCGATCGAACAGCGCGTTCATTGTGGCATCGTCAATCACCACAAGGAGTCCACGATGAACACCAAACTCACCCCCACCCAAGCCACCATCCTCACTTTGCCGAACTGAAATCCACCACCGAACTGGCACGTGAGTTGAACCGCCAAGGCGTGACCACCAAGGCGTGGACCACCGCCGACGGCAGCTTCCGTCCCGGGCGGCCGATCACCAAGCAGAACCTCTACAAGACGCTGAGGAATCCCCTCTGCCGCGGGGTGATCCGGCACCAGGGGAAAGACTACCCGGGGCAACACCCGGCCATCATTGATGCCGATCTGTGGGCGCAAGCCCAGGCGGTGCTGGCCGAGGATGCCCGATTGCGCGCATCGCAAACGATGACCCGCCACGACAACGAAGCGATCCTGCGCGGTCTGCTGTACGCGCCCAATGGCGACCGGATGTTGCCGACGGCAACCCGGAAAAAGTCGGGCAAGCGCTACCGCTACTACCTGCCGTATTCGGACAAGAAGTTTGGGCGCGGCACCAACCCTTTCGGCATCGTTCCCGCCGAACAGATCGAGGCATTGGTGCTGGAGCAGGTCAAGTCAGCATTGCAAGCGCCGGAGATGATCCAGGCGGTGTGGGATGCAGTCCAGAAACTCGACGCCACGGTATCCGAGCCCGCCCTGGTGCTGGCGATGCGCAACCTGTCGGCGGTGTTGAGCGAGCTGTTCCCGGAGGAACGCTGCCGACTGGTGCGCTTGCTGATTGCCCGCGTGCAGTTGAAGGACGAGGGCATCGACATCGAGTGGCATCCCCCCGGCTGGTCGGCGCTGCTGGCGGATCTGGCCCCGAACAGCATCGGGGCGGAATTGCGTGAACTCGAGATGGAGGAAATGGCATGAGAGGACTGAAGCAGATCGGGCAAGCCAAATCGAACTTGCTGAAGATGGAAGATGGCATCAGGCTGACCACGTTCATCCCGGTGCGCTTCGTCAGGCACAATGCAAGCACGGTGGTGGTCGAGCCGACAACGCCCGGCCGAATGGCCTCGCCACTGAATCCGGGGCGACCGACGTCCGTGGATGAGAACCTGATGGCGGCGCTGGCCAAGGCGTTCTTCTGGCAGGAGATGCTCGACTCCGGCCGGGTGAAGAACATGACCGAGTTGGCCAAGGCCGAGAACATCGCCCTGGCGCGGATGCAGAAGATGCTCAAGCTCGCCCGGCTGGCGCCGGAGATCGTCGAGGACATTGCGCGGGACCGGCAGCCGGTGGGGCTGTCGTTGCTGTTCTTCGTCCAGAATCCCCTGCCGGATGACTGGAACGCGCAGCGGGAAGTGATCGGCGGGTTGGCCAGTTGACCGCGAGAGCGCGTTCGAAACCCGACCGCTATGCGTTGTGGGGTGCAAACCTCCGCCCGGAAACCCGCATGATTACAGGGTGTCGTGCCTCGACCGGGCTAGACAAAAACTGAGAAAAGAGAGGAATTCGGGTGGTCGGCGGGGTGAAAATCGGGACTTCCGGCGATCATCGAAATTCGCACCACCTGCGAAACCCCGCCACTACTGGCCCTTCGCGGGCGTGAAAAAGCCC
>CAZVHE010000212.1:0-2026 GCA_964627705.1 uncultured Chthonomonas sp.
GGGGTTCGGCTTCGGCGGCGGCCTTGTCGGCCAGTTCCCGGCTGTGGTCAATGTCAATTTGCACTGCCGAAACCTGCCTTGCGTCCATCTTGCCGTCGTAGAGTTCTTTCTCCTGCTTGTCGGCGTGGGCGCGGCGCTGGCGGGCCGTTTCTTCTAGCTCGTGGAGTTTGGCTTTGGCTTGGTCGCGTTGGGTGGTTAGGGCTTCCAGGGCCTTCTGCTCGGCCTTGGCCTGGGCAAGTTCTTGCTGGCCCGTGTCGAGGCTCTTGGCCTGCGCTTGCAGGTCCAGCAAACGCTCGTCCACCCGGTGTAGTGCGTAGAGAAGCGTGAGCGTGGACTCCGGCATATCTGCATTATGGCGGGGTTTGGCCCTAGCCGACTGTCCGCCCTACGATGGGGCAGGTATCATTCGCGTTCAGGTCTGGGGAGTTGCCCGAGTGGCCAATGGGAACAGACTGTAAATCTGTCGGCGAGAGCCTTCGCAGGTTCGAATCCTGCACTCCCCACCATCGTTCCTGACCTGCCGCGATCCATTTGGTCCTCATCGACATCCGTGTTGCCTCTCGTGCACGTGAGGAGATTACGCGTCTTCCCGGAGACATTTTTCCGTTTTTGAAGCCTGTTTGAAGGTGCGTGAGGAGAATAGAGGCCTTATTCTCCTCTAAATATGAGGAGAATAAGTGCCATAATCTCCTCAGTGCCCACTTACATCCACGAACGCAAGAGGTGGCCAAACTACCGATACGACATGGCCGCCCTCCTGCCAAGCCTCGAACGAGTGACCTTGGCGCGCGGGCGATTGTTCGGCGTACTGGAGGCGATCGGGCTGGATGACAAGCAGGAACATGACGTCGCGGCACTGACCGAAGAACTGGTCAAATCAAGTGCGATCGAGGGCGAGCACTTGAACCCCGAATCTGTGCGGAGTTCAGTGGCGAGGCGCCTGGGCGTAGAGCGAGGCGGACTTGCTGCCACCGACCACTCCGACCACTACTTGGAGGGCCTGGTGGAGATGACACTTGACGCTGCGCACCGCCACAATCTGCCCCTCACCGAAGAACGCATCTTCCGGTGGCACGCGGCTTTGTTTCCCACGGGGCGCAACGCCTACGGCCCGGTCAAGGTGGGTCAGTGGCGCACCGACGAGGACGGCCCGATGGTCGTGGCCTCACAAAAGCGCGGTCTTGACGTCGTGCACTTTGTCGCCCCTCCCTCAGAGCGTGTCCCGCAAGAGATGTCTCTATTCCTTGCCTGGATTGAGGGGAAAAATGAAGAGAGCCTCATTCTCAAAGCGGGCATCGCTCACCTTTGGTTCGAAACCATCCACCCCCTCGATGACGGCAACGGCCGCATCGGGCGCAACATCATGGATTTGATCCTCGCGCGCGCCGACCAACGTCAACATCGGCCTTACAGCCTGGCCAGCCAGATCCACGCGCACCGCGCGGACTACTACAACATCTTGGAGGCCAGCCAAAAGGGAAACCTCGACTACACCGCTTGGCTTGATTGGTACCTGAAGATCCTGAACCTGACCTTGGCTACCGCCACGGAGACGGTGAATCAGGCGGTCGAGCGGGCCAAGTTTTGGCAACACGCCAAGGATGTTGAACTCAATGCCCGGCAGCGGAAGGCCATTTCAAGGATGCTCATGGGCTGGGAAGGCCGCATGACGAACCGCAAGTACTCGCGCCTGTGCGATTGCTCCACGGCTACCGCCACTCGTGATCTCAACGACCTCGTCGCCAAGTCTGTCCTTCGCCTCGATGGAGCGGGTGGGCGAAGCACAGGCTACGAACTGGTGAAGCCCGACACGCTTTAAACCAATAATCCTCCACGGGACCAGGTTGGCCCATCCGCCAGGGGTTGCAGGTATCCTCTCCCCCGCGCAAGCCCTCGTAGCTCAGAGGTAGAGCACCTCTTTGGTAAAGAGGAGGTCACGGGTTCAATTCCCGTCGAGGGCTCCATTCTTTTTCTGTCCATACCCGACACATGGGTGACATTTCGTTCCGGACACATAGGTTACACC
>CAZVHE010000213.1:0-2025 GCA_964627705.1 uncultured Chthonomonas sp.
GGGAGTATTCTCGCTAAACTTCATCCAGTCACATGAATCCTCGCCTCTTCGTGCGTGATCCACCTGCAGGAAGCGGCCGAGGGTGGGCGAGTAGGCGCGGTGGCGGTAATCGCAGAGGCCCACCGGCGCCAAGTACTCGCGGCCGGTGAAGAGAAACCGCACACCGTGGACTGATTCGAATCGCGCCCTACCGTCGGGCACAAGGAAGAATGGGCGGCCAAAGAGCGTGCCGCCACAGCCCAACGTGCTCCACCGGACATGTTCCACCCGACGCATGTGCCCGCACGGTTCAGGGCCATCCCATATGCCGTTGGTTCTGCCGTGTCAAGTGGTCTGCGCTCAGCCAAGGCCGCCGCCCTCTCAGCGGCCGACCACTCACGCCACGCCCCACCCCGCACGACCGTCCACATGCTCCCGCTCGGCACCACGCAAACGCTTTGAGTTCTCTTTCGCCGGGACGCCGACGGTGGACATCGGCCTCATTGGGCAATTTCAAATCCCGTCCGACATTGCATGCCCCAAAGCTCCCTCCTTTGCGCCGGCACCTTTCGAAGCACTTCCCGTCGTCCTCGAATCCCGAGCCGATGTTCTCGCCGCGCCCTTGATCGGCACAGAGCATCCCTCTACATCTAATGTCTCCTTGAGAAAAGTGACCGACTGCGTGCACACCGCCCGCCGGTCCGGTGGGACATGTATCGCGTAGGTAACGTCCAGGCGCCTGAAGCTTCGCGGGATAAAATAAACCTGAGGATAAAAACCCTTCGACGGCGATTCAGTCTCGCATCGGATTTGATAGAAACCCTTCTCCAATGTTCCACCAATCACATAGACCGGTGGAACTGTGCTCGTGCTGGCCTCCATTGCATTGAGATACCAGTCCATACAAAGATGACGCCACCTTTCCCGTCTCACATCTTCCCCATCAGCCGCCACTCTCAGAATCTCGACCGCCAAATCGCGCCAGACATAAACTGCTCCAGTCACCGCCGCAGGACACGGGATCGTCAGAATTAATCCAGATGGAGATACTTTCATCTGCGGCGCGGCCGCAAAGTACAAAGCTTCACGCGAGCCAACCAACACCCGCAGCAGCGCAATCAGTCCACCCACTACGCACACCCCCATCAAGGCCACGTAGCGACGCTGAATCCCCATGGCGTGCCCTCCTTTCCGTAGACGGAGCGCTGCGGCAAGCCCAGCGCCCAGCGGTGCTGATTCTCCACCGCCGTTGCATGGCGTTCCGCTGCCTTATCCCACGCACCAGGCTCAACGGAAAACTCTTTCGGTGGCGAATATACGTCGCGACTATACGCCCACGCATGCGCAGCTTCATGAACAAGCACGACTTCCATATGTGAAGCTAGAAAACAAACGTTTATGAAAGCGCGACCCTCTTCGGGTTCGTCCGCAAAACTCTGGCCGCGTCCCACCCAGACCTCCACGTGATAAGGATTGGCGGGATCCGCCAGTTCCCGAAGATACCGTGCCCCTATCGTTAGCTCGCCGCAAGGCGTACGCCGATGGATCGCTCGAAGAAATGCGATCCGAAGCCGAAGATAGTGCCACCACGAAACCGTCGGATGGCGACGAAAAACAATGCGAAGCCCCTGCGGATCGAATCCCCAAACAGGTGTATTGTTGCAGTAAAGATACGGATTCGTCTCTCCGCGCGCTTGCGAAGCCACCGGATCCACTTGCAGGAAGCGGCCGAGGGTGGGCGAGTGGGCGCGGTGGCGGTAGTCGTAAAGGACCACCAGCGCCAAGTACTCGCG
Organism: uncultured Chthonomonas sp.; assembly: GCA_964627705.1. GTDB lineage: Bacteria > Armatimonadota > Fimbriimonadia > Fimbriimonadales > Fimbriimonadaceae > JAHBTC01. Next base: position 1,773 of record CAZVHE010000213.1, read on the forward strand.
CCCGGTGAAGAGAAAGCGGACGCCACGGGCCGATTCGGATCGCGGCGTCCCATCGGGCGCCAAGAAGAACGGCTTGCCGAAGACGTCGTAGCGGTATTGCTCCAAGAGCGTCCCGCTCTCGTCCGTCACCGCCAACGTGCTGTTCAGGTGGTCCTGATGGTAGTACACCACCCCGCCACCCGCCGACATCCCCGCCAGCAGCTCGTCAATCCCCGCCCCATGCACATACCTCCCCACCAGCTCCCCCGACGGC
>CAZVHE010000214.1:0-1979 GCA_964627705.1 uncultured Chthonomonas sp.
CTAGACGGAGATGTCTCTCGATAGCCGCTTCAACACCTCGGCAAACAGCCGCGCCGGGTCTGCCTCCATCGCCCTCGCCAGTGCGACGAACTCCAGAACGTCCACTCGGCGTTGGCCGCGTTCGATGATGGAGATGAAGGTCTGATCCTTCTGGACCCGATCGGCCAGCTGAGCCTGCGTCAGGCCTGACTTCTGACGCGCCTGGACGAGCACCTCAACAAGGTGGCGATGATCGCCGCCGAAGATCGTCTTGGGCATCCGGTGAGCCGCCGATTCTGGACCGGCGACTCATCTATATGGAAAATTCCCGTAGGCAGTTTTTCCGTTTTTATCTATGGAAAATTACTCGGTGAATCCGTGTGCTGCCGGCATGCTCGGTGGTGAACTGCAAGAGGAGGGGCAGGAATAGCGACGCGTCCTGACAAACTTATGGCCTAGCCGCCAAACACCGTGAAGATGACCCGAATAACCAATCCGTCAACCCAAGCGAGGAAACTATGAAGAATCTCAATCTAAAGACCGCGTCACTTGTCGTGGCAGGTGTGGGTCTGTTGGCTCTAGCGAGAGCTGTCGGTTTCGACACAGCCCCGGAGGGCACGCACAACATTGGCCTGATGCAGGTCCAAATGCTCTGGGCTCAGTTCGCTTCCACCATGTTTGTGGTCGGCGCGGTCCTGTTCGCGGGCAACCACGTCGTGGAGGCAAGGGAAGCGAAAGCCCTCCCTGAGACGCGTTAGTAGGATGCGCATAGCTTTGGGCATCACCACCATGGCGACCCGGTTTGCCTTTATCGGGGCGGCCGTAGGCCTGGCTAGCTGTGGACCACAGGAAACGGACTTCTCCAAAAACGAAGGAGCCGTCGCATGGTTGGCCTATCATCACGGGACCATACCAAGCCGTTGCGTCAGCCAGTTGATCGAGAAGTACGGAGCGTCCGTAGAGATCAACGACCAAACACGTCGGAAGGCGCAATCGGATGCGATGCAGATTGCTGGCAGCACCTACGCCATTTCCTTGGCGAGCGAGCGTCTTATTGCTGCTCGCGAGAAGGAGTTGGAACTAGCTAGGGAGGGTTTCGCAAAAGGCTACATCGTAGAGAGCGGTGTGATCGATGCGATCGTTAAACTGAACGACGCCATCTTCGAACTGAGCCTCAGTAGGGTGAATCTGACGGGCTTAGACGCCTGCGAGTTCACGGCGACAGATGAGGCGTTCGGGTTCAAGCACCGTTCGCAGATCTCGTACTAGGGCAGTCGGCCCCTGACGCCTGAGCGTGCTCCGTTCTCATTAACCGCTGGGGCAGGCCTCTCAGCAAGGCAGCAGCCAACAATGCCGTGAACACCCCTGAAAGGGGCTTTGTTGAGGGGCGACCGGTGGAAAGGTACTTCCCGCCGGTCGCCTGCTCAATGACTGCGGGAAGCCACGTCCCGCCGCTTCCAAGCGCCGTGCGGTAAGTAATGAGTCTTCGCTGGTCGCAGTATTATCATCTCCATTAAGCTCGCTATCTCAATATCGGCTCATAAATAGTCGCATCCAGCATAATTATATTTGACATCCCCCGCGTAGGGTGGTGTTCAGACGATCCAGCGCCGCCTTCAACGATCGCTGCAGAGCCTCCCTTCGGGATCAGGCTCGCTCCTGCGCCACCAGCGCCGGGAGTCTCAGTCTTCTGCACGAGCAGACCCCCCAACGCCGACCGTTCTTTGAAATCGTTAGGAGAGAAACATGGAAGACGATTCCGATCGTCCGCACCAACACGTCCCGAGGTCACCCAGTCCTCATCCTCGAAAGCTTCCGGGCCCCGGGCCGGGGACAGATGCGGAGGGTGTTCAACCTCCGCCTTCAGCGGCTCAGGCGGCCCAATCCTCGACCGCCAAGCATCCTCTGGATCGATTCAGTCTTCGAGGCAGTGCCCACGAGCTTGAGGCCAATGCCGCCGACACGAAGCCGCTTCTCGGCCAGTTCGTCATGGATGGCCA
>CAZVHE010000215.1:0-1394 GCA_964627705.1 uncultured Chthonomonas sp.
GAACACCGCCCTCATCGTGGAAGGTTCGAACTGGGACGGCTGGTTCTCGCTGATCTCCGGGAACGGTTCGACCCTCGGCCCCCTCAACTACTGCGTGCGATGGGTCCCCAGCAACTGGAACGCCAACGGCACCGCCTATAGCTACTCCATCACCACGACGACCAAGACGGTGGACGGCCGAAGCGGCCTGAAGCACGGTGGCGGCCTCTGCGCGGTTCCGCGTGGTCGCACCACGTACACGGCGACGGACTCGAGTGCCAAGAGCGTTGACATGCGCCAGCACTTCTACAACCCGATCCCGAGCACTAACAATGCCACGATCTTCGTGCTTCGCGGCCTGAACCCGACCGGCATCTAAACCTCACCGTCTAGATCCGCAATGGCCGCTCGTCCAACAGGACGGGCGGCCATTTTCTTGCCTCAGGCATCTCCTGCCCCCTAAACATGCGGGGTAAACCCAGGTTCAAACCGGGACCTTTGGTCTTTTTGCCCCGATCCGCGATTTGGCCGTAACGCGCTCCGATATTTCAACTCTTGCCGGTAACTCCGGCTGCCCCGATTCTCGGGGATGAAATCTTTACTGGAGACTATACAAATACCAATGACCCGAAAGGCGTTTACGCTCATCGAACTTCTGGTGGTCATCGCGATCATTGCGATCCTGGCCGCCATCCTCTTCCCGGTCTTCGCCCAGGCGAAGGAAGCCGCCAAGAACACCGCCCTGCTCAACAACGTGAAGCAAATGGGTGTCGCCGCCAACATCTACAGCGCGGACTACGACGACCTGCTCCCGACCTTCGGCGACGGCGCGGGCTACCAGGACGACCCGGACGACAAGATCGGCTGGCAGTTCACCACCCAGCCGTACATGAAGAACCTGCAGATCGTGGAAAACCCGAAGCGAGACAAGCCGACCGGCACCGTTGACGAAATCGAGTTCAAGCGACTCCAGCACTTCGCCATGCCGGCTCGCGCCGCCGCATCTTCCAGCGTTGCCATCGTGACCCAGGGCTACTACCAAGGTACGCACGTCGGTTCGGCCACTCGGTATGAAGGCGTGGCGGGTTACAGCCCGTCGGCTGTGCAATGGCTGGCACCGACGGCGGCTCCCAGCTACAGCACCGCGCAGATCGAGGACATCTCGAACACTGCCCTTATCGTCGAAGGCACGAACTGGGATGGTTGGTTCGCTCTTCTGGCCTGGAGTGCCACTGCTGGCCCGCTCAGCAGCTGTGTGCGCTGGACTCCGGCAAACTGGAATGCCAATGGTGAAGGCTACGGCTACCCGTTCACCACGACCACCAAGGTGGAGCAAGGCCTCAGCGGTCTGCGCCACGGTGCCGCTCTTTGTGCGGTCCGGCGCGGGCGCACCACCTACGCGGCGACGGACTCCA
>CAZVHE010000215.1:1442-1958 GCA_964627705.1 uncultured Chthonomonas sp.
TTCCGCCAGCACTTCTACAACCCGGAACCGAGCGTGAACAACGCCGCAATCTTCGTTGTGAAGGGCCTCAACCCGACCGGTATTTAACGCCGTTCGTCGCATAGCCAAATCCACCGCCTGGGCGCAAGACCCGGCGGTGGTTCTGCTTTTGAACCCAAGCGGCCGAGGAAGGCGGTTCCCGTCCCGACCCAAATACCAGTTTCCGGGACTTTCGTCGTACCCACCCGCCGATATGGTCAATTTCTTGTGGGTATATTCCCGTGCCTCGCTGGGCGGTTTGTCCTCTCAAAAAATTTTGGGAACCAAACAGACAGTCACGGCGTCCGAAGGGAGACGGAAGGTTAACCCACGGTTAATCCGACGTGTCCCATACGGGAAATCATTATCTGGAGACCAATCAAAACAATGACTCGAAAGGCGTTTACGCTCATCGAACTGCTCGTGGTGATCGCGATCATCGCGATCCTCGCCGCCATCCTCTTCCCGGTCTTCGCCCAGGCGAAGGAAGCCGCCAAG
>CAZVHE010000216.1:0-1910 GCA_964627705.1 uncultured Chthonomonas sp.
GAGCTGTCCGAGTTCATCGCCCTTTGTGCTCAAGCGCGGCATCGTCGGGATGGCCGAGGGCACCCGCAGTACACCTTGGGCCAGGTCTTCCAGGCCCGCTTTCAGGCGCGGCGTCACCTCATCCGCTAGGAAGCTGAGGCCAACTTCGCTCTCTCGTAGACCCTTGATGATCCGGCGGATGAGGAGGAGTTGAAAGAGGAAGGCAAGAGTGCCAACTCCAATGGAAACGACATTGAGTAGCTGAACCCCTTCACTGTGCCATTCCACGGCATGTTTCATCACCTCGTTGGTTTCGGCTTCAATCGCGTCGCTTACGGCTTCCATGCCGCCGGCCAGCGCGACGTAGTCACTATCGAATTGCGGGAGCATGCGCTCCAGGGCCTCGGGTTGCGAGGCCACCTTGGCCATCGCCTCCGCGCTGCCCAAGTAAGAATCTAGGAGTGGTTTCACATCCGCCAGGCTCTTTTTGGTTTCGGAGCTGAGGTTCAGCTTCTCATTGGCGGCTAACGCATCGCGGAAGGTTTGGCTCGTGTCGGCAATCCCGGCCTTGGCGGCTTTGAGGCCCTCCAGGTCACCTTTGCCGGAGGCAAGGACCAGTGCCAGGACTTCTCCGCGCAGGGCGTCATGCATCATGTCCGCCTCCATTTGGTTGCGGGTCATTGAATTGATTTGCTTCAACTCATCTGTGGACTTAAAGAGCTTTTCTATGCCCTCACGTCCTTCCCAGTTTACGACGAACATGCCGATGGCGACGAAAACCGTCACCGCGATGAGCAAAAACCGGATCTTCATACTCTCCCCAGTACAGGAACATTGTTGGGGCCGTACCCTGGCAAAACTAGGGGAGTTGACAAGAAAGTGAAGAATTGGCGTCGTTCTTGTCGTAACCTGTTTACATCATGGTCATTCTCCCCGTCATTAATGTTCCGTCCCCGGCGGCCGAACCGGCCTTCGCGGTCTCCGCACAAGTCACCCATGTCACCCGCACGTCGACCTTCGCGGGCCGACGCGGCAAGCTCGTCCGCGAAACTTGGACCGTAGACGTGAACGGCAAGCTCGTCACGGTTTACGTCTCGCCCTACCACACCAATGTGGCCGGCACCCCCAGCTTCATTCACGTGGGCCAGACGATCGAAATCCCACTGAGCCCGGACGCCACCGCCACCACGGTGCGCATCTCGCAAGTCGGCGTCCGCTAAGTTCAACCTGAGCGAAAGAAGAAAGGCTTCCCCTTCCTCAGGGATGCCTTTCGTGATTTCTACCGTCAGCCAGCTTTAGAAGCGCACGACGTACGCCAGCGTAGCGCTGTGCGTGACACCCGCACCCTTGGTGTTCGGGATTCCGGCCGCGAGTGTGAGCGCCCAGCCTTGCAACTTCGGCTCAGTGATGAACAGCGCCAGCGACGTGGCTCCTTCGGCGCCACCAATGTGGTCCACACCCCAGCTCCAACGGTCGTTGAACGCGCCATCCAGGCCGATCATGCCGCGGTGAGCGTTGTCGCGCATCCAGCCCGCGTGCCATCGGCAGTTGCCGGTGGCATAGGAACCCACCACGAACGGATTGCCTTCCTTCGGCCGCACGCCATCCCAGCCGCCCGAGATCGCCCATTGGCCCGCCGCATCTTCCCACATGCGGAACTTGAAGCCCAGCGATTGCGTGCATTGGTAATCCGTGGCGGTGCCGAGTTCAAACCAGTCGTCCAGCCCAACCACCATGTACGCGCTGTGATAGTAGCGCGGGTCAATCCTTCGCTCGGTGCCCTCGATGACGGCCCCGATTTCCATTTCGCCCTTTCCGAGTCGGTCTGAGATCGGCATGGCCGCCAAACCCGTCACTTGGGCCTGGGCGGCGCCCGCCACCATCAACCCGATGCCGAATGCAATCCCCTTTCGTCCCCACATATTCGCAAG
>CAZVHE010000217.1:0-617 GCA_964627705.1 uncultured Chthonomonas sp.
GGAAGCCTTTGTCATCAATGAACTTGACCACGAAGCCGATTTCGTCCATGTGGGCCGCAATCATGATGCGGCGCGCGCCGGGGCCCCCGGTGCCTTTCTTATGCACAATCAGGTTGCCCATGGCATCGGTGCGCATCTCGCCCATGCCTGCCAGTTCCTCGCGCACGATCGCGCGCACATGATCTTCTTGTCCCGGGATCCCGCGCGCTTCACTCAGCCGCTTGAGAAGGTCTACGTTCATCGCTCTGGTTCTACCTGGGGCGAACGTCTTCTTGCGTGGCTCGCGTCGTAAGGCCAAGGGGATGACCCGGGAATCTTCCGCCCCGCTGGTACGCTCTTCCTACATATGTCGAACGTCGAAAAGGTCATCATCATTGGCTCCGGGCCTGCCGGTTACACCGCCGCGCTCTACACGGGCCGCGCCGGTCTGAACCCGCTCGTCCTTGCCGGACCCGAACCGGGTGGCCAATTGATGATCACCACCGACGTCGAGAACTACCCCGGCTTCCCCGAAGGCGTCATGGGGCCGGAGATGATGGAGTTGTTCCAGAAGCAAGCCGAGCGGTTCGGCGCCCGGGTGCAACACGAGACGGTGACCCGGGTGGACTTCAGCCAGA
>CAZVHE010000217.1:627-1888 GCA_964627705.1 uncultured Chthonomonas sp.
TGTGGGCGACAAGGAGTACCAAGCCCACGCCGTCATCATCAGCACCGGCGCGGCGGCCAAGTGGCTTGGTCTGGAAAGTGAAAAGACTTACGGCGGCTTTGGTGTGAGTGCCTGCGCCACCTGCGACGGCTTCTTCTTCCGGGGCAAGAAGGTCATCATCGTAGGCGGCGGCGACACGGCCATGGAAGAGGCCAACTACCTCACCCGCCACTGCGAGAAGGTGTACGTGGTGCACCGCCGCGACACCCTGCGCGCCAGCAAGATCATGCAGGAGCGCGCCATGAACAACCCGAAGATCGAGTTCATCTGGAACGCCGCCGTGGACGAGATCCTGGGCACCGACACGCCGGTCAAGCACGTCACGGGCGTGCGACTGACCTCCACTGTAGAGGACAAGAAGTGGGAGATGCCGATTGACGGCGTCTTTGTGGCCATCGGGCACAAGCCCAACAGCGACATCTTCACCGAGTGGCTGGGCCACGACGAAAACGGCTACCTGCACCACAAACCGGACAGCACACAAACCGAAATTGATGGTGTCTTTGTAAGCGGCGACGTGGCCGACCACGTGTACCGCCAGGCCGTCACGGCCGCGGGTTCGGGCTGCATGGCCGCCATTGACGCCGAACGCTATCTCGAGGCTCGGGGGCTTTAATGTCGCCGCTCCTGCTGTGCTGGGGGGCGCTGGGGGCATTACCGGCTCCCATTGCGTACAGTGGATCGAGTCAAGAATACGCCCAGGCCCGCCTGGATAGCCTGATTGACCAGCAGCCCCGCCTGCTGATGCACGTGCCGCTCAAGGCCCTGGAACAACCCAAGCAGTCGCCGGTGCACGGCTGGACGTTCTCCTACATCGTGGCCGGGATGGGCCGGGTGGGCAACAGCGGCCAATACAATCAACGATTCCGCATTTACACCCAAGAACCGGTGGGCGAACAGTCGCCCGGATTCCAAGTCACCCGCATGCTCATGCGCCTGTGGGATTACAACGTGCAGTACTTGGGGCTCGACCACGCCACCAGCTACGGGCGCACCGTGGACGTTTATCTCAGCAAGGACGGTAAGGCCGGGGGCGAGCAGCGCATCACCATGGACCCCCAGACCCTGGATCCTTCCGGTCGGGCCAGCCGCGTGAACGTGGTTCACATCTACGATCTCGCCACCTTCACCAATCCGCTGGAGAAGGCCCGCGAGGTGGCCCACGAGTACGGCCACGCCACCCTCCCGGCCATTGGCGGGTACTCCGCACCCGAAAGCTGGG
>CAZVHE010000218.1:0-1885 GCA_964627705.1 uncultured Chthonomonas sp.
GACGCCTTCCGCGAGTTGCACCCACAGATCAGCCGGGCGCAAGATCGCACCTGGTCGCCGCGATTCTCGGAGCAAGAGCAAGATCGAATCGACTTCATCTACTTCCGGGGGGTGGGGGTGGAGCCCGTGCGCGCGCAGCGGATTGATACCAGCGCGGGGCTGTTCCCCTCGGACCATGCGGCGGTGCTGGCCGAACTCCGCCTAGGGGCCCCTGTGCTACCTCGGGAAGTGAGCCTGCGGGCCGCGACTTACAACATTCGACACGGCGCGGGCATGGATGATCGGCTCGACTTGGACCGCACCGTACGGGCCTTGCGCGCGCTAAAGGCCGACATCATTGGCCTGCAGGAGATTGACGACCGGGTGGGAAGATCGGAGCGAGTCAACCAAATGGCGGAATTGGGCCGTCAGCTCGGCATGCACCCTGCTTTCGGCTCGTTTATGGAGTACGACGGCGGCCAGTACGGCATGGGCATCCTCTCCCGGTATCCGCTGGTGGATGTGGATGCGATCCGCCTCCCCGATGGCAATGAACCCCGCGTGGCCCTGCAGGCTCTGGTGCGCCTGCCTTCCGGCGAGACCCTGCGGGTGGTGAATGTGCACTTCGACTGGGTGGACGATGACGGGTTCCGGTGGGCGCAGGCGCAACGCGTGCATCAAGCGGTGACAGAAGGCGACGGGCCGACGTTGCTGCTGGGAGACTTCAACGACGGCCCCGAAAGTCGCACGCTGGGCTTGTTCCGCGGGAGTCTGCAGGAGGTGGCGAAGCCCGCCGGGCAGAGGTTCACTTGGCCCGCCGACCGCCCGACGCAGGAGATTGACTATCTCTTCGTCGGTCCGCCGGCCCGGTGGCAAGTCGGCACCGCGCGCGTGGTGAATGAGCGCGCGGCCAGCGACCACCGCCCCGTGGTGGCAGATCTCAAACTGCGACCAAGCCCCCAGGGGTGAGGCCGCATCCCCCGGGCCCCCTGAACCGTACTTAAAGGGCGATGGGCGCGGTTCTCCTCGGTATTGTCATCATCTTTGTCTCCTTTGTGCTGGGCGGCGTCAACAAGCAAACCAGCGAAAAGGTGAACCTCAAGCCCACCGCCTGGGCGGCACGAGTATTCGGCATCTTTCTACTGGTGGGCGGCATCTTGTGGAGCGGGGTGGTGCAGGTGCCCGCTGGCTACGCGGGCGTCAAGCTCCGCTTCGGCGCGATTGATGGCACGCTCGGCCCGGGCATCCACATCATCGTGCCGGGGGTGCACAGCGTGCAACTGCTGGAAACCCGCACCCAAAAGGAAGAATCACAGGCCACCGCCGCCAGCCAGGATCTGCAGGTGGTCACCACCACGCTGGCGCTCAACTTCCGTCTGAACGCCTCCAAGGTGGACGAGATTTACGGCCAGGTTGGCCCGCTCTATAAGAACCGCATCATCGACCCCACCGTGCAGGAATCGCTCAAGGTTGTCACCGCGCGCTACACCGCCGAGGGGCTCATCCGCAACCGCGCCCAAGTGAAGAACGAGGTCGAATCCGAGATCATCAAGCGGCTGGCGGCTTACAATATCGTGGTGGATGCGCAGGGGCTGTCGATTGTGAACTTCGACTTCTCGCCGGAGTTCAATAAGGCGATCGAAGCCAAGCAGGTGGCCCAGCAAGAGGCCGAGAAGCAGAAGTACGTGCTGCAACAGGCCGAGCTGCAAAAGCAAACGGACGTGGCGCGGGCGCAGGGTTCGGCCGAGGCCGCCAAGCTGAACGCGGAGGCGCTCAAGGTCTCCGGCGGGGGGCTGGTCATCGCGCGGGAGTGGATCGAGAAGTGGGATGGCAAGCTGCCGCAGGTGTCTTCGGGCAGCGGGCAGTACATCATCGACCTCCAGTCGATCATGAAGCAGGCCACGCC
>CAZVHE010000219.1:0-1863 GCA_964627705.1 uncultured Chthonomonas sp.
CGTCGCTCATATCAGAGGGCGATGGCTGTCGAGACCGAGTTGGCGGCGACCTCTTCGGGGGTGACTTCGCGGCCCAGCCGTTCGCTTCGGCGGCCGGTGGTAGCTGGCGCAGCATGCTCTTCCCGACCACGCTGACGTTTGGCCCGAACGTGTTCACGCACAACGGCGCAACTCCGTACTTTGCCCCGGCGGCGAACATCCCGATGCACGGTCACACGGACCCGGCCCGGAACGCCTTCCCGCGCTACGAAGTGCTGCGCACCCCGCTGTACCAACCGGGCGGCTCCTGGGCGGGTTACAACCTGGCCACGCGCCTGCTGGAAAGCACCGCCGGTAACCCCGGTGGCGACCTGCAACTGGCCGTCAACGACCCGACGTTCATGCGATTCCGCTTGAACGGTCCGGGTGGCACGCCCAACAAGAATCTGGTGAACGGCCGCACGGTCATCACTCCGCATGACATCCGCATCGAAGCGGCGCTCTACGCCGAAGAAGGTTCGTTCTATGTCATTCCGGGCGATTCGTTCAATGGCAACTCCGCCGACACGTTTGCCAACTGGCAGACGCTGGGCGCCACGAACGACGAGCGCAACGAGAACCGCTGGCGCACCTTCGGGGTCGATCCGACCACGCCGTTCTACGGCGAGCCGGTGGCCGTGCGCGTGAGCATCCGCGGCAGCCTGAGCGAAAACATGCCAGCGCCGATGAGCGATCAGATCAAGTGGAAGGCCAAATGGGGCTGGATCCCGGGCCAAATCGGTTCGAGCGGTCTCCAAATCCCGGCGGCCTGGGTCATCGAATCCGGTGCACAACCGGGCTGGCTGACCGTCCCCAACTTCTCAGTGAATTACGACCCGGTCTTGGGCCGTGGCCAAGTGGCGGGGGCTCCCTTGCGGGTCAATGAAAACGGGCAACCGTTGCCGCCGATGCCGCGCCTGCCGGTCAGCCCAACTCTCATGTACTTCGGTGAGGTGAATCCCTAATGCAATGGAATCGATTGGTGTCTAGCACGGCCATCCTGACCGTCAGCCTGGTAGCGTTCGGTCAGCCGGTCAGTTACGACCGGCGGACCACGCCCATTCGTGCGGGGACGTTGCTCATTGACAACCACCGCCTGGGTGGGCTGGGGGGACCGGTCTATCACGGTTCGCCGAACCTGTTCTGGATCCTGGACAACGACGTCAGCACCAAGCCCGCGGGGTGGAGCTTTGTCAATCCGCTGGGTCGAACCACGCTTTCCGCTTCGGATGCTGCGCGCTGGTCGCTGATTGACCCGGCGACGCCGGCGGCGGGCACCCAAATGGCCAAGAACAATGCGCCGTACTGGGAGGTGCCGCTCTCCAGCGTCTCCGATGAGGCGCTCAGCCAGTTCGACATCCTGGTGATGAGCGCACGCCAGGGCTACGCGGTTTCAGGCCGTGAGCGCGAACGCCTGCGCAACTACATTGACCAAGGGGGCACCCTCTGGATCGACAACTTTGATAGCAGCCAGCCGGACCCGGTGAGTGGCTATCCCTATGGCTTCGAGTTGAACCCGTCCGTCGGGCCGTTCGGGGCGGATTTCAGCCACCCGCTCCTCAGCTCGCCAAATCGCCTGAACAATACGGATCTCGCGGCGATGACGAGCTCGACCCTGCTGGCGTCCACGCCGGTGGCACCGATCGCCCTGCAAGACTTGCTCTACGCCGGTCACGTGGCCAATAGCGCGCGATTCTTGTCGGTGGCAGGCTTCAACAACGGTTCCACCATTTCGGTGGCCCGCCTGGGCCAAGGCGCTATGGTCGTCACGACCGGAAGCATCACGGCGACCCTCAACCGGGGCCGCAACCCAGTCACGGGGGCCGTGGACTTCAACAACTGGCG
>CAZVHE010000220.1:0-1785 GCA_964627705.1 uncultured Chthonomonas sp.
GGTTAAAGGCTTTCTCGCCCGCCAGCACTTCGTGCCAGTGGATCTTGCGCTCGGAGCCATAGGCTTTGGCCACGGCGGCGTCCAGGACGCGAACTGAAGCGGCCCAAATGTCGGGACCGGTTCCGTCACCTTCAATAAACGGGATGATGGGTTCGTTGGGGACCTGCAGTCGGCCACCCACCATTTCAATGCGGCTGGGCATGTCAGTGGGGGAGCGTACCCCTGGATTTCAGGCCGACCGGGTCCCCGAAGGATAGGTGTAAGCCCGGGATTTCCGGTCGTGGTCGCCGGGCATTTCCGGTTCCGGGGCCGAGAGGCCGCGCAGAATGACGATCACTTTCGTTACCCCGTGCACCACTGCCGCGTTGATGGTGACAATCGCCCGCATGCGGCGTCCCTTACAGGTGAGCATCTCCACGCCCTCGGTGCCGTGCCCAATCACGATGCGGGTGGGGTCCTTGATGTATTGCTCGCGGTAGACCTTGTGCAAGTCGTGGATTTCGGGCGGGATAAAGCGTCCGACTCTCAGGTTATGGAATTCGGATTGGTCGCATTCCAGCAGTTCGGCCGCCAGGGCGTTACCGCTTTCGATGTTGCCGTTGGGGTCCACAATCAGCATCGCCTCGGGCGCCGCATCTACAAAGCCCTGCAGGAGCTCCAGACTGGTGCGCAGGCGTTGCTCCTCATCAATATGAGCTTCCAGTTCCCGGCGGAGTGCGGTGACTTCGGCCTCGGCCGCCCGCCGGATGAAGTGCCCCACGAGTTCGGCCCGCGAGATCAGACCGGTCTTGGCCCGGATACGCCCCCAGTAGGTCACCACGGTAGCGGCACTGATCCCCATGGCCTCCGCGATCCCCTTATCGGTCAATCCCTGAGCCGCGAGTTCCAGAACTTTCTGTTCACGGGGCGAAAACTCAGCCGACATGGCTCAATCTCGTGTCCCCAAGCTTGAGGACACAAAGATGAGTATACCGCTCGCTTCGGTTCACGGACGATACTCAGGAACGTGAGCGGAACCCGCTCGATCGTGGAAACGAGCCCTGCGGATCAACGCTCTCCTTCAAGGAGTGAGTGAATTTCCCGTGTTTCCGACCCCGGATCCGATACCACTACCCGCCCCCGTATGGCTCTTCAAATTGCTGAGCCTTCTCACCCTCGGTCTCCACTTCGGGGCCGTGATGATCCTGGTGGGCAGTCTGATTCTGACGATTTATCTCAATGCCAAGGGCCGCGCCCGGCAGCAAGTCGAGTACGTGCAGGCCTCTTACGTTTTGGCCAAACGCCTCCCCGTGATCATGACTTATGTGATCAACCTGGGGGTTCCGCCGCTGTTGTTCTTGCAGGTGCTTTACGGCCAGCAGATTTACAGCAGTAGCGTGCTTATCGGCTCGCTATGGATCAGCGTGATCATCCAGCTCATGCTGGCCTACTGGCTGCTCTACCGCACCATCCACGGCATCGAAAACCGCAAGCCCATCTGGCACATCGCCGGACTTTCGCTTTTGATTGTCATGGGGATCGGGCAGATCTACAGCTTCAACATGACGCTGATGCTTCGGCCCGAGGTCTGGAACGAGATGTATCACAACAGCCCGATCGGGATGCAATCTCCGAAAGGTGACCCGACCATCACGCCCCGTTGGCTGTTCGTCATGGCGGGCGGGCCGCTGTTCGGCGGTCTGTGGGCGGTGCTCCTCAGCCACATGGCGTACCTGGGCGATGCGGTTAAAGCCATTCTGCGCCGCGCGGGCGGCCTCGTGGCCGGGCTGGGCGGGGTGCTGATGC
>CAZVHE010000221.1:0-1737 GCA_964627705.1 uncultured Chthonomonas sp.
ATCCACCTCTGGGGCGCCTGCATCCAGCAGGGCAACGACCCGCAAAAAGCCTACGCCCGCACCTGGGCGTCGCAAACGCCGCACGTCGCATCCGGCCTCGCCGCCGGCCCCACCGTCATCGCCGCGCCGGACTCCACCACCTCACCCCTCAAGATCCACGGTCCCGGCTCCAACCTCGCCGACAGCACCCTACTCGAACTCACCCCAAACGGCGAACTCATCCTCGCCGGCGGCTCCGGCAACGGCTACCGCCTCGCCGACCTGGGCCCCGCAAACAATCCTTCCGGCTGGTCGGGCGTCCTCAAGGTGAAAACGCCCGCTGGAGCTACTCTCGGCTATATCCTTCTTTACTCAAACCCATGAGGGAGATCCATCCCTTTCGCTACCGACGAATGACAAAGACATCAGCGATGCCTAGCAGCCCGTGGCACAAGTGACGGTTTTCAGGAGGTGGCAGAAACGCACGCTGTCGGCGCGTGAGCGACGAGCTGGTCATGAAACCGGCTCCGCCGGACCACGAGCGGCGGCCAGGGTCGTTGTAACGCCCGTTTCACGGGAATCATGAGCGAGAAGGCCGCTCGCAGCCTGCCCTGAAGGGCCCGCGGCGTGCCCACTCCAAGCAACATCCGCATCAGCAGTCCCAGATTGGCCGCGCCCGCGTGCACCACCAGCATCTTCAGAATGTTGGTCCGCCTGCGCAGGTGCACCCGGTGCATTTCGCCGCGGTCGTACAAATGCTCGTCCCAGCGTTCCAGTTACTCGCCTCGCTGCCGCAGCAGCCGTTTGCCCCGCTCGCCCCGGATGCGCCGCCGGTTGGCATATACCACTTGCCGTTCCCGGGGCTGCCCGCTCCACCTCTGTCGTCCACGTTCCGGCTCCGAGCAGAACGTTCTCACGCTCGCTTCGGCCAGATCGCTCACCACCTTCTGGCTGTGATAGCCCTTGTCCGTGACGACCTCGCGCGGACCTTAGGGATTCACCGCCACACCCTTACCGCCAACCAGGCGAACACGGGCTAGACGACCTTCCGGTAGATTGCAACGCAGTACCCGGAAATCGATCCCCAGCGGATTCTGACAGATCTGGCCAGCGCAGGCGGAGACCCCGGACGATGGTTCGCCGCAGCCAGGAACGCCCGCTACCTGAACCGGGCGGTCCGGTGTGGGAGGACTGGCCGCACCGACCCCAATCCCGTAGCCGCGCGTCGCGTTCCTTCCTGGAGTCCACCCCGATGGTCGCGCTCCGTGTGGGACGCCTGGCCGTCAAGCGCATCCTCGATGGCTACGGCTACGAGATGACCGCCCTCGACTTGGCCGCTGCGGTGGACCACGTCTAGGCGTGGAGGCCGGCGTAAAGCTCGACCTCGGCCAACGACTCACGCAACACCCTCGCCCGTTCTTGTTCCACTGCACCCCCGTTTGCCACAGGTGAACCGAACCGCAGGGGATCAACGACCTCTTCAAAGGACGCTGATTCGCTTGGGGTGCCAAGGCTTCTTAGTTCTTCGGTTAGCATTGTGCTGGCACCCGGCGGTGCGGTATAAAGCGAGTTTCGGGGTCTGACGATGTCCCTACACAACTCCTTCGGTGAGCGGACGATCAATGAATTGATCCTGATGTTCAAGAGCCGCCAGATCAACCTAGTGCCGCGACCGTGTGAATAGTTGGAGCTTCTCATGGAAGACATTGAGGGCATCTGCTTTTGAGAACTTCCACCGGATCTTGAGTCGCTGCCGAT
>CAZVHE010000222.1:0-1720 GCA_964627705.1 uncultured Chthonomonas sp.
CATTCCCCAACTCGCGCCCGGCGGTCGCACGGGCCGGGTGGGGGCCGAAGATGTCGAAGGGGTCTCCTCCACGGTTGCCCGTAGGATACCGGGTCGGCTGGGGGCGGCGTCGGTAAACTCCTGTCATGATTTCTGTTCCCGCCGGCCTGATTGAGGGCCTCAAGTTCGATGACAACGGGTTGATCCCCGCGATTGCCCAGGATGCGGACAACGGCGACGTGCTCATGATGGCGTGGATGAACGCCGAGAGCCTGCGCCGCACGCTGGAAACGGGCCGCGCCACGTACTGGAGTCGCAGCCGCCAATCGTTTTGGGTGAAGGGCGAAACGAGCGGGCACACCCAAGAAGTGGTGCGCCTGAGCGTGGATTGCGACCAGGATTGTCTGCTGATGCAGATTCGGCAGGTGGGCGCGGCGTGCCATGAGAATTTCCGCAGCTGCTTCTACCGCGATGTGACGGTGGAAGGGCTGACGGAGAACCAGGCTCGCCTGGCGGATTGAGGCGGTGGAAGTCGTCGCCCGCGAATTGAAGGCGCACCTGCGGCGGCTGGCCTTGTGGTCTTGCTTCTCGCTCATGGCGGGGGGAGTTTTGCTGGGGATGCAGCAAGGTTCGGCGGGGGTGATGACGGCTTCGTGGGCGGTGATCAACCTCATCATCGTGGGTCTAAGCTGGAAAGGGAAGCCGCCGGCGAGCTACCAGAAGTTCCGTGAGTTCCTGGCGTTCAACCAGGGGCTTAATCTCATGTACATCGCGGTCGGGCTGACACTTGGCATAGCCGCCGGTCCAGCGGATTTGCGCGCCAGCGGCTGGGCGGTGGTGCCGCAGGGGTTGGCGTTGCTAATTCTGGACGGCATCTTAATGGCCCGAACGGCCACTCCCCCCGCCGAGACCACCGGGTAAGACCGAACCCATGCCGCGCGCACTTGTGCTTGCCGGAGGGTGGGATGGCCACCACCCCGGTGCCTTCGCTGACCTCTACCGCTCCTGGCTCACCGCCGATGGATTCGAGGTCGAGGTGATTGAAGACCTTGCCCAGATGGACCGCATTGCCAAATACCGCAAGGGCGACCTCTTTGTCCCCCACTGGACGATGGGGCCGGGCCTGGGCGAGAACGCCAGCAAGATCTACGAAGCCGTGGCCAAGCGCGGCGTGGCCGTGGCCGGCTGCCACGGCGGCATGTGCGACGCCTTCCGCGAAGACAGCGAGTGGCAGTTCATGACCGGCGGCCAGTTTGTGGCGCACCCGGGCAACGATGGCCTGCGCCACCTCATCCACATCGGTCCGCGCCGCCATGCGATCACCGAAGGACTGAGCGAGTTTGAAGTCGCCACCGAGCAGTACTACATGCACGTGGACCCGGCGGTGAAGGTGCTGGCCTACAGCACGTTCCCGCAGGCCGCCGCCCCCGGGCCGCACGGCAAGCAGCGCTGCCGCATGCCCGTGACGTGGACCAAGCGGTACGGCCGAGGGCGGATTTTCTACTGCTCGCTGGGCCATCACCCCAACGTTTTCGACAACGAAATGGCCGCCAAGATGCTCAGACGGGGCCTCCGGTGGGCCGCCGGTTGGCGAGAGTTGAACTAGCCTCGCCGGTATCCTCAGTCTTAATGTGTGACCTTAGATTGATCCCCCTGGGCGGGGCCGGCGAAATCGGAAAGAATTGTACGGTACTTGAACAGGGCGACGATCTCATCGTCATTGACTGCGGCATCTCCTTCC
>CAZVHE010000223.1:0-1333 GCA_964627705.1 uncultured Chthonomonas sp.
GCTCCCTACGACCCCGCCGAGCCTGCTTCTATGGGGAAGTCGGTTGATGACGGAATCTGGATGGAGCCGAATACCGGCGTCATCATGCTGCAACCCGGCCCCTTGTGGTCCACCTTCCTCGAAGACCCGTTCTGGGCCGATGCTTGGTATGGATCAGGTGACCGGACCAACCAGTTGGTGATTGCCTCTGGTGCTCTAGCCGAGCAGGTGCGCGACGACCTGGGAGGCTCCCCGATTCTCTGGGCCACCCTGCGCCCGGACCCGACCGCGCCCATTGCTGAACTTCCTCATGTGGAGACGTGGATTGGAGACCTGGGCGTAGAAGATGAGTTCGATCTGTCGTGGGTCGCGAAGACAAGCAACACATTGAAGCCCAATGAAGGCTTCTCGCTCCTCATTCAGCCGATGGGCACCATGAGCGACCGTGCCAACGTGTACATGGGGGTCGCGTTTGGCAAGAGGTTCTTCCTCAGCCTGCACGCTTCGGGCTACGCCTGGCTCTGGGTGCGTCGTTCGGCCACCGAATGGTCGCATGTTCAGCGGCTCGAGTTTGCGGCAGGTGGTATCGACCACGGCCAGCCCTTCCAGCTCACCGTGGTGCCATGGGGCGCGTCGAACATCAGCGTGGTGTTCAGCCAGGCCGGAGGTGGCGGCGAGTCCACGGCCAGCAACACGGACACCGGGGTCCGCTCGGCTTTCCTCATCGAGTGCTCACGCTGGGGCATCGCTTGCCCGTTCGATCCCTCCATCGGTGTGAATCGCAAGACGGACGGAGCGGCAGTCTACATCGGGGTGCGGAGAACCGAGTACCAGGTCGCCTTCGGCATGGCGGCCGTGCGCTATGTGGCCACCGGCGTCAGAACGCTCCCTGAGCCCCTGCCCGAGGTGATGAGCCATGCCGTTGGCCCGCTGGCCCCGAAGGCCACCGCTTTCGGCATCGTCGGCCAAACGGAGGGCGTCGGGCTCCCGGCCACGCTTTGCAAGAGTGCCACCCTGACGACTCCCGGTGCGGGCTACACCTCTGAGACCGGTGCCGTGGCCACCACGGAAGTCTCGTGGAACGCGGCCACTGACCGGCAGGTCTCGCTGCGCACCTGGCTGCGGCCCAGCCACTCCGGCGTCTACACGCCGGAGCTTTACGCCCTGCAGTTCGAGGTACCGCCCTGGATCGTCACTCCGGAGACCGAGGAAATCGACCTTTCCGAGAGCTGGCGCAAGCTCTCCTGGCAGGCCACGAGTGAGATGGCCGGGAGCGTGCTCGAGGCCCTGGTGACGGTGCCTACGCTGGACACGGCGACCGACCCGCCCACGATCAAGGAGGACTACAAGAAGC
>CAZVHE010000223.1:1343-1594 GCA_964627705.1 uncultured Chthonomonas sp.
GATGACGATGGGCGGCACAGTGAAGCTGGCCATCGATGGAGTGACCGTGTTCGAGGGCACGGTGCGAAGGCGCCGCCCAGTCATCGAAGGCGGGGTACAGGTGCAGGAGGACGACATGATGGTCCGATTCCCGCGCCACTCGCTCCTTGTGAGTGACGACCTTCTGGTCGAGGATCTGTGGCACGAGCTGGATGACACGAGCGCGGCCGGGATTGAATCCCTGAGCCGCCGCACGATCGGGGCGATTCTCC
>CAZVHE010000224.1:0-1578 GCA_964627705.1 uncultured Chthonomonas sp.
AGATGCGCCCGCTCACGCTCGAAACCGCCCAGAACGCCGGCCTCACCGAAGCCAAAGGCGTCCTCATCGGCACCGTCACCGAGGGGCTCAGCGCCCAAAAGTGGGGCCTACAAACCGGCGATATCCTGACCAAGCTCGCCGGGGAGCCCGTGACCGCCGCCGCCGACGTCACCCGCATCCTGGCCACCCTCAAATCGGGCCAAGAGGTCGCGGTCGAGTTCATTCGGGGCCGCGATATCCGCACCGCCCGCGCCCCGCTGGCCCCGCGCCCCTTTATGAAGGCGGACGGGTTCCGGGTGCACTACGACCAAGTAGTGAGCCAGGGCAAGCGCATCCGCGTGATTGCCACGCACCCCATCGCGCCCGGCCCGCATCCCACGATCTTCATGATCGGCGGCATTGGCCAGTATTCGATTGACGGCGATTACGCCGTCACCGCCTACGGCAACGTGCTGGCCTCCTTTGCCGACCGCTACACCATTGTCCGGGTGGATAAGCCCGGCCAGGGAGACAGCGAAGGCCCGGCCTACAGTGAGCTCGGCTTTGGGCAAGAAGAAGATGCCTACCTGCAGGCGCTGCGCCTGACCAAGACCTTCGAATTCGTAGACCCCCAGCGCATTGTCATCTTCGGGCACAGCATGGGCGGCTGCTTCGGCCCGTTTGTGGCCTCGCAAGAGAAGGTGGCGGGCGTGGCCGTATACGGCACGCTCACCAAGACCTGGACGGAGTATCTGCTGGAGAACACCCGCCGCCAAATGACGCTGGGCGGGGGTGCCCCGGGGGATGTGAACAGCGCCCTGCGCGACCTGGCCCAGGTTTCGCACCACGTGTTCATGGAAGGGCTGAGCCCGCAGCAAGTGATCGAGCGCCGCCCGGAACTGGCCGATGCCGTGCGGGGCAACATCCCCGATGGCCGCACCTACAGCGGGGTGGGGCTGGGGTTCTGGCGGGAGCTGGCCGCTCGCAACCTCTCCGGCGCGTGGCTGAATGTGGACGCCAAGGTGCTGGCGATGTGGGGCGAAAATGAGTTCATTGCCACCCAGTGGGATCACGAAGAGATCGCCCGGATTGTGAACGGGGTGCGCCCCGGCACCGCCGAATACAAGATGGTGGCGGGTAGCGACCACGGCTTCTTTAAGACCACGTCGGCGCTGGACAGCATGACCCGGTGGGGGCAGGGGGCGGAATTCAACCCCGAAGTCATTCGCGTGCTGGACGAGTGGCTGAGGCGGACGCTGGCGGCTGGCTAAGCCCGCATAGTTGCTAAGGCAATGAGAGGGGGCGTAGAATGCGACTTACAATGAAGGTGCCGCGCTACGCCCTGACCGTAATCGCCACCCTGAGCCTGTCTGCGCTCGGGTGGGGCAAGCCCGAGTTCCTGGAGCAGCTGGAAAAACTCCCCCAAATGGAGCCCGCCAAGCGGGCCAAGGCCGAAGGGTGCAGCCTGTGCCACACCAATCCGCCGCGCCGCAACGCCTTTGGCCGGGCGGTACACGACGCGATGGAGGCCGCCGGCAAGGAAGAAGTGAACGCCGCGCTGCTGGCCGCCCTGGCCGATGGGGACGCCGACGGCGACGG
>CAZVHE010000225.1:0-1564 GCA_964627705.1 uncultured Chthonomonas sp.
GCTAATCTTTGTGGTCTTGGGGCCGCTTTCGACGGCAGGCATCATCGCCGTGGCCGAAGCCCGGCAACTGGTAGCCGAAATCAATGCCGAAGCCGAGCCTCGGGGCACCACGCTGGAAAATCTGGCCCACGAGGCGCAGAAGCGGCTTCAGCCGACTTTGAACACCTTAGGCTTTAAGGACCTCGACCTCGCGGCGGTGATTGACGAGAACGCCACTCGGCTGGTGCAGAACGCGGCGCGCCCGGTGGCGGAGTTCCTGGGCAAGCTGGTGTTCGTCATTGTCATCACGCTCATGAGCCTGGTGGCGCTATTCTACGCCCTGCGTGATGGGCACAAATTGCGCGGGCCGGCGGTGGATCTCATGCCAGTGCGGCGGGATGAGGCGAACCTGATCTTGGACCGACTCGTGCGGACTATCAAAGAAGTCGCCAAGGCCATTGTGGCCGTGGCGTTCATTCAGGGTTTGTTGGCGGGCGTCTTTGCCGCTGCGATTGGGATCAAGGGGGCCGTGTTGATTGGGTTGCTCACCTTTGTCATGGCGTGCATCCCGCTGCTGGGGCCGCCGTCGGTGTACATCCCGGTGGTGATCACGCTCGTTCTGCAAGGGGATACGGGGCGCGCGATTGCGATGCTCATTTTCGGGATGGCGATTCTCTCGAACGTGGACAATCTTCTGCGGCCGTTCTTTATCCAGGCCAGCATGCCGCCGGTGGGCTTGTTCTTTGCGCTCATCACCGGGGTTTTGTTCTTCGGTCCGATTGGGGTGATGTTGGGGCCGATGTTCCTGAGCGTGCTGCTCTCCGTGGCCGAGATCATGCGCAACCGCCGCGCCGAGCTGGAAGATGCCGCACCTGCTGCTTAGGCTGGGTGGCCGGGCGGGGATGCCGAAGTCGCCGCCCGAAGTCCTGGCGGACCTGGTGGCCCGGTTTAGTGAGGTGGAGACGGTGCGCCCGGAGGCGGTGAAGGCCGCGCTCCAAGTGGTGGGAGACTACGCCACTGGCGTCGGGCATCCCGGCGAGTTTGCGCATCTGGAAGTGGCGGTGCTGAGTGGTCGCCCCCTTGAGCTCAGGCAAAAAATGGGCGACCTCATGCACGAATGCATGAGGTCGCTGTGGCCCGACGCCCGGGTGGGCGTCACGGTTGAGGTGCGTGAGATGGATGCCTCGACGTACCGCAAAAGTTAGTCGTTATCCCGGAACCGCTTCTTGAACGGCGGGCGGCCGGAGCCACCCGGTCGGCCTCCCTTGAACGGCGGGCGACCCCACCCGGACGACGGTCGAAGAACGGTCGGTCGTTGCCCGGGCGATCGCCACCCGGTCGGTCCCCGTCACGGTCGTAGAAGTCACGTCGCGGACGATCACCAAAACCGCCTCGGTCACCACCACGGTCACCGAAGTCGCGGCGCGGTCGGTCACCGTAGCCACCACGGTCTCCGTCCCGGTCACCGAAGTCGCGGCGCGGGCCACCAAAGCCGCCACGGTCTCCGAAGTCGCGGCGGGGACGATTGCAGTAACCACCGCGGTCGCCATAGTCTCGGCGCGGCGGACGGTCGCCATAGCCTCCT
>CAZVHE010000226.1:0-1548 GCA_964627705.1 uncultured Chthonomonas sp.
GAAGGGTGACGCGCATGCGGCGGGCGGACCATGTGAGGCGGAGAACGGAGGCGCTGGGAGGAGGCATACGCCTCGGCAAGTCGCTCTTCTTTCCGCCCGATTGGGAGCCGCGATCCGAATCGGCCCATGGGGTGCGGTTCCTCTTCACCGGCCGCGAGTGGCTGGCGCCGCTGGGCCTTTACGACTACCGCCACCGCGCCGACTCGCCCACCCTCGACCGCTTCCTGCAAGTGGATCCCCTAGGGGTTGAAGGAGGAGGATTGAATCCCCATGGGTACATGCGAAACGTCCCCGTTCTGTTGGGTGATCCGAAAGGCGATGTTCCTTTGGCGTTGGTTGGTGCCCTGATGGGGGGCGGAAGTGCAGCCTTCACTCATTGGAACGCATGGAGAAGCGGCCGCATTGACGGGCGGACCTTTGCCAAGGCCGTCGTGATGGGGGCCGCTGTTGGGGCGGTGCGTGGCCTGCCTCTGGGGCGCGTCGCGGCTGCTGCCCTTACAGCAGGGGCGATTGCAACGGCTGAGACATTCAGAAAAGTCGAGGTGGACAGTCGACCACGGCTAACAAGCGACGATGTCCGGGATATTGCCTGGCAGACCACGGCACGAACGGCCTGGTCCATAGGTGGTTCGGCTTTCGTCGGAATTGGACGAGACGTTCGATGGGTAGACGGAAGCATGATCGGGCCGGGGACTTGGCTGCCTCCCCGGCTCCGCGACGCGTCGCGCGTTGGATGGACGTTGGGCACGGCGTTTAGTGAGGTTATGTCGCTGTTCATGGACCGCAGCCGATGCCTTGACAGGTGAGATGGATTTCATTCCGGATAAGGGCATAGTCTGGCCGCCGTTGGGGGCTGCCATCGGTGGACTAGCCATCCAGACCGTCATGCACATTCGGATCCGGCGCCGTATCAGAATGATGCGCCGCGATGGTTTGTGCCCTCATGAGCCCCCTCCACCTTGGTGGCGAAGGCTCGTGTTGAGCGTTATTGCAGCGGCAGTAAGTGTGTGGGTGGTTCGAGGGGTGGGGATATGTCCATTTCTGCCGCCAAACATGCTGCCCACCAGAACTCCTGCTTTTCACAGTCCGCTAGCCGTACTGCCGCTGTTTGGAGAGGAAGGGGTGCCCCTGTGGTCCACGGCGCGAAATCTCTGTTTGATTTACTTGGTCGACGTTCTTTATCGGCGGCGAGTTGCGGTCACACGGACTCATCCGATTATGGTGGCTCTTGCACGTTCGGCGATTCCGATCGTCACAATGTTTCAATATTTATTGATTGATCCGTTCTGGAGCTGTCCGACAACGGGACGCTGGCTTGCGCAGTATTTGACGATGCACGTTACCGGTTTGGCGGAAACGACCGCCAGTCTGCTATTCGGCATTGAGAGTCCGCTTGTTTTAAGTTGGGGCGTGGTGGCGTTCGTTGCGGTTATCGCGTGGTTGTTGATCAGCGGATGGCCGATCTGGCAATCGTGAGGGAGTGGCGGGCGAGTGGTGATGATCTCGAATGCGAACGCGGTGCTGCGCTACACCTATGACGCCGCCGGG
>CAZVHE010000227.1:0-226 GCA_964627705.1 uncultured Chthonomonas sp.
AATTGGCTCGTTTATCCTAGTTTCATCGCGGGTCCCTTGCTCGGCGAAGATGCTCTTGGGTAGCACCTCCCTTTCGGGATAGCCGATGTGGCGGGGCCTAGTAGTGATACACGGAGCCGGTGCGCCAGAGGTCAAACTCTGAGCCCCGGCGGTCCTTGATCAGGTCGTAGGACCGAGTGTCGCCGCGTTCCCACTTCTTCTGAACCGCCCAGGCGCAGTAGTCGGC
>CAZVHE010000227.1:279-565 GCA_964627705.1 uncultured Chthonomonas sp.
GCGCTCTCTTGGTAGCAATTGCTGGATGGGCTCGTTGACCCCGGCTTTGAAGGCCGCACGCGTCTTCTTTTCCCCAAGGGCGGCAGCCGTGATCAGCACTTTATCGTCATCGGAAACCAGCACCCGACCGATGTGCTTGAAGTGGTAGTACCACGCGAAGCGATAGAATGTCGGGTGATCCACCCGTGTTTGCGGTTGAGCCTTCCGTTTCTCAAGAATGGTTGCATCCCAGCGGTAGTCCTGCTTCGCCATGATCGCGAAGACCTGGTTCCTGATCTCCTGGAGA
>CAZVHE010000227.1:589-1176 GCA_964627705.1 uncultured Chthonomonas sp.
CAACGTCCCCCTTGAGAGCTAGTCGCCGCCTGAGGTCGAGGAGTTGATCTGAAACGATCCAGCGCTCTGCGACGACGGTCACCAGAATGAAGAAGCGACTAGCGCCCGGCTTGTCCCTAAACGTGAAGCATCCGGCTTCATCAGCAAAAATGAACTTGTCGGCCATAATCCTCAGTTCGTGCGCTGTACCGGCAGATTATCCCTCACTAGGGATAATTGAAATGGTGGGCTTTCACCCAGCCTCCTTTGGGTGTCGCGCGTCCCAAATCACCAAGACCACCCCGTGGATGACCGCCGTCCGCGCCTTCCCCCCCACGTTAAATTCTTTTCATCCCCCGGCATCCGACCGCTGCCGCCCGTCCGTTTCCCCTGCAGCACCGCGCCTGGACTGGTCCGCGCGGGCGTTGATGGAGACGGCAGATCATGAATGTGACACTGCGACAGGGTGCGGTTTCGGCACTGGCGCTGCTGGCGGGGCTGGCAGCCCCGGCGGTTGAGGCTTCGAGCCATCGGGAGGCCCCGGGCATCACGAAGGCCCCGAAGGTGGACGGCACGGGCTTCTACATGTTCCGCAGCTACGAGCCGGG
>CAZVHE010000227.1:1220-1539 GCA_964627705.1 uncultured Chthonomonas sp.
CCGGAATATGGACCCAACTATTTCACCATGGACCCGGACGCGCTGTACGAGATCCATGTCGACAGCAATGGTGATGCGCGCGAGGACCTGACGTTCCAGTTCCGCTTCTCCAACACGCTGCGCGACGGGCGGGGCATCTCGCTGAACGTGGGCGGGCAGACTGTGGCGATCCCGCTGCGGGCGGCCGGGCAGATCCGGGCTGGCGACAATAGCGCGCTTGGCGAGCTTGAGACCTACACCGTGACGCTCGTGACCGGCGACCGCCGCACGGGCCAGCGCACCCCGATCACCAACGCCTCGGGCGGTGGGGCGACGTTTA